>JAHIHZ010000010.1 GCA_018899555.1 Patescibacteria group bacterium
TTAGGATGTATAGTGTAGTGCGGTATTTATTAACAAATTATATACACCAACAATTTGTTTTTTATTTTCTTTAAAATTGGCAAACGCTATATGTCTTAGATATTATATATATATATGATAATGTTAAACACGATGGAAATCTTTGAATTACTTTTTATTTTACTTTTTTTATTAGTATTGGCAAACGCTATATGTCTTAGCATATATATACAATAATTACATGTAATATAAAAATATGTAATAAACATATGTAAATAAATATATTTGATAAAGAAAAACTCTTTTACACACATACAAAAACAACCCCAATTATATGTAATATAAAAATATGTAATAAACATATGTAAATAAATATATTTGATAAAGAAAAACTCTTTTACACACATACAAAAACAACCCCTCTTTATCAAAAGATAGGGAGGGATTGTTTTTTAATTTTTAAATCTTTCATCCGCCTTTAGCGGAAAAATTTATTATTATACTCCTATTGTATTTTTTATGATTTCTATAATTCCATAAACAGCAACCATAATAAACATACCAACCACTCCCCATATCATATGTTGCTTACCCTGTTCTCTTTGCTCATCGCTATCAGCTTTTATAACATATTGGGTAACACCCCAAATAAAATAAAGAAGTGCGAGAACAAAAAGTAAAAGTATAATGGGATTTATTATTTGATCACTAATTTTATTCAATAGACCCGTCATAACAAATTATTATGGGAGAATATAAGGAACATTTTCTGTTCCACCAGTTCCAATTTCAAGAGTATTAACCAATATGCTTATAAGACCCCAAACAGAAACCATAACAAATAGAGCGATTACGCCGTATATCATTATACCCTTTGCTTCTTTTCTTTTTTCTTCATCCCCAGATTTTAGAATAAATACTGCGAGACCATAAAAGAAATAAAGGAGCGCCAAAGCTACAACTATTGGAGTAAGAATATTTATCCAATCAGCAATTTTGCCTATCAAGGTATCTAGGTCTGTACCGCCAGTAGCGGCAAATGAAATCAAAGGAAACATAAATGACATCCCCATTAAAATTGATGTTATTTTTTTCATAATATATTTAATTCACCCTGTTAAATTCCGCCCGAGGCGGACATGCTTTGCCCGTATGGGCGAAACAGGATTTAACGGGGTAAATTTTGTGCCTTATTGGGCACATTTTAATTAACGACCTTTAATAATTTTTGTCAAAATGACTCTATTAATAATAATATAGTACAACCCCTTAATCAATCATTTTCTGTGGATTAAATCTGGCACAACTCTTGAAAATCTCATTAAGAGATTTTCAAGTTAAATTCCAAATGTCTCTCTAAGAATACCAACCAAACCCCAAACTGAAACTATAACAAACAAACCAACTACTCCGTATAACATTTTCTTCTTGCCTTCTTCTATGGCCTCTGGATTTCCAGCAGAGCGAATAAACTGCGCCAGCCCAAAAAGAAACCACAGCAGAGAAAGGCCAACCAAGGTAGGAATTACAGGTTCATTTAAAAATCCTGCGATGCTTTCAATTATTTCTTTAAAATTATCTCCCTCTATGGCCGCGGCGCCAGCAAAAAGCGGTGTAATAAAAGAAAAAATAATCAGAACCATTTTTTTCATCCAATTAGAGATTGGGGATTGCGAGTTCTCGTAGATTTTTTTAATAATTTTTAATTTGTTGACCATATTTATATTTTAATGATTATTTTTTATATATTACCCCTTTTTATTTCTAACGGAATTCATGTATTTTTTATAGATTGTAAATATTATAAATTAAAAAATCTGACACCATTCCTTAAAAGCTCAAAGAAAACATTGTGGATTAGAAACAAAATACTGTAGATTTAAATGCTCAGAAATATATTGTGGATTCAAATATTTAACAAAAGATTGTGGATTTAAATGCTCATTTAGAGCATTTAAATTCCCAGACCATTTAAATTCCCAGAGGTTTCTAATTTAAAGATTTCCTATTGTTCCACTAATAACGGTGGCTATCAAATTTGCGCCTAATATGACAGCGGCGCCTATCACAACATAAAATAATATCTTCTTCGCCTCTTCTATTTTTTCTGCATTACCTTGCGCTTTTACAAACAAAAACCCAGCATAAATTATAAAAAATACAATCACAACTCCGCCTATTGGAGTGACTATATCGGTCAAGATTTTTGTTATTAGGGCCGGAACAGTGTCGGTGGTCCCCAGTGGGTTTTTTAATGACCCCTTTACAGTTACCTCCGCCGCATTAATTTTATATAAAGGAAAAAGCAATAAAAAAGATATCGCTCCCCACATTGTCATCTTATATTTTTCTATTTTTAAAAACATATTTTTTAATTATTAAATCTATTAATTTGAATAAAATTTATTATATAAACTCGCCAAATCAATTATTCTAAATAAGTTTTAAAGTTGCTTTTATCAAGAAGCGCATTTGCGATTGTGTTAATCACAAGCCACGCAGATAAAACAATTATAAAACCTATAAGAACATTTAGAAAGATTTTATGCGCCTGCTCTATTTGTCCAGATTTTCCACTAGCAGTTAAATACAAAATTCCTGCATATGTGAACATTATTACAGCAATTGTGGCTGCTATATAAAGAATGAATGTTATTATATTTTGAGCCAATATCAACATATCATCAAATCCACAACCGGTTGGGTTTGAAGCGCAGGCGGGGACAATACCAGCTCCATATGCCACTGACATATTAAACAAAAATAGTACGAAAACAGATACTGTTATAATTTTAAATAAGATTTTATTTTTATTTATTTGTTCTAAAATCATTTAATTATGGATTCAAAATGTCCTTATGGATATTTTGAATTATGGATAAAAAATCTGGCACTACTCTTTAAAACACACAAAAATATTATGGATAAAAAATCTGGCACTACTCTTTAAAACCTCTCCCAGAGGTTTCCATGTATGGATAAAAAATCTGGCACTACTCTTTAAAACCTCTCCCAGAGGTTTTAAAGTCATTTAACTAAATTTTTTATCTCCGCGCTTGCCCTCCCGATAGATTCACTTATCCTGAGCTTGCCAGAGGTTATGTTCTCAATCATGTTTTTAAATATAGCGCTTGTTTCATATGGATTCGGGTCCAACCAAGCTCTACTAATTATAGCAGAATCATAGAAAATGCCCCTATACGCGTCTGTTTGTTTTTCTGCAAGTAATTCTCTTTTTACTGGCGGTAAATTAAAAGATTTACTGAACAGCAAAGATGCGTCACTACTAATTAAATATCCTATTATTTTTATAATATTACTTACATTGGGTGAACTTTTCAAAGCCGCTATCCCATTTATATTCGCAAATGTTTTATATGTCTGGCTGTCTCTAATTTGTGGCAGTTTAGTAACATCAAAATTGAGATTTGGATTTTTTTCTCTTAGGCCCGGCAACTCACTCGCAAACCCAATATAAAATGCAAGATTGCCGGCTAAAAACTCTTGAAGAGAATTATTTAGGGATTTATTCCATGTATACATATCTTTAGATGGATTTGAAAACTCTGTGTAAAATCTGACTGATGATTCGGCTGGTGGAATTGTGGAACTTGTTGTTCTGCCCAATGTAATGTCAATTTTATTTTCGCTCCTTTTAACTATTGGGTCCCCTGATTGTATTATTAATATTGAAATTATTTCTTTTGCGTTTTTTACATTAATAAATTCACCAAAGGCAATTGTCATCCTTTTTAAGTTTTGTGAATTATCCTTCTCGGTTATTTTCTTGACCATTGGGTAAATTTCGTCCCAATAAACCGGCGGTTTTACAATTCCAACATTTGATAGCACATCTCTATTCCAGTACATAACTAACGGGTCAATCGTGAGTGGAAACGCTATGATGCTATCTTTGGTCAAAAAAATTTCAGCCCCCTCTATAAAACCGTCTCTAAAATTTCTTTCGGAAAAGCTTGAAAATGGCACGCTAAATATTTTATTCTCGTATTTTAAAATTTTATCTTGTGAAAGGATAATCGCATCTGGGCCTACACCGGAGGCAAGCGCTTCTATTAATTCACTGTCAAAATTATCTTCCCTGAACTGTTTATAATTTATTTTAAATGGAGCTAATTTATTTGACCCCATTTCATTTGAAATTTTATTAAATATATTACTGTTCATTGTTCCCCATAAAGATATTTGAGGGATGGCCTCGCCTGAATTTGATTTTTGTATTGCAAAAAGAATAACTCCTAAAAGAGCAAGAGCGGCAAAAACAAAAATTATTATGGTTTGAAAGTTTTTCATTTTATGATTATGGATATTTTACTGAGGTAGATAAAAAAACTCCCCCGAACACGAACACGAACACATTATGGATTCAAATGCTCTCCCAGAGCATTTGAATTATGGATCAAAAAGCCCATTTAGGGCTTTTTGATTAATATAAACCCATAATGGTACTCCCCAACAAAAATTTTCTTTTCAATTAAAAAACCACCTTCTTCCAAAAATTTTTTTGCTTTTTCTTCCGGTACAAAACTTTCTTTTGATGGACCAATGCCGCCGAATGGACCGCTCCATTCAATGAAAAGCAGTTTTCCTTTCGGTTTTAATATTCTAAAAACTTCTTTCAAAAAATTGCCCTTATTTTCCACTTGAAAAAATAAATTGGAAACAATAGCCGCATCAACTGATTCATTTTCCAAACGAGTCCCATTTTCTTTTTCTGCATCACCCCAAATTATTTCTATATTCCTAAGATTTCTCTCTTTGGATTCATTTTTTATTTTAGACAATAAATCTTTTTGAATATCAATTACATAAACAACCCCAGCCATTCCAACCTCTTCCGCCGCGGCAAAACTATTAAAACCAGAACCGGCGCCAATATCGGCCACCTTCATTCCGGCGCTTAAATCAAATTGTTTTATATTATTTTGTGGATCTAGAAACATAAATATAAAATAAATTCCAAAACACAAGCACCAAATTACAAATAAATTACAATAACCAAAACACAAAATACTAAAATAAAGATGTTTTGAATTTGGGAAATTAGAATTTTGATATTGTCCCAGTACCACAACAAGTTGGCTACGGGATAAATTTGTGATTTGTGATTTGTGATTTGTGATTTGTGATTTGTGATTTGCCTGCCCCGTAGCTTTGCGAAGCGAATGGTATGGGGTAATTTTGAATTTTCTTTTCAAAAATATCAATAATTAAAACCACCTAATGGAATTATTATATCTTAAAAACAACTTTTTTATTCAAAGAGTGGGGAAAAGATTAAAGACAAATTAAGGACACTATACTATCACCGTCTCTAAGTTTCATTATTCTAACTCCCTGTGTTTGTCTTCCTAATGCTGGTATTTCTTTGATGTTTATTCTTATAACCTGTCCTTTTTTTGATATTGATATTATTTCTTCTTCTATGTCAGTAATAAGTTTTGATGACATTAGTTCACCCGTTTTTGGGGTTATTTTCGCTGTTTTTACGCCACTACCACCTCTTTTTTGCACTTTATACTCTTTTAACGGTGTTTTTTTGCCATACCCATTTTTTGTTATAACAAGTAATTGGATATTTTTAAGTTCTTTTTTAGCGATATCAATACCAACTACTTCGTCTTGTTTGCCCAATTTTATAGCGCGAACCCCAGCTGCAGTTCTCCCCATAGCCCTTATGTCAATCTCCTTGAAGTGTATGGATTGTCCTTTTTTTGTTACCACAACAACGGTGTCTCCTTTTTCAACAAAAGATGCGGAGACAAGCTCGTCATCTTTTGAAAGATTTATTGCAATAATCCCGCTTCTGCGAACATCAGAAAAATTCTTGGCCAGTGTCTTTTTTACAACACCATTTTTTGTGAGCATCAAAAGAGATAACCCGTCTTTTTCTTCACCTGCTGACATTGGCAATATAGATGTTATTTTTTCATCTTCTCCGAGAGAAATATAATTCATTATAGATTTTCCTCTTGTTGCTCTTTTCCCTTCT
Organism: Patescibacteria group bacterium; assembly: GCA_018899555.1. Lineage (GTDB taxonomy): Bacteria > Patescibacteriota > Minisyncoccia > Phycocordibacterales > 21-14-all-36-13 > VMGX01. The sequence continues at coordinate 5,990 of JAHIHZ010000010.1, forward strand.
GGTAAGTCATACATTTTTATTTGATAAACCTTTCCTTTGTCGGTAAAGAATAGGAGATCGCTGTGTGTAGACGCTGTTAAAAATCTTGTTACAAAATCCTCTTCTTTTGTGTTTATATCAACAACGCCTACCCCACCTCTTTTTTGGGTTTTAAATTCAGTTGGGTCTGTTCTCTTAATATAACCTCCGGCTGTAAAAACCAAAACCTCTTCTTTGTTTGGAACCATATCTTCTATAGATATATCTTTTATTCTATTTGCGAAAACTTTTGTTTTTCTTTCATCACCATACTTGTCTTTTATTTCTTTCATCTCATCTTTAATAATTGAAAGTATTCTATAGGGTGAAGCAAGAATAAGTTTTAATTCTTTTATAAGTTTCCCCTTTTCCTCCAATTCGTCATCTATCTTTTTCCTTTCAAGCCCGGCAAGTTTTTGAAGTTTCATTTCAAGTATCGCTGTCGCCTGCAAAGAAGAGAACTTAAATTCTTTCATTAAATTTGCGTGCGCGGTTTGTGTATCTTTTGACGATTTTATAAGTTTTATTATTTTGTCTATATGATCTAAGGCCTTTTTCAAGCCAATCAAGATGTGCCCCCTTGCTTCCGCCTTTTTTAAATCAAACTCGGTTCTTCTTCTGATGACAATAACTCTATGAGATATAAATTCTTCCAAAATTATCTTTAGGGAAAGGGTCTGAGGGACTCCATCAACCAGACCAACCATATTTACATGAAAAGTATCTTCAAGTTGTGTATGTTTATATATCGTGTTTAAAATTTTGTTTGGATGAGAGCCGGATTTAAGTTCTATAACAATTCTTATATCCTTCGTTGATTCATCTCTAATACCTTTTATTCCCTCTATTTTCTTATTTTTAACTAAATCCGCTATTTTTTGTATAAGTTCGGCCTTGTTAACCCTGAATGGAATTGATGAAATTACTATCTGGAACTGCCCCGGTTTTTCCTCAAAAATTTCAGCTTCTCCCCTAACCAAAATCCCCCCTCTTCCATTAACATATGCATGCAATATATCCTGCCTTCCAAAAATTATTCCACCCGTTGGGAAATCTGGTCCTTTTACAAATTCAGCTAACTCTTCTGTTGTTGCATTTTTATTATCTACAAGATAAACAGCAGCATCAATAATTTCTTTTATATTATGCGGCGGTATGTTTGTTGCCATACCAACGGCAATACCGAGGGTGCCGTTTAAAATAAGATTGGGGACCGCGGATGGAAGTATCACCGGTTCTTTTCTTGTATTTTCATAGTTTGGTTTGAAGTTTACAGTTTCTTTTTCCAAATCTTTTATCATTTCTCCCGCAAGTTTTGTCATTTTTGCTTCTGTGTATCTCTGTGCCGCGGCGGGGTCTCCGTCTATTGAATTATGGACAAAAACCCCCGCAGCTAAGGCAAAGTTATGGCTTTTTTCTATTGTTATATCATATACATCTTTCTTTTGTTTTAAGAATTCTATTTTTATAACTCTGTGATTCTTGTTTAAAGCATCGAGCAAGATTTTCTTGTCATTATTATAATATTTTCGTATGCCAGTTTGCCAAGAAGTTGCACAACCGTATTTGTAAATCATTTCCCGTTTTTGTTTATATAAATCCTGATTTAAAATTTTATGTTCTTTCAAAACTTCTCGACATACTTTAAGAAACTTAATCTTGCCGGTATTGTTAGTGATTCTTTTTTTATTTGCGCTAACAATTTTTTCGTGAAATATTTTTCGATAAACCGGATCTTGCCATAGTTTTTTTAGTGTTTGTGTCGCTCGCTTAGAAAATTCGATTCTTTTTTCTGGGTGGTTTTGAATATACTTTTTGTTAGCCACGCTTAAAAGTTTACTCATTTTTTCTCTATATTCAGAATTCTGCCAATTTTTAAAATTTCGTTCAGAAGTTCTTTTTGCGTATTCTGCCCTATTGACTGGATTAGACCAAAATTTCTTCCTTCCTTCAGCAATTTTTTCTCTATATTCTTTCTTTTTATGCAAATTGGCGGCCTGTTCATAATGAACGCGCCAGTGTTCGCCCCAGTCCATTCTTTGTATATTATCAGGGCTGTTATTGAGTTTGTTGAAATCCAAATGATGCCTCACCCGACCTTCTCCTTTTGAATATTTTTTAGCGGTTAAGTTGTAATTGTCGGCTAAATGGTGCGCGGGTATCCATTCGTCAATTTTATTTTGATATATTAAAATATAACTATCACGATTCAAATAATCGGTTTTTTCCGATAATTTTTCATATAAAGGCATTAATGATTCGTCGGGTTTTAAATCTTTCGCTTTCTTATAAACATTATCCTTCATCATGAATAAATGATTGGGGGTGCATTTGATTTCTTCTCCGTTATCTAATATAACTTTCATAATTTCAGTATTTTTTCTAGTTAATCTGGGATTTTTAATTTCAGCAATCGAAATTAATCCCGTTGAATTAACTGTGTATGTATAATTCTTTTTTCCCCTTTTATGCTCTTTAATTAAATCTCCAAAACTTAAACCGCGGCCATCAGTTAGTTTGACTTTTGTATCCTTCGTAAAACAGCCGAAATTGCCTTGACCTATAACAAGGGGATATCTCATTGAAAAATCCTGAGCAAGTTTAACCATCGCATCATAAACAGAAGCATCTCCGTGTGGATGATATTTTCCTAAAACTTCACCAATTATAGCTGCTGACTTTCTAGTTTTTGCAGAAGCATTTAATCCCATATCATGCATAGCATATAAAATTCTTCTGTGAACTGGTTTTAGTCCGTCCCTTATATCAGGTAAGGCCCTGCTGGTTATAACAGACATTGCATAATCCAAATAAGAAGTTTTCATCTCAGAACTTATATCCTGATTTATGATATTTTTATCATTTGTTTTATTTTCAGTTATTTTTTTGTTTTCTTTTTCTTTGGCCATATAAACTTAAATTAAAAATTAAATATCAAAAATCAAAAACACAGATGTAAAAATTTAAACATTGCTTACATTTTTTTTCGTTTTTGTGTTTTTGCTTTGCATTTTTTATCTTCGATTTTTCAATTTTGATTTTGCTTACTCTGAGTTTGTCGAAGTGGACTGCTCAAAGCTTTCCTGTGATGAGTTTGTTGGAGTAATTAAACTTTTTAAGTTTTCAAATTTTTCTGGAGCTTTTTCAAATATCTGGGTTAAATCTTTTTTTATTTTTGAAAATGGAGAAACTAAATCTAAATTTTTATCCGCTTCTTTTTGTAAATCCTCAGCGGTCATATTATTAGAATTTAAATTAAAAACAGAAAGCCAAATCAGAAATATAATAATCGTTACCCCTGCAGAAATTCCGAAAGCAATTTTTTTTCTTGTCTGGACAGGTTTTTGTTGAAGTTTTTTTATTTTATCCAAAATCATTTTATTTTTGCGCTAAAACAACTATTTCTCCATCTTTGTTTACTAAATCTTTCCGTTTTAGAGTGAGTTTATCTAAAGGTTCAAGATTTTTTATTCCCTCTTCACTAAGAAATGTTTTCAAACAAGGGTCTTTATCATCTGAATAATGCATTGGGATTATTATTTTAGGTTGGAGTTTTACAGCAAGTTTGTAGGCGTCTGTTGAATCTAAAACTTCTTTATTTCCTATCGGAACAAATAATATGTCTATGTCATCCATTTTTTCTTTTATTTCTTGGGATAAATCGGCTGACCCAAGAGCGCCGAGAAAACAAATATTCATTGATTCCAGTTTCAAAAAATAAATAGTATTAATTTTTTTATCTTTATAAGAAGAAGTGGAGAAAAATCCTTTTACAAAAATATTTTTTATCTCGTACTCTCCGGGTCCATTAATCACAAAGGGCATTTTGTCCCCGTAAGACAGGGTGTCAGAACCATTAAAATCTTCGTGATTTAAAGAAATTAAAACTATATCTGCCCCAAATCTAGATGATTTAAATTTTGATTCTTTTGAGGGTGGATTAAAAGCAACGATTATGTCGCCAAATTGTATTTTAAAAAATTCTAAACCGTGATAAGTGATAATCATAAAATAAAAAAATTCCAAACAACAAATTCCAAATCTCAAACAATATCTAAATTCTAATCTCCAAAATTCAAAACTTTATTATTTTAGTATTTTGTATTTTGATTTTTGTGATTTATTTGTATTTTGGTGCTTGTAATTTGTTATTTTTCTGTAGACATTATATCAAAAATAGCGTGAATTTTCAAGGAAATTTTATCCAATTATTTATTTTACAAACCGTCAAAAACTAAGCTTAATAAACATATCTAAACTTATTTATTTTATGTTTTTCAAATGTTTCTGCATAATGCATATTTCCACTTCTGTCAGATAAATAAAAGAGATAGTCAGTTTCAATCGGCGATATAGCGGCTTCTATTGAATTAATACCAGGGCTTGATATCGGCCCAAATGGAAGTCCTTTATATTTGTATGTATTATAGGGCGAATCGTAGGAAAGATCTTTTAAAGTTAATTCGTAAGTATTTTTACCTATTATGTATAGGAAAACCGCATCAACTTGCAATGGCATATTTATTTCAATTCTTTGCCATAAAATTCCGGAAATAATTTTCCTTGTTTCAAGCGTTCTCGCTTCTTCTTCTAATAAAGAAGCCATAATTATTATTTCCTCTAGAGATTTGCCTGATTTCTCTATTTTGTTATATATACCTCCCACCTTTCTAATAAAATTATTTTTCATTGCGTCAATAATTTGTTCCGGTGTTACATTCGGTAGAAAAAAATAAGTATCAGGAAAAAGATATCCTTCCATTGGTGTTGCGAGTTTTAAAAATTTTTCAGAATTAAAAGAATTTATTTTTTTACTAAATATTTCCGCCATTTCAAATGTTGTAGCCCCCTCTGGTATAGTAATAGAAATTGGTGTCAAACCATACTCTCCCTTTATTATTTTACTTGCGATAGTAAAGGCGTTTCTTTTTTTACTAAAAAAATAATCACCAGCTTTAGCTTTGTCTTCTCCGCCAATAACTGTTACTAAAACTTTAAACCAAAAAGGTGATTTTATAACATTTTTTTGGTCCAAAAGTTCTGATATTTCATTCAATGAAGCCCCTTCGTTTATATGAACAATTGTTCCAACAGGGAAATTAAATGGGGAAGAAAAAAAGAAAAAATAAAAAGCAACAAATACCAAAAAAACACTAATTATAGTGCTTACAATTTCGTAATTTCTTATACTTGCCTTGTTAAATAATTTTGTCTTTGACAAAATTCCTGCTACGCAGGATTTAACAGGGTGGAGTTTTTCTGAAGGATTTTTTATAATTTTTTCTTTTTCTTTCATATATCCTAAGTCGGCAAATTCATCGGCGGTTCTGAACGACTTGATTCAATTCTTTTAAATGTTGGGGTTTGGGCAACCTGTCCTGGGAAATGAAATATTGTTGCCAATTCTTCAGAACTTAAGACAAATGCTTTTTTCTTGTAAGGTAGATGAAAGTAAGATCTTCTTCTATAAGAATCAAAAAGCTCCTTTCTTACTTTGTTTTGCCTTATTTCTTTAAAATCTTGCCATGGATAATTAAAAATTGTTAAACCGCCGGTCGGCACAACCCCATTTAAATTTGCAGAACTATACTGCTTAAATGTTCCTGTGAGCCCGGTTATATTTATTGGTTTAAATTTGTCAGTTTCTGCAAGATAAATTCCTCTTATGCCACAATCAAATCCTGGTTTTGAAATACTCTGCTGTATAGCAGAAATTATCACCTGTTCTTCCTTTGTCAGGTTTGGATGTTCTTCTGAAATTTTTGTTTTTGAATCGCGTTTTAACAGTTCATTTACTAAATCTTCCGCCTCGCCTCTCCAGTCAGTTTTTTTAAACCATGAGCCCTTTTTTCTTTTTTCTTTTTTGTTTGCGCGAACCAAAATTTGAATCCAAACATATTCTTTTTGACCAATAGAGCCCAAAAATTCTATGGTTGGCGTTATTGGGTCAATTTTTTGTTCCTCTTTCTTAAGATCTTCGTCTAAACCATAATCAACATATGTTTTTATTGGATATGGGTCGGCTTTTGTTAACTTAAATTCACACCCCCAGAGAGAAAACTCGCGTTTTGTATATTTCAGAAAATTAGTATAATCCTCCACTTCAATAATTCTTGAATTCGGATACTGCGAATAAATTTGAGATTCAACCAAATCCACAAAATTTTCTCTTGTCCATATAAAAAAATGCACATTTCCTTCTATTGAGACCAATTCCAAAGAAAACCAAGGTCTAACCTTGCCTTTTATATATCTATCTATAAATGTTTTCTCTCCCCCTGTCTGATTTAGCGTATTTAGAACCAATTCCATCGCCAACGGAGATTTAAATTGCTCTTTCGGTAATTCTATTTCAAGAAGTTTATATCCTTGTTTAGACAAAAAATCCGCCCTCACATAGGTCAGCCATACATTCCAAAAAATTATTACAAGGAACAACACACCCCATACTGGGGATAATAATATTACGATGTCAATAATTTTAGGTAATAAATAAGTAAAAAATTCTGCTATTACAAAACTTAACATAACTTATATAATATATAAAAAAAAATTTTATGGTAGTGTCAGACAACTAAAAAGCCCTCACTCAATGGGGGCTTTAAAAAACATTTTGGATTCAAAAACCCGTTTAGGGTTTTTGAATTTACACAAGTATATATTTTCCATCCTTTGTTTTCTTAAAATATTTTGGGTCTTGTAGATTAACAATGATTGTGTTCTCCTTTACATACCTTTCCTTTAAAACATTTTTTATAATTTCATCTTTTGTCATTGAACCATTTTGTTTCAATATTTGATAAATAACATCTTTTACAACGCCAACCATATAACCCCATTCTTTTAGCGCGTATAACCCCCTACCAACTAATACAAATCTTGGGTCTTTTATCAGTTCATTATGACAAGTAGCAATGTGCGCTTTTTTATTAAATATCTCGCCTATCTTTCTTGTTACTTCAGCAAAGTGCATTGGTGAACCATGCTGTCTTATTATTAAATAAACATAATCTCTCATTCCTTTTGCGTTTATATTTGAAGATGATGACAATCCCCATTCTCCCAATTGATTCTTTCCTATTTCTTTTGAAATCATCAACCATCTTTTTAGTGTTTCCCTATCTGAAACATATTTTTTGGGAATATCATTTACAAGTTTTAAAAATAATCCCAATATTTCTTCTTCAGAAACAAGATCCTCCCCTGAAATTCCGTCACGAAGTTTTAGCAAAGCGTTATGAACCTTGTCAGCTAAATATTTATCAACATACCATCTTGGTCTAAAATATTTGTCTTCTTTTTCTTTTGTAAATTCATCACCCAAAACTAACAAAAGATGGATATGATTTCTTTCGTCTTCTTTTGTTGAAAGGTGTTCAAAAAGATGATTTTCGTGTACTATGCCGCCAAGAGAATCTATTGAGGACAAAAGTTCATCAAAAATTTTTCTTTCTTTTGAAATTAGACCTGACTGTTTAATTTTATTTAAAGCATAATTCTCTATCTGTCTAACCCTTTCTCTTGTTATACCATAATTCTTTCCTATTGCTTCTAAGGTCATTCTTTTTGGATTTGGACCTAATCCATAACGGCTAATAACAACGGTGCAAGCGCGTTCTGGTAGCGTTTCTATTAACTTCTTTGTTATTTGTTTTGGCCTTATTTGCAATATACTCATATTTTTAAAACTTATATATTATAACCTTATTATTGTCTAGTTAAAAATATCATAAAAACACCCCATTGTCAAACTTACAAAATGATATGTTCTGTGTTGATTTTAGTAATAAAACCTATTTAACAGAATACATACCAGTGATTTTTTTGTCAACCCTGAAATCCTGCTTTGCAGATCCGCCTTTGGCGGAATTTAACAGGGTCAAATTGTAACAATATTTATAAGTTTGCCCCTAACATATATGGTTTTTTTTATTTCTTTATCCCCTATCCATCTTAAAACTATCCCCGAAGAAAGGGCCTTATCCTTTATCTGACTCTCATCAAGATTGCTATCTATAATAAATTTATCTCTAATTTTCCCATTCACTTGAACAACAATAGTAAGATTTTTATCTTCTTTTATCTTGTCATATTCAGGCCATTTAGTTTTATGAATAGATTCTTTTTCTCCTGTTTCTAACCATAGTTCTTCCGTTACATGTGGTGCAAATGGAGAAAGAATTTTTAGAAATTTTTTATAATTATTTTTACTAATTTTATTTTTATTATAAACAAAATTTACAAATACCATCATTGAACTTATTGCCGTATTAAATTTCATATTTTCAATATCTTCCTCAACTTTCTTTATTGTTTTATTTAAAAAATTATCTACATCTTCACTTTCATTATTAGTTAATTTTTCTAAAAGACCATAAACTTTTTCAATAAATCTTATCATCCCAACGACTCCGTTTGTATTCCAGCTTGTATGTTGGTCAAATGGTCCCATAAACATTTCATAAAGCCGAAAAGAATCTGCGCCAAATTTTTCAATTATATCATCTGGATTAATTACATTTCCTTTGGACTTTGACATTTTCTCCCCACCCTCTCCTAAAATCATTCCATGTGATGTTCTTTTTATATATGGCTCATCTGTTGGGACCAAACCAATATCAAAAAGAAACTTATGCCAAAAACGAGAGTAGAGTAAGTGAAGCGTTGTATGTTCCATACCTCCGTTATACCAATCTACAGGAGTCCAATATTTTAATTTATCCATACTCGCGAATTCTTTATCATTTTTTGAATCGATATATCTCAACCAATACCAAGATGAGCCAGCCCAATTCGGCATTGTGTCTGTTTCCCTTTTCGCGTCAGCCCCGCATTTTGGACATTTAACATTCACCCATTTTTTAACAGACGCAAGAGGGGATTCTCCTGTATCAGTCGGTTCATATTTTTTAACATCAGGAAGCTCAAATGGAAGTTTTTCATCAATAACCCACCCGGGATTTAATAATTCTCCTTTATTAAATTCTTGATTTTGAATTTGTAATTTTGAATTTGGAATTTTTTTGGAATTTGGAATTTGGAATTTGGAATTTCCCACTCGTTTTTTGCACTCATTGCAAAAAACGAGTGGAATCGGTTCCCCCCAATATCTTTGTCTTGAAAATATCCAATCCCTCAAACTATAAATTGTTTTTAATTCCCCACCAACAAATTTAGTAATTTCTTTCATCGCCTTTTCACTTTCCATTCCGTTAAACTTGCCAGAATTAATTAATTTTCCATAACCAGTGTACAAATTTTGATCACTTTCAATAACCTTTATTATTTCAATTCTATCTGCACTTGTTTTGTTATCTGCGCCCATCTGCGTTTTATTATCTGCGTTTATCTGCGATGCAAATGCATAATCGCGTTCATCGTGCGCCGGTACAGCCATTATTGCTCCCGTTCCATAACTATCCAAAACATAATCAGCTATAAAAACTGGAATTTCTTTTTTATTAAGCGGGCCTGCCTGCCGGTAGGCAGGGTTTATTGCTTTAATTCCTTTTAGTTCAACCCCTGTCTTTATTTTATTTTCTGCCATTCTGTCAATATCTTTTTTCTTTGCCGTTTCAGATATATATTTTTCAACTTCTTTTTTGTTTTCAATTGATCTATCATCCAACATTTTTCTGATCAATTCATGTTCAGGTGCTAAAACCAAATATGTCGCACCAAAAAGTGTATCTGGTCTTGTCGTAAAAACATTTACTTTTGTAAATGTCGCAGATGAACGCAGATTGGACGCAGATTCACGCAGATTTGTTACTTCAATTTTGTCAGCTTTAATTGTTTTCCCAAGAAAATCCAATCTTTTTTTATTTTTATCTACTATACCCAAACTTAAATAATTATTGCCAGATGTATAATCCCAGAATGTCTCGCTCTCCCCTTTTTTGAATATCTCCTCACCAAAAACTTCTTCTGCAATTGCATGAGCTTTATAACTGAAACTATATTTTTTATTTTCAAAAGTTATATCATCTTCTTCTATTTTCAAATTTGTATCCTTTTCTTTCACTAAAATAAAAGAGTTGCTATTTAAATCATCGGCTAAAACATACCCACCGCTTAAAAAGAGTTTCAGATAAAAAGAACCGTCATCTAATTTGAACTTAATTAATTCTTTTATAGAAAATTCTCTTCCTTCTATTTTTAATTTTGAATCAATATTTACATTTTCTCTAAACTCTTGAACATTCGTAATTAAAACAATCTTTCCATCTGCGTTTATCTGCGGTTTTTTATCTGCGCCTATCTGCGTAGTAGCAAGCGCGAATGAAATGAGCACACCGCTACTGCGTCCTATCCAATTTCTCTGTTGAACTTTTATTTTTTCCAAAAATTCTGTTTTATCTAAATCATCATAAAGTCGGTCAGCGTATTTTGTTATCGCTAACATCCATTGTTCTTTTTCTTTTTTTTCAACCTGCCCGCCACATCTTTCACAAACTCCGTTAATGACCTCCTCGTTCGCTAAACCAATTTTGCAATCAACACACCAATTAATTGGCATTTTCTTTTTGTAAGCAAAGCCATGTTTAAAAAATTGTAAAAATATCCACTGGGTCCATTTATAATATTCTGGGTCGGATGTATTAATTTCTCTTGACCAATCAAATGAAAATCCGAGTGATTTTAACTGCCGTCTAAAAGTGTTCGCTATATCTCTGATTATTATTTTAGGATTTATTCCCGTTTTAATCGCATAATTTTCTGTTGGCAAACCAAAAGCGTCCAAACCAATTGGGTACAAAACATTGAATCCTTCCATTCTCTTTTTCCGCGCAATTATATCAAGAGCCGTATAACCTCTCACATGACCAACATGAAGCCCCTCCCCAGATGCATATGGAAACTCTACAAGACAATAATATTTTTGTTTGTTTTTGTCTTCTTTTGTATTATAAGCTCCATCTTTCTCCCAATTCTGCTGGTGTTTTTTTTCTATCTTTTTATGGTCGTATTTTTTCATATTTCTCACATTTTTAATTATACATTATGTAAATATATTTAAAAATTATCCACAGCGAAGGGGTTGTCTTCTTTAATAAGCCATGCTAATTTATATTTATGCAAACCCTACATAGGTAGTGATGTTCTTTTAAGGTAGCCGAACACCTCCCGGCTTTAATAGGAGGGATAAGAAGATTCACAAATCAGTAACTAAGAGCGTCCACTTGGGCGCTCTTTATTTTTTTGCTTTTCCTATTTTCTATAATCTCGGTGAAGGTATTTTTTATCACGAAGGATTCTTTTCCTCCGTAGTTTTTCACATCTTCTTCTATTCTAATGTTCTTAAGAACATTAGAATAGAAAATGGGATAGATTATAAAGGTTTCGGGTACGGCGGATACATATCTTTATCTATCGTCCTTTCAAAACAAGTTCGGCCTGCTTCATGGTCCCAAGATTCATTTATTCCTCCGTATGGGTAAGGACGAGTTGACACCACCATGTCTTTCCTACCATAATAATCCATCATAGGCATAATTCCTCCTCCACCAGAATATTCTACCCAACCTTGTGGTATAGGTAAAGCAAATGTTGCGCAAAGTTCAAATTTAAGTTTATCTTTTACAAAATATTCGTAAGTATTTCCTTTTTCAAACTCCGGGTCAACGGGTAATGAATACCCGGACATAGGATTAGAAAGGTCAGAAAGTTTTTCTGGCAGTTTTTCTTTTTGTTGCCAGTAATTTATTATTTGATATTGAACATTTTGAAGGTCTCCTATTCGTCTTTCATCCAATCTAAGTTGTCTTTGTTTTGCAGGACTGCCCATAATCATAAAACTGAAAACAATCGCCCCGACTACAAGAATAATTCCAACTCCACTGAAAATTAAATTGATTTTAGATAAAGATTTTTTTTCCCTAAGTAAAAAGATATAATAAGCGCCGACTAAAATTGCAACCAAAAGTGTAATCATTACTTTTAAAATAAATCGTGTAGTTATCTCGCCAGAAATAAAATATCTAATGAGAGTAACCAAATCAACCATAATAACAATCGTGGAAAGAAATAAAACAATATATATTACCCATTTTCTTATAATTTCATCTATCTGGCCCATAATTCCTTTCGCATATTTTTTCCAAAAATAAGAAACAACAATGAAGACCGGGAAAAAGATAATGAGTGTTGCAAGTGCCGTGCGAATTCCTTCGTATTCATAAGTAGAATATCCGTACTGATAACTCGCGTTCAGAACATCTGGGAATCGTTTGTTGAGTGTCTCAAAAACGAGATTAAGAAATGATGTGACAGAAGTTATTAATGTTATTAATATTCCCAAGCACAAAAAGAAAAATCCTACGCTTAATTTTGGTTTGTTCGTTTGTAAATTTTCTTGTGTTCCCATGTTTTTTATTTATTTAATAATTTTAATCTATTAATTATACATTATTCCAACATTTTTACATTAAATATTTCATTAGAAATTACTTGCCCTGTTAAATAATTCGCTCTTAGCGAATTCCTGCCTCGCAGGATTTAACGGGGTTAATCTGCATTTTTAGTCTGCGTTTAGCCCACATATTTAGTCCGCATATTTAGTCCGCGTTTGTTGTCTGCGTACATCTGCGGTTTGTTATCTGCGTTAATCTGCGATTCAAATCTTGAATTCAACCACATCTCCATCTTTGACCACATATTCCTTCCCTTCCGTTCTGACCAATCCTTTCGCTCTCGCGTTTGCGTACGAGCCAGAATCAATTAAGTCCTTCCAATTTATAATTTCTGCGCGGATGAATTTTTCTTTGAAGTCAGTGTGAATTGCCATCCCCGCCTCAGGCGCCGTTGAATTTCTTTTAATCGTCCACGCTCTCGTTTCGTCCTCGCCCGTCGTCAAAAATGTTATCAAGTCCAAAGCTAAATATCCTTTTTTAATCAATTCATTTGTTCCGTCATCAAAAATGTTTAATTCTTTTCTAAATGCCCCAGCGTCTTCGGTACTTAAATCTTTCAACTCATTTTCAATTCCAGCGTCAACAATAACAAATTCCGAGCTGGTGTCTTTAAAAAATTTCATCAATTTTTCATATCTCTCGTCTTTTATTTCGCACATATCTTTACAACCACTTTTTTTATTTAAAACATATATTATTTTCTTTGTCGTTAAAAGATTTAATGTTTTTAAAACTTCCCTTCCTTCTTTTTCTAATTCCAGCGTTGACGCGAGTTTTCCTTCATCTAAAACTTTATATACCTTTTTAAAAACCGATTCCTCAAAAATCGCCCTCTTGTTTCCCTTTTTAACATCTTTTGCAATAGTATTAATTCTTTTTGAGACCGTTTGAAAATCAGACATTATCAATTCTAAATTTATTATTTCAATATCTTTGAGCGGGTCTATTTCATTATGAACGTGAGTTATATTTTTATCTTCAAAAATTCTCACAACTTCTGCAATCGCGTCTGTCTCTCTTATGTTTGCTAAAAATTGATTTCCAAGCCCCTCGCCTTCCGACGCTCCTTTCACAAGCCCAGCAATATCAACAAATTCCACAACTGCTGGAATTTTCTTTTTTGAATTTGAAAATTTATTTAATATCTCAACTCGTTCATCGGGCACAGGAACAATCCCCACGGATGGGTCAATTGTACAAAACGGATAATTCTCCGCTGGAACAGATTTTCTCGTCAGCGCATTAAATAGTGTGCTTTTGCCTACATTAGGCAACCCTACAATCCCGATTGAAATGTTCATAGAATCATTAAATCACAAAATCAAAGACTTTTACAGGGATTCCTTTTTTATTGGCTTTTTCAATTGTATCTTCTGTGCCAGCACCCTCACTTTCTTTTGTCTTTATATGAAATGCTATTAATTCATCAGAAAAATCAACGACTTTAGAATTTCTTTCGTAATACATAATCTTTTTTGTTTCTTCTGTAAAATTGATATCAGAATTTTCTATCAATGCCTTTGGATTGATTTTTTTCAGTTGTGTTAATTGTTTAATAAGATTTTCAGCTTGTTCTTTTGTTATAGTTCCCAAATTAGCATGTTTTCTATAATGTTCGGAATATTTTTTAAGCATGGTCGGAAGAAAAACTTTTATCATATTTGCTTTGGAATCAAATTTTAATGCTTCATTGGTAGCAATATAATCAACTCCAAGTGCTCCGCCAGATACAATTCCATCCCCACATTGAATAATCTTTTGCACAACTTCACGGATTTTATATTCAATTTCTTGGTTGGTTTTACGCCAACCACCACTAATTCCAATCCATTTCATATTTCTAAAATATACCAAATTTTCTACCAATTTAATAATTATTTTTTATTTAAATTTTCAATAATTTCTATTTTTTCTGGAGTAAGACCGTAGAGTTTATAAACCATCTAGTTGATTTGTTTTTTGTTTTCATAATTATTTTTGGCTATTAATAATTTCAGAAGCAAGTTTTCTCAATTCTTTGGGGTTAGCCATCGGCCCGCCTCCGGAAGAAATCCACCCTTCGTACTTATTAAACCAAAATTCTTTCTCACTCAAAACTTGCTTCCAAATTCCTCTCTTTAGATTTTCTGTTCCGTGAAGTGGAACAAGTTTAATATGTGCGTGGTCAATTCCTGTTCCTTCCATCATCAACCCAACTCGTCCTACATCATCAAAAAAGTTTTCAAGTATACCCGCAACTTTTTTAGAAGCGATTATAAATCTCTGCAAAATATCGTCTGGCATTTTCAAAACATCGCTTCCAAAATGTTGCTTTGGAATAACACATGAAAACCCATTTGTGTTTGGGTCAATGGCGAGCCAAGCCATAAATTCTTCATCCTCCCAAAATAGCCCCGGAGTTTTGATATTCCCGTTAGAAATTTCGCAGAAGATACATTTACTGTCTTTTGTTGTTGTGTCGTATTTTGTCATAAATAATTAAAACCCCTATCTCATTATGTCTGCCCCGCCTGCCTGCGGTAGGCAAGTAGCTTCACGAAGTGAATGGTACTGGGGCCAATATTAATATTCATTTCTAAAATATACCAAATTTTCTACTAATTTAATAATTCCCTACATCTACACTTAATTCTGCTATCGCAGAATTAGGTGTAGGTTTTCAAATTTGATAATTGAGTTATTAAAATTTTCCATACAATCATTCAATTGAATGTTTGGGTGCGATGCGGGGGGTATAAATTGTGAATAAGGAATAATATTCTATACAACCATTCAATTGAATAA
>JAHIHZ010000011.1 GCA_018899555.1 Patescibacteria group bacterium
AATTTAAATAATCCTGCCCTGATTTAAAACTATCTTTATCCCTCACAACAAATTCTTTATCTTTTTGAAAAAACAAAAAATACAAACCGATTACAATTACTATTATTAAAATAATCGTGACCCAAATTAAATTTTTTTTATTATTCATATTTTTAGATTAAAAACTTTAACCCCCACTTGGAGGCTTCGCCTCCAAGTTAAATTAAAATCAAAAATTAATTACAAAAATTATACAAAAAATTCCGCGCTAAATACACAGAATTTTAGTGGATAACTTTTTTTTACACCTCCTGTCGCTATAGCGACAGGAGGTGTAAAAATGATTTGAAGATTTGTTTTAATCCTTGAATAAAAATATTATGGATGAAAAATGTCCTTAGGGACATTTTCCCAAAAAACAAAAAATTGTGGATGAAAATTGCCGCTTAGTGACAATTTTCATTTATTTTTATTTTTATTGTCTACTTTCAAAACACTTCTTAAAACTTCTTCTGGAATTTCTTTTTGTTCGGTTTCGGGCTTTTTACTTGCCCCGAGTGTGGTCGAGAGATTTTCTTCTTTTATTTCAGTTTCTTTTTCTCTTTTGTAATCTTGTTCAGTTTTATTTTGAGCTGTTTCTGTTACATCTGTATTTTTATTTGAAATGGTTTCTTCCCCGCTAACATTGTTAGAGATTAACATCTCACCATTTTTTTTGGTTTCACTAAGAATTTCGCTTAGTGCCTCTCTGAGAGCAAAAACATTTTCCTCCGACATTTTTTTCTTTCTTTCAATTGACCTTTTTGCCTCTTCAACCGGCTTTAAGTAATTAAGCGAAATAGCTTTTCTAAATTCTTCTTCATTGCTTTGTGTTTTAAATGGTTTATAAAAATTATTCTTTTTAAAATTATCGCGACGATCATTATTTTGTTTAAAATTATTCTTTTCTGTCAAATTTTTGTCTTCGTTTTTATTTTCAATTTTTTTGTTTTCAGTTTTATTTTCTGTTTTATCATTTAAAAAATTATTTTTTCGAAAATTACTAGAATTAGTTGGTTGACTGTTTTTTCTTTCCGCTTTATTTGTACTCGTGTGCCATTCAATAATATATTTCTCAACTTCAGCGCGCGGTTTAGCAAATCTTTTTCTTGAGTTTTCAATTATTCTTTCCCTATAAGAAACCGGTGGTGCTGTTATCGGTGGCATGGTTCTAGCAGAAAACGGCTGTGAGCTTATACCGTCTATTAATAATTTAAGATAAACCTGTGCAAATCCAAGATTAACCAAATCTTCTGGAGTAAATTGCGGAGCAAATTCTTTTTCTAATTCTTTTGCATCATTCGCGCCAATACGAAAAACTATCATAGTTCCAACATTGCCAAATACCGCCGCCTTTACTTCATCTTGCATTTGTTCTATATATTGATGCGCAATATTCAAATTCAATTTGTATTTTCTCGCCTCTGATAAAATATTCGCAAATGATTCGTTGGCGAAGGACTGGAACTCATCAACATGAAGATAAAAATTTGGAAGTTTTTTTAATTCTTCTTGTGAAACATCGGCGCGAGACATTGATGCTAAATAAATTTTTGTTATTAACATCCCGCCTAAAAGATTTGCATTTGCCTCACCCACTTTTCCTTTTGATAAGTTTATTATTACTATTTTCTTGTTGTCTTCCATTTCTCTGAAATCAAAACTTGAGTGTGGTTGGCCTATTATATTTCTTATAAGCGGGTTCGATATAAACTGGCCAACCTTGTTTTGTATCGCAGCACCAGCTTCTTGCATATATCTATCATTATATTTTGCAAACTCATCTAACCAAAATGCCTTTACTGATACATCGCTCACATTATCAACAACCATTTTTCTATATTCTCTGTCCGCTAACATTCTATTAACTCCGAGAAGTGTTGCCTCTGGGTACTCTAAAAGAGCCAATAAAATATTATTTAAAATATATTCCATTCTTGCAGACCATGCGTCAATCCATATTTTTTTAAACGCGCTCATTAGACCATTAGCAACAAGATGCCTTTTATCAATGCCAACATCTTCCATTACATTAAATGAAATTGGGTAATCTAAATCAAAAGGAGCAAAATAAAGAACATCATTAATCCTATTTTCTGGAACATAATCAAGAAGTAGTTCAGCTGATTTCCCGTGTGGGTCGACAAAGGCGATTCCGTTCCCATTTTGAATATCCTGAATAGCCATATTTTCAAGGAGAGTGGATTTGCCGGTTCCTGTTTTTCCTATTACATAAACATGTCTTATTCTATCTGCCTCTTTTATACCAAATCTAGTTTTATTATTTCTATAATCGGTCTCAGCAAAATATGTAATTTTATTTTCATTTGCCATTGTGTTAATTATAGAATGTTTATAGAAATAAAAAAAGCCGTTTATAACAAACGGCTTAATAAAATATTAGGAACCCTCCCATGATTCTAAATAATATCCGCCATCTTCTTTGGAGAAAACCGGACATAAACCAACACTACCTATTAAAAAATCCGACAGTTGGTCTATGCTTTCTTCTCCTTTGTATCCAAATTCATTGGCGGATTTTAAAAAGAGTTCTTCTCTAGTCAACCACGATCTATTTTTTTTGTTTTTTCCACTTTCCACTCCATTTTTTATTAATAGAATTCATAATCCAGAGATGGGATATCACTGAAAGAAATTAGTGTCAAATTTTATTTCCGGTTTAAAATAACATTATACTTCTGCTATCATGGGGATACGACATCATTTCTGTTTTTATGATTTAGTGATTTAGTGATTTTTAAAATACAAAACATTATGGATTCAAATGCTCATTATAGAGCATTTGAATTTAGTGATTTAGTGATTTAGTGATTTTATTCTTTGAGTAATGCGTTTTCTGTATATGTATTAGCCGCGTCCCACAACATCCAGCTTGTTAAACCGGAGTCATATGTCGCTTGAATTTGTTTTCTAACCATTTCTGCAGTATATGTGGCGCCCAAATCAAAATCCTGGAGCCAAGGACGAAGTTTTTTTACACTTTTACTTGTTTCCTTTGTAAATTTGGTTGTAGCCATTGTCGCTGTTGCCGTTGTTGTCGCAACCCCAATGTTATCAAATTCTACGGCTCTTTTAACTGCAAAATCCATTGAATATTTAACAACTCCATATGGATACGCGGCCGGATTAGAAAGGCCTAAAAAAGTTTTTGGATAGTGAGATGGATAAACCATTGGCGCAATAAAATCAAAATATGGTAGGGCCCTTTCCAAAACTTGACCGATATTTAAATCATCTGAATTTGTTGTCACCATTCCAAATAAATCCGCAGACAAGGTTACCCCTGTTGTTTTCTTGAGTTTTTTTGAAAGATACCTAAAAAAGTTTTCTATAACTATCGCTTTTCCATTTTCTTCATCTGCCAAAATTTTTTCTTCACTAAGCGGATAATATATATCATTCATATTTCCGTCCGAAGGAAATCTTATGTAATCAAAATTTAATTCATCAAAACCAATACGATAGCTCTCCTGCCCTATTGCTATAACATAATCCCAAACTTCTTTTGAGCCGGCATCTAGCCAACTTATTCCTTTGTGATCTTTCCAGACAGAACCATCACTCGCTCTTTTTACTGCAAGGTCAGGACGTTTTTTAACCAAATAAGAATCTTGAAAAACTGAGATTCTTCCTATTACATAAATATTTTTTTTGTGAAGTGTTTTTATAAATTCTTTTATATCAGGAATTCTATTTTCTGATGAACCAATATCTTTTAAAAAAGGATCCTCTACCTCAAAAGAGATTCTTCCAGTGTAATCTTTTATATCTATAATTATTGAATTTATTTCAGTTCTATCAATAATATCTATAACTTTTTTTCTAAGACCCGGGGTACCGGCAACCCAGCTTGTCATATAAATTGCCTTGACCGGTTCAGGGGTTTTAATATGGGTAGCAACAAAAATGTCCTTTGCTACTTTTATTTCGTGGGTCCCTTTCTCTGTAAAAACATTCACAATACTGTCTGAGTTATATTTTGTATGTATAAAAAGAGGAATAAAAAAATATATAACAATAAAAATCACTAATAAAAAAACCAGCAATATTACAAGTTGGTTTTTAAAAATAGACTTATTTATATTTTTAAGCGACATTTTATATCTTACTTTTCAATTTCTAAACTATTATTCTCTTCCGCCTGTTTCTCATACACAGTCATGATAGGCGAGTCTTCCTTTTTTTCTTTTATCTTCAACGAGAAGGCGTCTTTATTTTTATATAATTTAGTTTTCTTTTTTTCAATTCCTACTCCTATTAGTTTAGTAATAATATCATTTAGTGTTCTTTCAGAAAGAAATGATAGTAATGCAACCCAAAGTCCTAAAATAATAATAAAAAAATATTTCCACCCTATTGGAATACCCAAAAGTGGGACAAGGAAGATAATAATTCCGAGAGTTATAAATAATTTTCTTTTTTTGTTCATCCCTACACTAATCTTAATTTTAATAATATTGACCTTGTTTGTTTTTTTGTCTACCTCAAAATCCACCACCCGTCCTAATTTATAAACTAATCTGTTTTAAACGAAATTAAGATTAGTGTGGGGATTCATATTGCTTATATTATACACTATTTTCACAATTTTTAAACTTTGCTTTTTGAAACCACAACAACAAATTCTCCTTTTATTTTATCCTCGTTTTCGTTAAAATATTTTAAAATTTCTTCTGGGTTTCCAGATACAATTTGTTCATAAATTTTTGTTAATTCACGAGCTAAAACAATTTTACATTCATTGCCCAAATGCAGTTTTAAAGATTCTAATGTTTTTATAATTCTATGTGGCGATTCATAAAACACAACTGTTCTTTCCGATTCAGCGATTTCCTTAAATAAAGTTTCTCTGCCTTTTTTGTGCGGTAAAAATCCTAAAAATAAAAAATCTGATGCTGGTACGCCTGCACCAGAGAGAGCTGTTATGACAGCACTTGCTCCGGGAATAGGAATTATTTGTATGCTGTCTCCAAATTTTTCTTTAATTTTAGAAACAAGAAACGAGCCTGGGTCTGAAATACATGGCGTTCCTGCATCAGAAATAAGCGCTAAAGTTTTTCCACTTTCAATTTCCTTAAAAATCGTTTGTAATTTGTGATTTGTGTTTTGTGATTTGGAGCGTCCTGATTTTGGATTATCTGCGGGATAACTTAAAAGTGGTGTCTTTATCTCGTACTTGTCTAATAACCTTCTGCTGACTCGTGTATCTTCACACAAAATCAAATCAATCTCTTTTAAAATCCGCAGAGCGCGCAGGGTTATATCCTCTAAATTTCCTATTGGTGTAGCTACTATATAAAATTTATTCATGATTAAATTGTTAAATTATTTTATTGATTTTTATTCACTTACAATCCCCACAATGGGGCAAAACTTACTTTTGAACACACACATGAGTTGTAATATCAGCCGTTCCAAGTATTTCTAATAAATCTTCCATGGAAAAAGCAATGCAACCTGCGGTAGGAGAATACTCTTCGCGTGCAAGATGTATAAATATGGCGCTACCTTTTCCAGCAACCGGGGGATTGTCGTTGTATCCCAAGATTACAATGATGTCATATATATAATCGTCTCGCCAAAGTTTTTCGTGTGAACCACCATAAGGAAGTCTAACCAGTGTATTGTATTCTGAGGAATTTGCATCATCACTCCAACCGTCGCTCTGTGAAAGAGGTCTTGTAGGAAAAACTGTTTGGGGTGCTTTTTCAAATCTATCCGGTCTGTACAAAACTAGTCGTATAGGAAAACATCCTGCAGGTGTGAATCCATCACCTTCTTTTTTACTTGTGCTCACCCCACTTTTGCCTAATGTGCAACGATACTGCTTTCCTTTAAAAAAAGCCCCGTTTGAATTAATTATAATATTATTCATAAATTGTGCGACTACATGGACTCGAACATTTTTTAAATAGGACTTCTGACTGGTTGCCGAGTTTCGCGTGCGGAAACCCTGTCCTGCTGTACCTTGCGGCGCAACGCACCGCTAAATCAATCGACAAAATTCCTGAAAGTTTAATTCTGGTGCGTGTGGATGGGATCGAACCATCGGCCTCCATTTTATCAGAATGGCGTTCTACCACTGAACTACACACGCAAAATAACAATAAAAATATATCAAAAAACTCGCTACAAGGCGAATTTTATAACAAATTATTATTTATTTAAAAACACAAAAACCACCATTGTGGCGGTTTTTAATTTTTTTGCAATTTGGAATTTGCAATTTGTGATTTGTGATTTGTGATTTGTGATTTGGAATTTTCAAGTTTAAAAACTTTGTTTTTAAACTTGATATTACCCTCTCTTTTGTTTCGTTCAACTGTCAGTTTCGCGCATCCGACAAAAAGCGAATGTATTTTTAAGATACAACATTATTATCTCTAACTCTGCTTTTAGCATAGTAGATCAACCTTTTCAATCTTGCTTCCTTGAGTGAAACAAGAAAATTTTAATTTAAAATAATCCACGGCCACCTTCCGGTAGCCGTACCTTGTTACGACTTACTCCCTGTTACCGAATTTACCTTAGTTCGTCAAAGACGAGCTTCGGGTACCCCCGGCTCCCTTGAGTTGACGGGCGGTATCGCATTACACAATGATTTCAATATATGTCAATAGTGTATGCACACCACTGGGCAAGCAGTTTTCCTGCACCCTAGCGGTTTCCATAGGTTTTCGCTTTTTTCCCTCTCTTCCTAATCTCATCACGAAGTCTAACAATTTTATTAAAACCCCTGTCTGTAAGATGTTCTTTTTTAGACATCATTAAAACAATTTTTTTAAAAATTTTATAAACTTCCGCTTTTTTGGCTTGTAATGGATTTTTATCAAGAAAAGGGAAAAGTTTCGTTGTTAAATCTTTTAAATTATTTATCTTATATTTTGAATGAGGAAACCATCCATATCTATCATAAGACAGATCATAAATTCTTCCACACCCAATTGTTATAAGAATTCTCTCTAAAATTTTTTGATCATCGGCACGAAGTTCTATTTCAAATTCCGGTCGAATTTCAAATCTTCTTTTAAGAGTTTTATGTTTCCCTATGCTTATAGAAAAAGATCCCTCTCCGTCTATAAAACCAGAAACATAATTTGGATTTAATTTTTTCCTATGAATTTGTTCCTTCCCAATTGGTTTTTTTAACTTCTTGGTACTATGAACTCTGCTGACTTCTTGCATAACATTTAAAAAAGATTGCTCTTTTATATACCTCGATGTTATCACACACCGAGGATTATGCAAGATCTCCTGTGGTAACTATATAGACCATTTGTTTTCATCTCGATATCACTACACGCAATATGTTTACTTTGACACAGTAGGCTTCTCCATATACTCGCAGGATGACCTACATATTGCGCCACAGACTGATATTCAAGCTAAAAACTGCTAATTTCTCCCTTCACTGAATTTCCTCACGGAAAACAGCTGAGATTTCGCTTCAAAACACTGTGACTTATTTTGGCCTGATTTCCAAAAACTTTTTTTAAAAAAGAAGTTGGGCACAGACTGGCTTATATAATCGCACAGCGACCCGAGTACAAGGCTCGAGAACGTATTCACCGCAGTATGCTGACCTGCGATTACTAGCGATTCCAGCTTCATGGGGTCGAGTTGCAGACCCCAATCCGAACTAGGACCGATTTTTAGGATTGGCTCAGGATTGCTCCGTCGCGACCTATTGTATCGGCCATTGTATTACGTGTGTAGCCCAGGGCATCAAAGGGACATGCTGACCTGGCGTCATCCTCTCCTTCCTCCCCTCCCTAAAAGAATTTTCAAACAAGAAGTTCGGCTTCTCAAGAGGAAGCCAAACTTCGAAAATTCACTTAGGGAGGGGCAGTCTCGTCTGAAATTTATAACAGACAACAAGGGTTGCGTTCGTTTCCCTACTTAAAGGAACAGCTCAAGCCACGAACTGACGACGGCCATGCATCACCTGCCTATCCGTTAAGATTTTCTGTTTCTAGAAAAACATAAGATAGGTTTCAAGCCCTGGTGAGGTTCTTCGGTTAGTATCGAATTAAACCACATAATCCACCGCTTGTGCGAGCCCCCGTCTATTTCTTTGAGTTTTAACCTTGCGATCGTACTACCCAGGCGGTTCTCTTAATGCGTTAGCTTCGCCTCTCAGAGGGTCGATACTCCGAAAAGCTAGAGAACAACGTTTACGGCGTGGACTACAGGGGTCACTTTTGTTACGAAGTAACAAAAAAATTAAAAATGTAAAAATCAAAATGAAAAATTACAATTTAAAATTCAAAAGTTACCGGATACAACATTTCTGTGTATCTCTCTATGTCGCCATAGAGGTCGGACTATATCTTCACCCGGCACTTTCTGAAAGTGCTGGGGTTTGGCATGTAGTCTCTGAGGAGCCTTGCGTGCTATAAAATGCGGGCAACAGCACCTTTAACACACAAGTTTCCTGCTGATTGTCTGCATCGGTTTGAGATTGTTACTATAATATATCAATAGTACTCGAACATTCGCAGAGTTTCCAGCATATAGCCAAA
Organism: Patescibacteria group bacterium; assembly: GCA_018899555.1. Lineage (GTDB taxonomy): Bacteria > Patescibacteriota > Minisyncoccia > Phycocordibacterales > 21-14-all-36-13 > VMGX01. The sequence continues at coordinate 8,562 of JAHIHZ010000011.1, forward strand.
TTACAATCTACTGTTGCCAGTAGAAGAGACACTGTTCGCATTCTCTCACCTACTTGAGTGAGCATTTTCTTTTTTAAAACATATGCAGGAGATGAAATAAAAATCAAGGAGTCGCATAGGAAAATGAAACTGTTTGAGTCCTGCAAGGCAGGATGAGTTTTTCATTTTCCGTCATAAGACGATTATGATTTTTTTCATCGAAACATCGTTTTGAAAAAGAAGATGCGAACGTTTATCTAATCCCTTTCGCTCCCCACGCTTTCGTGTTTCAGTGTCAGGAAATGTGCTAGTTTATTGCCTTCGCTTTTGGTGTTCCCCATAATATCAACGGATTTCACCCCTACACTATGAGTTCCATAAACCCCTCACACCCTCTAGTTGTACCGTTTCTTTTGCAGTTCTTCGGTTGAGCCGAATGTTTTAACAAAAGACTAATACAACCACCTACACACCCTTTACGCCCAATGATTCCGGATAACGCTTGGGGCCTCTGTATTACCGCTCCTGCTGGCACAGAGTTAGGAGCCCCTTATTCATGATCTGATGTCAATCGCTCCGCGATTCCCACGCGGATAAACGCAGACAACAATGCGGATAGACGCGGATAAAAAATATCTGCGAAAATCTGCAAAAATATCTGCGAAAATCTGCGAAGAAATCGCAAAGCGACTTCTTCAATCATAAAAGATCTTTACGTCCCTAAGGACTTCATCAATCACGCGATGTCGCTCCGTCAGGCTTTCGCCCATTGCGGAAGATTCTCGACTGCTGCCACCCGTAGGTGTATGGACCGTGTCGCAGTTCCACCGGTGGAGGTCAGGCTCTCACCTCTCCTAGACGTCATAGCCTTGGTAAGCTTTTACCTTACCAACTAGCTGATATCCCGCAGGCCGATCCCAAAGCGCCCAGCACATATTTTGATTTTTGAACAATTTCAAAAATCAAAATATGTGCTGGACTTTACTCAACACTTTTTTTATTTTACAAGAGATTCTTTAATTCGCTTTTTTATATATGTTCGAGCATTGCCATAATGTTTTAATCCTTTCTCCCGAGCTCTTGCATCTTCTTCGGATCTATATGATTCGCAATATACCAAAATCCACGGTATTCCAAATTTAGTTGATTGATTTATTCCATCATTATGATGTTTAAGTCTCTCGGATAAATTTGTTGTAAATCCGAAATATAAATCTTTCGTTTTTTTGCTTTGAATCACATACACCGTATAAAGTTTCATGAAGCTAATTATAAAATAAAAAAAGTGTTGAGACTATCAGGTATTATCCCGCCTTTCGACGGATTATCCCTGACTTTGGGGGTCGTTCCTACGTGTTACTACCTCGTTTGCCATGTTTTCTCGTCTACGGCGAGAACGCTGATGTTCGCAGATGGGGCTCGCTTGCGCTCGCCTTCGCAGATGTTCGCTGATATTTAAAAATTATATCTGCGTTAATCTGCGTTTTTTATCTGCGTTAATCTGCGGTCTTGTCGTAGACAAGATACATTCGACTTGCATGCCTAATCCACATCGCCAGCGTTCATCCTGAGCTAGAATCAAACTCTAACTTAAAAAGTTGAACGAAACAAAAGAATTGATAACTTGCCCCGTAAAATAAAAATTCTGAAAGAATTCTTATTTTGCCAAAGGCAAAATATTTCACTGGGGTTTCCTTTTCTTTTATACTAAAAAATATTTTCAAAAAAATAGATAGGTTTCTATATTATTATTTCAAAGTTCGGTCATTCAGATAACTATGCTTCACTTTTAGTGAGTGAGAATGTAATTATATACAAAGGAAATTAAAAGTCAAAGTTTCAAAAAAGTTTACCCCGTAGCTTCGCGAAGCGAATGGTATGGGGCAAGAAAACAAAAAAACATCCCATTAGAAGTTCACCGAGAGTAAGTATTTTAATAGTGTGCGAAAGAGAATTCGCCTAACGGCTTTCTGTCTCAATCAAAAAGATTTCAGTATTAAACTTCTAACGGGACAAGCAAAAACAACCGAAAAAGAAGGGTTTTAACCCCACACTTATGAAATTAATTGTGGGGTTGACAAAATTAAGGAAAAATGTCATGTATACCTCTGAATTGACACTGGAGAAAGTCGATGAGTTTCTTAAAGAACTCGAAGAAAACGAAGAAAACCATTTAGTCTTCGGTTGTTACACAAAAGTACAAGGTAGGTGTGTTGATTTGTACTACCCCGCAATTAAATGCGAGGAAAAAAAATTCAAATTTGTAGAAATAATTGAGGAACAAAATGGAATGGGGTGGGTGATGAGTGTAAAAATAAAAAAAGAAGGTTGGGCATCTCACACATACCATCGCGATTTAGCACTTGGCGTTGTCATATCAAAGCAAGAAATCCAAAAATTCCTCATGAAGATGGTGGATATTAGATTATGTGGAATCTATATAAAAACCACGAGACCAAGATAAGAATTCTTATCGACCCCGGCATCTGTCGGGGTTTTTATTTTTATTTTTTATCTCAGATTTTAATAGTCGCCTTATCTCTGCTATAGCAGAGGTAAGGCGACACTTTTATTTTTTCAATGGTTAACCCCGACATCGTCGGGGTTTTTATTTTTATGTCCGCGTTAAGTCCGCGTTAAGTCCGCGTTAAGTCCGCGTTAAGTCCGCGTATAGTCTGCATATTTAGTCCGCAATTTGTTATCTGCGTTCATCTGCGGTTTTTTATCTGCGTTTATCTGCGAATTTTGCGAAAGCAAAATTAAAGGTATTCAAACTCTTTAAAAACCGCTTCGTATAAATCTATTATCCTACTTGCCTCTCTGTGGGTCACAACAAAACTTGAACCGCCATGGGCTATGTCATTTCTAAATTTGTGCGCCTCCCATGCTTTCTCTATTGTATTGAAATCACTTTTTTCAACTGATTTTAGTTTTTCTCCTATATTTTCCTGTGTGTGCCCTATCTTTGTTAACATCTCTCCTAAAATTATGTCTGCTTCTAATATCGCAAGTTTCCAATCATTTTCATTTGTAGATTCAATGTGTCTCATTATTTGAGCCCACCTCTGATTCGTAGGATTACCTTGAGTATCAAGAAGCGCTTTCTCTGTAAGTTCATCTAATTTTATTTTTTCTTCTTTTCTTATTTGATTTATTCTGTTAACAACATAAACAATCCCAACAAGAAGCGCCAAAGAAAAAATCGCGGCAAATATTTTATAAATCTCCCAGAATTTCAAGAAATATTCGTAAGCAATTCTGTAATGCCCCACATCAAATAAAAGAAGATAGATTAATCTAAAAATATATTCAACATTTAAAAAATCAATTGATTGCATAAGCAATAAATTACAAATTACAAGCACCAAATCACAAATAAATCCTAAATAAAAAACCTAAAAACTACTTAGATATTTTAACATTTTATTAGAAATTAGAAACTGATAATTGAAAATTATTTTAATATTCTATATTAAAATTTTATTCTTCTCCAAGAAAGTTTTTGCCTATTTCAAACAAAACACTTTCGTCCATCTGCGGAGCAATTACTTGAAGGCCGAGTGGAAGTCCCCCATCAAAACTTCCGTCTAATTTTTTGTTTGAAGGAATTGAAATAGCCGGTAACCCAGCGTGGTTTGCCGGAACAGTAAAAATATCTTCCAAATACATTTTAATTGGGTCGTTTATTTTTTCTCCTATTTTAAAAGCGGGGCCTGTGGTTGTAGGAGTAATAATTGCATCTACCCCTGTCTCACCATTAGACGGATTAAATACATCTTCAAAATCTTTTTTTATCAACTCACGAACGGTTTGGGCCTTACCATAATAAGCATCATAATATCCGGCAGATAGGACATATGTTCCTAAAATAATTCTCCTACGAACTTCTTTCCCAAACCCGGCTCCGCGAGTTTTAAAATAATCATCTATTCCGTTTTCTCCATCTTTGTGTAATCCATATCTAACTCCATCAAATCTTGCAAGATTTGCAGATGCCTCCGCCGGGAGAATTATGTAATATGAGGGAACAGCATACTTTATGTTTGGCAGAGAAATTTTTTTAATTTTATACCCCAAGCTTTCTAATTTTTTAATAGATTCATTAAAATTATTTTTTGCAAAATTATCTAATCCGTCTGTTTCATTTACAAAACTCGGCACTCCAATAATTTTGATTTCTTGTTTTTTTGTTTTTTTGTTTTCTTCTATAGTTGTGCTATCCAATTCATCTTTTCCTTTTATTGCTTCAAATATTATTTCAACATCACTTATGGTTTTTCCCATAGGTCCAATCACATCAAGAGACGAGCCAAGCGCTATCAAGCCGCTTCGTGAAACAGAACCATATGTTGGTTTTAATCCTACAAGACCACAAAATGACGACGGTTGTCTTATTGAACCTGCCGTATCGGAGCCCAGCGCCCCCATACAGCTATTCATCGCAACTGCAGATGCAGAACCGCCTGAAGAACCCCCAGGGACCCTTTTTACATCAAGTGAATTTTTTGTAATACCAAAAGCAGATGTTTCTGTTGATGACCCCATTGCAAATTCATCCATATTTGTTCTACCTAAAAATACCGCGCCCGCATCTTTAAGTTTTTTTATTACAGTTGAATCGTAAGTTGCAGTGTAGTTCTCTAAAATTTTTGAACCAGCAGAAACTTTCTGTCCTTTTATTAAAATATTGTCTTTTATTGCTAAAGGAATTCCAGTAAGTTCCGAATATTTTTTTTCTTTTATTCTTTTGTCTGCTTCCCTTGCCTGCTCCAATGCCGTTTTTTCAAAAACTTCAATATAAGCATTTATATCTTTGTTTTTTTCTTTTATCGCATTTAGACATTCTTGAGTTAATTCCTGCGCAGAAAAATCACCATCTATGAGATGTTTATGTGTGGACTTAATATTTAAGTTTTTTATATCAATACTCATAAAATTACAAATTAAATTATCACAAGATTTGATATATTTTGTGATAATTTAATCTTCAAATCGTTTAAAAAAGATGGCTCATTATAATCTTTATAGGATATACCATAATGTTTCTTTATAAGTTGTTTCTGTTCAACCGAGAGTTTTTTCCCCAAACCTGAATCCACAATAGAAAACACAATATAGTCCTTTTTAAAATCTTCCAATGATTTATCTAAAAGTGGCGAAAGATTGCCATAAATCCATAAATTTTGCGGATTAAACAACTTTTTAAAAGTATACAAATAAGAATACTTATATAAATTTTCTAAAGAAATAGAAATACTATTATAATTTGGTTCCAAAACGAAATCCCTATTTCTTTTTAAAGAATTAATGTCCCGAAAAGTGTAATAATACAAATCAAGTGATGAAGGATTTTTTTTAAGAATTTTTGATGGATATTTATCAATAAAACCATCTGTGGTTAAGAAATTTTTTAAAATAAAACTTTTATTATTATTAAATATAGAAAAATCAAAATTTCTTATATAATCATAATCCATTCCTTGTCCTCTTTGATATAAAGCCATAACTATTGGAAATTTTGTTTTTCCTGTTCCATTAAATAATTCGCTAGAAAAAATTTCACCTTTAACTAATTTATAATTGTCTTTAAAATTTTTAAATCTATTAAAATTTGTTTGCTTAATAAGATACGACAAGGGATGAATAATACAAACTAAATCCGACTCAAGTTTATTGAAAGATTTTATAAAAGTAATACCAAGGTCTCTATCAAAAAGATCCGTGTCACAATCAAAAATACCCTTTTTACCCTGTTTAATTTCAGAAGTTATATCATTATACGGAGGGTTACCAACATTTATCAAAAAAGATTTTGAAGATATGTTAAATTTTTTTCTACTAACATCTTTTATGGAATTCGTACATACTATATTTCGGATACTAAAATTATTTTTCATAAAATCAACAGCTCGTTTATCAATATCCGCCAAAATAAAATTTCTATTTTCTTTATAAAAAGCCCCACAACCACAGGCATTATCGAAATAAACTATGTTGGATTTTTTAATATTTTGTTTAGATAAAAAACTGTCAATAAATTCATAAATTTTATCGACTATAATTTCTGGCGTGTAAAAACTTCCGAGCTCTATTTTCTTATCTTTATTAAGATGAACTGAAACATTTTTATTCATAAGATTGTTCCAAAATTAGTTTTAAAATTTGAATAATGTCATAATTGTGTCTTTTTGAACACATCGCAAATATCTTAACCAAATCAAATAAAACTTGGGCACTGTCTTTATTAAGTTCATAAATTAAAATATCGGTTTGAGCTGATGGTCTACCCAACAAATCTTTATAATTACGAAAAGTTTCAATTGGTATACAAAAATAGACCATTGGTTGTGTCCCAGATGCATTTTGCTGTTGTTTTATGTGTATTTCAACCTGTGTCCCATCAACCGTTTCTGTCATAAAAAATGCGGGTAATTTTATACTTGTTTCCTCAAAGAGAATGTCATTTATTTTAACTTTTTTAGGATTTCCAACTTCAATTTTTCTTTCATCAATAAAATTAGAATAATTTTCTATCTCTTTTAACAAATTAGACATTTTTGTTTTTGGTATCAAACCAATTTTAATAGCCTCATATACTAATTCAGATAACTCATAAAGATATTTCTCTTTTCTGTTATCTCCTATAAAAGAAAATTTTTTTAGTTGAGTCTCTTTTTTGCCAGCTTTTATATCTGAAATAGTAGCATCATAACCAAGTTGCCATTCCAAATAAATTTTTTCATTAAAATTTTTACTTCTAGTTGCAAAAATTTCTCCAAAACCAAGGCCTGTTTCTCTTGTTTTGAATTGAAATTTTCCGGCATTTGTTGCTGGAATATTTATTATTATTTTGTTGTTTTTAACTTCAAAATTCATATTTTATACTAATTTAATTATACAATATTTTTCAAAGTATCTTTTTTACTTTCACATATCCATCTTTTGTGTTGGGCGCTTCTTTTAATAAGTCGCCACTAAATTCCCCCGCTTCTTGTGGGTTCTTATCTTCTCTCATTACATTCCTCAAATTTTTATCTGCGCCTGCCCCCACACCAAAAATTTTGGTGTGGGGGCCTGCCCCGTAGGAAATTTGTTTTCCTTCGGGGTTAATCTGCGATACTTGTCCAACATAGTCAAGAATTGAATTTATGTCTTTGTTTAGACCACTAAATTCTTCCTCGGATATTTCAATCCTCGCGAGTTTTGAGAGTTTTTTTAATTCTTCGCTTGAAATCATTTAGTAATGATAACATTTTAAAGCCGTATATTTAATAGTTGTCTTATATAGTTATAAAGTATCTATAACCGCTTTTAATCTATTACTAAATAATTCTGGAAAATCCTTTTTCATTCAAAATTTTTACACCAAGTTTCTTTGCTTTTTCATATTTAGAGCCGGGGTTAGGACCAGCAACGACATAATCAGTATTTTTTGAGACCGAATTTGATATATTTCCTCCTAATTTTCTTATTTTTTCTTTTGCCTCATCTCTAGACATACTTGAAAGAGAACCGGTTAATACAAAAGATTTTCCTTTTAGTTTTCCTTCTTCTTTTTTATTTTTTAAATTTTTAATTTCAATATATTTGAGAAGGTTTTGAACTAATTCAAAATTGTTTTTATCTTTAAACCACCCATAAATCGATTGTGCTGATTTTTCACCAATACCATAAATACCTTGAAAATCTTCTATTTTTGCCTTCGTTATTTTATCTAAATTTTTAAACTCTTCGGCAATAGTATTTGCGGTTTCTTCTCCTATAAAATCTATTGATAGCGATGTTAAAAATCTTGCTAAGGTTATTTTTCTACTTTTCTTTATGGAATCAATAAGATTGTCAGCAGATTTTTCGGCAAATCTTGGCAAACTTAACAAATCTTCTTTTCTTAATTTAAAAATATCATCAAAAGAATTAATCAGACCATTTTCCATCAACAGGTCCACAATTTGTGGGCCCATTCCATCAATATTGAAACATTTTTTTGAAACAAAATAATGAATTTTTTTTGAAAGTAATGAAAAAGATTTTTTATCAACACACCTGTAGGCTACTTGTCCTGGAATTTTTTCTATTTTTCCATCTCCCCCACACCCAGAAATCTTTTTAGGAAATATAAAAGGTTTTGAATTTTTTTTCCTTAAATCTAAAATCACAGAAACTATATCGGGTATTACATCACCAGCCTTTTGTAAAACAACATTATCTCCTATTCTTACATCTAATCTTTTTATTTCATCTTCATTATGAAGAGTCGCTCTAGACACCACAGAACCGGCAATTCTCACGGGTTCAAGAACTGCAACCGGAGTTATTACACCCGTTCGTCCTATTTGGAAAATAATGTCTTTGATTATTGTTGTTGTTTGGGTTGCTGAAAATTTATATGCGACACCAAATCTTGGCGATTTTGCTGTATATCCTAATGCTTTTTGTGTTTCATTATCATTTATTTTTAAAACGATTCCGTCAATCCCATATACTTCTTCGTGTTTTTTTTCTGACCATTTTTTATAAAAACCTTCCACCTCATTTATATTTCTACAAAGTTTAAAATCAAGATTAACATTAAAACCTAATTCTTTTAAAAAAATTAACTCTTCTTCTTGCGTCTGAATTTCATTATATTTATCTGCGTTCATCTGCGGTTTTTTATCTGCGTTAATCTGCATTTTGTCTATGTCGTAAGCAAAAAAACTTAAATTCCTTTTTGCAACTACTTTAGGGTCTAGTTGTCTAATAGAACCCGCAGCCGCATTTCTTGAATTAGCAAATTCTGGTTCATTATTTTTTTTTCTTTCTTTATTTATTTTCTCTAATTCTCTTTCAGATAGCCAGCATTCTCCTATAACTACAATATCTACAGGAAGTTTTAAACTTAAAGGAATATCGTCTATTGTCTTTATATTTTGTGTTACATCTTCCCCCACAATTCCATCACCTCTTGTTGCTCCAGTTTTAAGAACTCCTTTTTTGTATGTTAAAACAATTTTAAGCCCATCTATTTTTAATTCACAAAGATATTCAGCTCTTGGATTATCCTTTGTCTCTTTTAAAATAAATCTCTCTATTTTCTTGTCCCATTTTTTTAATTCTTCAAAATTAAATACATTGTCAAAAGACCATTGTTTTAATCTATGTTTTATTTTTTTAAATTCATCCAAAATTTCTCCGCCCACTCTCTGACTAGGGCTCGTTGGAGATTTAAATTGAGGATATTTTTCTTCAAGTTCAATCAGCTGGCGCATCAATGAATCGTACGCCTCATCAGAAATTTCAGGTGTATCTTTTTTATGATACATTTCAGAGTGATGTTCTACAACTTTTCTTAGATTTTCTATTTTTTCTTTAATTTCTTTGTTTTTTATCATAGAAAAATGCAAAATCTAAATCTCGAAGTGAAAAATGACAATGCAAAATGTTAAAATCGTTAAGCAAATTTTCTTTTAGAAAATTTGCATCTAATTGTCCGTTCGCTTTCGGCGAACTCCACAATTTTGAATTTTGACTTTTAAATTTTGAATTTTTAATATGTTATCCTCATACCTCTTTCAACCCTACGGGCATTTGCCAAATCACAGGTATTGTATCCCCGAGATTCAATTATTGTTTTTGTATCAGATTTGTTGACTGTTACTGTGGCGCAAAATGGTTCGGGAGAAAAATCTATATTAAATGTAGAAATGGGCTCGCCACCAACATTTTCTATAGTTTTGCCATCGCACTCTATTGTTGATGGCGTAGTGGTTGAAAATGCGTTCTTTTTTATATCCCAATAAAGCGCGCATTCTAATCCGGTATCAGCGGCATAAAAAGCAAACTGGGAATTCCTGCCATGAGATGACAAAATTAATTCTTTTAATGTTATGCTATAGATTGAAATTCCTATAGATAATAATAGAGAGGAAATAATCATCGCCATCAATAATGTGAAACCGTGTTTCTGGTTCTTGTTTGTGTTTTTTTTATTTTTTGTTATTGATGGATACATGTTTATAATTCTAATTTAAAATGCAAATCTCAAAATGCCTGCCCGCCAATGCCAGAGCGATAATGTTTGTAATCTATATAATGTGGCATATTGTCAATATTATTTATATAACCATACAATTGTGCATTAGGCGATGGCAGGCGGGCAAAATGGCAGTTAAAAATGTAAAAAATAATAAATTTTTAAATTATCCTATTTTGAATTTTACATTGTCATTTTTAATTTTGATTTTTTAACTTTCAATTTTTATTATTGCCAATTAAATAAATTTTCTCTAACAGAAAATTCTTTTGTAAAAACTCCGCTCTTCCAAAATATTGTAACAAGTATGGATAATTCCTCTTCGTTTATACTCTTTATTTCCACAACTCTATTAAATATAGAATCCTCCCAATTTGAATCATATCCGTAAAAACCGTTTATAGAATCAAATTGCAAATTTGGACAATTTTCACTACATTGAGATATTGTGTCGTTTACAGTATCAACCGCGCATTTTTTATCAATACACTCAGACAAGCCATTGATCCAACTTACCCCGCTTAATGTGTTTCCATCTCTTTTATTTCTTATATATTCTATAGCTTCCCCTGCGAGATGAAATGAGATTATTTGGCTCTTAGCAAAATTTGCAGATGATAAACTTTTTTGGACCACAACCATTGGGCCAACAATCGCTGATACTAAAATCGTTATAGCTATTAAGGTTTCCACCAATGTGAACCCGCTATTGTGGTCATTGTTGGCATCTGTTTTATTTTTTATTATTGGTGAATGCATGTTGTTTAAAAAATTTCCAATTCTCAATTTCTAATTTCTAATGAAATATTAAATGTTAAATGTTAAATGTTAAATGTTAAATGTTAAATGTTAAAAATCTGCGTTAATCTGCGGTTTCTATCTGCGCCTATCTGCGTTTTACTAAAAATCTAAAATCCTTTGGCTCACCATGGTTTGAATATTAAAATTTGATTTTGTTTTTTCATTTTCTCCAGCGTGACCAGACAATACAATTAAAACTTTCGGTTGTTTATTATCACCTTCGCCTATGGTCTCTGACCCCTGAACATAAAATGATAATGATTCTATTGTTATTTCTGGGGCAGTAATTGCAATAAAACTATTATTTACTCCACCACTTGTTGATTTTTCAATTTGAGTTCCATTTAATCTATATACGACTTGGTCATTTGTAGAATCTGGATCGCCCCCCGTTGGTTCAAATGCAACATAGTTGCTTCCACCATTACAGTCTTTTGGTTCCCTTATATCACCAGAACCACAATGGTAATTTGTACCAACTCTCATTGTTCTTGTTATGTCCTCAATGGCAAAGCCAAGGTTGCTCATAACAAGTTGCAAAGATTGTGATTTTTTATTCGCACTAATCATACTTAGAAGCGAACCAACCCCTATAACCATAACCACAGAAAATAACGCAACAGCAACCATCATTTCTACCAAGGTGAATCCTTTATTATAATTTTTACTACTGTTTTTTCCACTTTTTTGTTTCATTTTATTTCACTTTAATTATGGATGAAAAAGCTCTCCCAGAGCTTTTTCATTCTACAGATATTTGCCCAACAAATTTAACTAATACAGATTTTTCATCTCCGGTCGTTGAAGAAATATAAATACGCGCTGACTCATTCAAACCAAGAATAATGTCTGACGATATTATCGCGTTGTGACTAGGTCTTTTAAAAAGAATATCCAATTTAGATCCACTATCACTACATGTTTCATTTCCCTTTAATGAAAATACGCAAAATTTACTTATAAAATTATTGCCCCTTATATTAATAATCTCAATTATCTCAGGTGTCCCGTCATATATATTATTTTTATTCGCATCGGCAAAAAAAATGAAAGATTTATTATTTGCCGTATCAAAATGAACGCCATAGCCGACATTAAAATCTCCCGAACCGTATTCCCTTACCCCTGTTCCAAAAATTTGGGCCTGGCGTACAACAAGCGCAACTTCATAAGTTAAGTTGCTCAACCTAATAGTATTATTAAATTGGGCATCTCTTACCAGTATTATTGATGTTATTAGAGCAAAAATTCCGGTTGTAACTATAAGTTCAACTATTGTAAACCCACACACTAATTTTCTTTTTGTTTTACCTGTATATTTTTTATAAAATATCTTGTTCAATTTATTAAATATTATATTAAAAAACAAAATGCTAAATTTATTTGAAACCAGATTTAGTGTGTGGGTAAAGCCCGTTAGAAATTTTTTTCTATTGGTTGTATTCTTCTGGAAATCTGTTTTCATTTTTCTCATTTTTTGAAATATTAAACTTTCTTCTTTTTGTTGATTTTTAATGGGGCAGGCCCTCTTTTGGTTTTGCTTGCCCCACCTGCCTACCGCAGGCAGGTAAAATTTTTATCCCGTGAAATTTGGAAACTATTTCACTGGGGTGGATTTAAATTAACTGGGATATATTGTGGATTCAAATTAACTGAAATATATTATGGATTCAAATGGTCTCCCAGACCATTTGAATTCTCCCAGAGCATAACACAAAAAAATAATTATGGATTTAAAAGCTCAAAATATTATGGATTCAAAATTAACTAAAACATTGTGGATTCAAATGGTCCCCCAGACCATTTGAATTCCCGGAGGTTTTGAATTTACATTGGAAATAAATTTATTCCTGTAAAAAAAACTATCATAAAACCAATTATTATGAACGGGGCAAACGGAACTTCACTCTTCATTGTAATTCGTTTTCCATTTAAACTCAATTCTTTTTCATTCAAAATCTTATTTAAGAATATCAACCCAAGACTAAAAATTGCCCCAACCCAAAAAGCTAAAGCGAGGGCAGATAACCCACCAAAAACCCCCAACAAAAAACCAATCCCCAATAAAAGTTTGCTGTCTCCTAGCCCTATCCATTTCCCCCCTGAGATAAACCACAAAAAGAAAAGTGGGAAAGCGACTATCGGACCAGAAATAATGTTGTAAATGTTTGGTATTCTAAAAATCAATTCGTTCATATCAAAAAAGATGAATAAAAATGAAAATAAAATAAATAAATAAACAACACCTTCTGGAATAATTTTATGTCTAAAATCGTAAATTGTAATAATCAAAAGCAAACAAAATATAAATATGAAATAAAATGTCTCCAGAGATAAACCAAATTTTATAAATAACAAAAACGACAAAATGGCCATTGTAAATTCAACTATAGGATATTGTATAAAAATTTTACTTTTACATTTAGAACATTTTCCTCTAAGAAAAATAAAACTAAAAATTGGAATTAATTCAAAAAAATGAAGAGTTTTGGAACAAGAAAAACATTTGGAACGACCAGAAAGATTAAGGCCTGTATTATATCTAAGAGATACAACATTTATAAAACTTCCCAAAATTGCGCCAAAAACAAAAAATGATATTGAAAATAGAATGTCCATAAAATTATTTAAAGGATTTGCCCAATATCACTTTTGTAAAAATACAAAAATGATACTGAGTAAATTATACCATCAAATTAAAAAGCTCTAAATCAAAACTCTCTAACTTTAAAATCTCTCAATGAGATTTTAAAGAGTCGTGCTGGATTTTAATCCTACCTCGAGAGTTTTGATCCATAATTTTTTTTAGTTTAGAGAGAGCTTTTTAATCCATAATGTTTTTATATAATAAAAACCCCGCTTAAGCGGGGTTTTTAGAAAATCATTTCTAGAATTATTACGGTTTAACATCATAAACAGGATCTGTCCCAGCGAAATCTGTCCCGCCACCAGTACATGCCGTACCGGCCGCAGCGTCTGCATCACCTTTAAAAGCTTGATGACCTGTGTCTTCAAGCGTTGCTCCCAAGTGATAACTTGAGCATGTTGTCCCTGAACCTAATGCTGCATATTTGTATGCTGCGCTGGTTTGTGGGTCCGTTGGCAATGTTGGTATAAAGCTAGGGGCAAGCGCGCTTAGGGCTGTAGGGTAGTTTGCATTTGAATCAAAATATAATTCAAGCGCCAACTGAAGCTGTTTTACATCAGCTATTCTTCTTGCATCTCGCGATTTTTGTCTAGCACTATTCAATGACGCAAGAACAACTGATGACAAAATACCAATTATTGCGATAACGACAAGAAGTTCAATAAGTGTAAAACCTTTATTTTTTTTCATAATTTTATACAGAAAGTTACTAAATATTTAGTATGCAGAAAACTCTGCATGGTCTTGAAATAGCTTTTATAAACTATATTCAAGTATTTACATCAATAAACATAAGAGTAATTCGACCTTATCTCTTATATATACATTCGTATGTATTTACATTATAAACTAATAACACAAAACAAAAAAGGAACTTGTGGATAACCCCGTTAGAAGTCGCGGGCGTAGTACGCCCTACTTCTAACGGGGCAGGCCCCTAAACAAAATCGCGGGCGTAATACATCCTCCTGAAAATTCTTGTTTGAAATGCAACTTATATATAAGATTAAAATATGAGAAAAACATTTAAATATTTGGACTTTCATATAAATTGTCAAGTCTAAAATTAAAAAACCGCTCTGTTGAGCGATCTTTATACTCATCTGCGTACATCTGCGGTTGTTATCTGCGTACATCTGCGGTTATCAGACGCCGGCTGAAATGTTATAGATTGGGATAAGAACGGACGCCAAAAGCAAACCAACACCAACGGCCAATATAACAATCATTACGGGTTCTATCAAACTAACCAATGTATCCACCGCGTTTATAACTTCTCTTCTGTAAAAATTTGATAGAGTTTTTAAAATACTGCCAAGTTCTCCGGTCTCTTCCCCAACTTTCATCATCTGAACCATAATACTTGGAATTTCTTCATGTTTTGAAAAAGATTCGGAAACAGATTTCCCCGCCTTTATAGATTCTGCCGCTTCTTTTATTATATTTTCATAAACTTTATTCCCAACAACCGTCCCGGTGACCTCTATTGACCTAACCATTGATATACCGCTCGCAAGCATTGTGTGCATATTGTCAGATATTCTTGAAAGGTATAATTTTCTATAAAGACCACCAATAAAAGGTATGGAAATTTTTAATCTTGATAAATAAAGTTTACCCGCTTCTGTTTTGGCATATTTCCAAAGAAAGAATGCCCCTATTATTAACAATATAATTAAAAATACCCCATAATTTACGAGTAGATCACTTATCCCAACAACGGCTCTCGTATAAAAAGGCATCGTCTGGCCTGATTCTGCAATAATTGAGCTTATTCTTGGGATAACTGTTGTGAGCATTAATATCATCACTGACACAAATGTAAATATAATAAAAATTGGATAAACAAGAGCATTTTTTGCCTTTGAAGTCAGCTCGTATGATCTATCTAAATAATCTGCAAGATACAAAAATGTTTGTTCAAGTTTTCCTGATTCTTCCCCAGAACGAACCATATTTATATAAAAATCAGAAAAAACATCCGTATGTTTTCCCATTGATTTTGAAACCGAATTCCCGGCCTTAAGGTCAGAAGAAATTTCTGCTAATTTGCTTCTTAAAACTGGATTCTCTGTTTCAACTGCTAAAAGATTAAATATTTTTAATGCAGAAACTTGCGCGTCAAAAAGAGTCGCTATCTGACGAGAAAGTATCACAACATCTTTGTTAGAAACTTTATCAAAAAAAGAAATTTTCTTTTCAAAAAAAGGCACTTTACTTGCACTATCTACTGACACAACAACAAAACCCCTTCTTTGCAGAGAATTTATTGCGACATCAACATTTATCGCGTCTATCTCTCCACTTTTTTGGAGTCCTTCAGCATCAATTACTTTATATTTGAATAACATGATATAAATGTAAAATTAAAATCTCAAAGTGTAAAATGATAATGTAAAATTTTAAAGTTGTTGTGCAAATTTTCTAAAAGAGAATTTGCAATAAATGGTTGTTCTTGATTGTTAAAAATTATGTATCAACAAAAGGTTGGCTATGTGCTTTGGCGGGTAGGTTGATTTTTACATTTTTAACTTTTACAACAATTTTTCTAAATTTTGTATCTTTGTGGAATATTTCCTCGCATCATCAAGAGTTATTTCGCCCGCTCTTACAAGTTCGGCTAAAGAACGATTCATATCAACCATTCCCAATTCTGAGCTAGTTTCAATAACCGAGTCAATTTCGTGGGTTCTCCCTTCTCTTATTAAATTAGAAACAGCATTATTGTTTATTAAAAGCTCGTACGCAGGAACAACCCCCCCAGAAATCCTAGGAATAAGTCTTTGCGAAAAAATTCCAATTAAACTTCCGGCCAACTGTGTTCTAATTTGAACCTGACTCTCGCTCGGAAATGAATCAATAATTCTATCCATTGTCTGTGATGCATTGTTTGTATGAAGTGTTGACAGCACTAAATGCCCGGTCTCCGCCGCCGTCACCGCGGTTGAAATTGTTTCGGTCCCGCGCATTTCTCCTATCATAACAACATTCACATCCTGTCTGAACATACTCTTTAGGGCCGTTTGGAAGTCGGCAGTATCAATTTTAACTTCTCTCTGGTCTATTATAGATTTTTTCTCTTCAAATAAATATTCTATAGGGTCTTCTATGGTAATTATGTGTTCAGCTCTTGTCTCGTTTATTATTTCAATCATTGAAGCAAGCGTTGTAGTTTTTCCATGACCTACTGGGCCAACAACAAGAAAAAACCCCTGTTTTCTGCCCGCAAATGATTCAAGTACTTCAGGAAGATTAAGCTGTTGAAGTGTTTTTATCTTTTTAGGTATCAAACGCATTGCAATAGCGATTGTTCCTTTTTGAAAATAACAATTACATCTAAATCTCATTTCGCTATATGAATAAGAAAAATCTATTTCTTTATTTTTTAAAAATTCTTTTTTTTGTTCTTCGTCTAATAGAGCAGACATTAAACTAAGGGTGTCACTCTCCTTCAAAATATTTTCTTTTTCAAGACCTATTAACATCCCCGATACCCTTATGGTTGGTTTTTTGCCGACAGAAATATGGAGGTCTGACGCTCCCTCTTTAATTACTATCGCTAATAAATCTTCAAGTTGTTTTTTTTGTTCCATGGTTTTAATTACGAATTAAAATTAACACCCCTCTTAAAAAGCTCAACACCATAGATTAAAATCTAGCGCCATTCTTTAAAAGCTCATTGGGGGCTTTTTAAGTTAGAGAGTTTTGATATATTTTCTTTCGCTATACTCAAAACCTCTTTCAACACTTCGGATGGTATTGTACTCGCCTTTACTATATATCCATGAATGCCATACTTCTTTGCTTTATCAATATCTGATGCCTGTCCCTGATTACTTAAAATCACAATGACAGCTTTTGGAGCAAGATTTTCTGCTTTCTTTTTTTCAAGAAAAGCAAAGCCGTCCATTACGGGCATTACAATATCAAGTAATAAAATATCATAATTTTTATTTTCCCTTAGTTTTTCAAGCGCCTCCTCTCCCCCGATTGCGGTATCAACAACAAGGCCATTCTCTTTAAATTTTACAGTATAAATATCAAGAAGAAATTTATCATCGTCAATAATTAAAACTTTATATTTATCATTTTCCATATCTTTATATTTTAACACAATGAACTAAATTTTAATAAACACAATTTGAAGCTTTATAACTTATTGGCCTCTTCAAAGGGAATTTCCCCCCTAAATGCCTTTAAAAGCGCATCTTCCCGCATAGTGAGCATCCCATTTTTTCTTGCAATTTTATATATTCCACTTTCACTCGGGTCTTTCAAAATAACCTCCTCAATTTCTTTATTCATTTCCATAATTTCAAATACCGCAGTTCTTCCTCTCGTCCCATTTGGACAATCAGACGACGAACCAGCCGTATAAATATTATCGGGAATTTTTATATCTTTTTTAAATTCATTAGGTAAATCGCTAAATTGTTTTTCTAACATAATTTTCAAAGCGCCGTCAATCGGTATGGCCTTGCCAGAGTTCGGACAAAGTAGTTTTACTAACCTTTGGGCTATGGTCATTATTAGTGTTGGGGGTATTAAAAATGGATCAACTCCCATATCTATAAGACGAGGAATAACGCCAACGGCATTGTTTGTGTGTATTGTTGATAAAACAAGGTGTCCGGTAAGGGCTGCTTGAATAGCAAGTTTTGCAGTATCTTTGTCCCGAATCTCACCAACCATTATTATATCTGGGTCTTGTCTTAGCGTTGTTCTAAGACCTGTAGCAAATGTATACCCTATCTCCGGTCTTATTTCTGATTGGCTGACACCGGGAATATTATATTCTATTGGATTTTCCAAACTGAGAACATTATTGGTTTCCCTGTCTAATTGTTCAAGCATTGAATACAGCGTCGTTGTTTTACCAGAACCCGTTGGCCCAGATATCAAAATTAATCCATACGACTTACTTATTGCATTTTTAATAATTTTTAAATTTTTCTCACTTATACCCAAATTATCCAAACCAACAACGCCAGTATTTGGGTCAAGAATCCTCATAACTACTTTTTCACCATAATAAGTGGGAAAAGTTGAAACCCTAAAATCTATTTTTCTGTTATCAACATGAGCCGAAAACCTGCCATCTTGTGGTTTTCTTTTTTCATCCAACTTCATATTAGATAATATCTTTATTCTGGCCGTAACTGCATTATGAATTTTTTTAGGAAGTTTTAAACTCGTATTCATTTCGCCATCTACTCTAAATCTGATGCGCACTTCCTCGTCAATCGGTTCTATATGAATATCCGACGCTCTACCCTCTGTCGCATATCTCAATATGGTCGCAACAATTTTTGTTACGGGCGCATCTTCAATTATTCTTGTAGTAATGCCTTTTTTTGATATTTCCGAAACTTCTTTTGATAATTTCTGTTCTTCAATTGATAATTCTGTTTCAAGTTCTGTTAGGGCCTTGCCAACTTCGCCAGATAATCCGTCGTATGATTCTTTTATTTTTTTGAAATCTCTCTCAGAGATAACATATATTTTAAAAGATAAATGATTTTTAGATGCTATAAATGATACAGCGTCTCTCGCTTCCATATCATCAGGATTAACAAAACCAATTTCAAGTACTCCGTCCTGAATCTCCAAAGGAACAATTTTATAATAATCAGCGGATTTTTCAGGTATATATTTCAACATTTCAAAGGGAATCGGAGTATTTTCTAAGTTTTTAAAAGGAACATTGTAATAACTACTTTTCGCCTCTATTATTTCCGACATCGTAATTCCTCTTTTCATTAAAACATTTTCAATATCTCCGCCTATTTCTTTTATTTCTTTTTCTAAAACAGAAATATCTTCCTTGTTTATAAGTTTTTTATTTAACAATATATTTAAAAAATTTTGTAGATTCATATTTAACTGTGTTTACAAATGTTTACCCTGTTAAATCCCGCGTAGCGGAAAATTTGCTTCGACAAATTTATTTAACAGGGCGAGCAAAAATATTACCTGCCCCGTGAAATTCAAAGAATATTTCACTGGGGTGGATTGAAACGCTCAAAAAAATTATGGAATAGAAAGCTCAAAACATGAATCAATTCTGACACTTTACTTAAAAAGTTCATTTAGAACTTTTTAAGTTAGAGCTTTTTATTTCAATTCAAGTGGAGCAAATGGGTTGGTCCTACCGACTTCTTGCGGTTCTATCTTTATACTATAATCGCTCAAACTTTGAAATACAGCGGAGTTAAATAATTTTTCATCTAATTTGATTGATTTCATTTCCAAAAGAAGCGTTATAAGTGATTTATCAACGGCTGAAGTTTTGCCGGCAACTGGTTCAATATAAAGTCCAGAATCATTATCTAACCCACTCCCTCTAAAAAAGAAAAAGTACAAAGCAAAAACCAAAATAATAATTGCTATTGTAATAATTATATTTTTTATAAATTTTTTGTTCATGTTTAAATTAAAAAAATAAATAAATTTTGAATTATGGATAAAAAATCTGACACTACTCTTGGAAACCTCTCCCAGAGGTTTCCAAGTATGGATGAAAAATCTGGCACTACCCTTCAAAAGCTCATTTAGAGCTTTTGAAGTCATTCTACCCAGTATGTTTCAACGCTAACTCTATATTCATTAAAATCTGAATCGGACGCCTTAAATGCAATTCTAGATACATCAACTATTCTTAATTTATTCTCAAGGTCTTCTATAAATTTAACAAAATTGGCATAAGAAGAAGACACTGAAAAACTTAATGTTATTGTATAAAAATCTTTCGCGGTGGCTTCAACTATATTTTTACCCGCGGTCTCGGTCCCGCCAGAAACAGACACATCTCTCAAATTCATCCCATATTTTGAAGCCGTATTATCTATTTCCAAAATTAAACGAACATTATCAACATTATCTGGTAAAAGTTTTTCCAGTTTTTCTATGTCTGCAGAACTGAAAGTATTATATTTAGATAAAAGCGAATCTCTTATTATTTGTAATTCGCGGGATTTATTTAACGCTTCATCATACTGAACTTCATCTTTTTCTGCGATTTTTATTTTATTATAAGCGGGGTCCGTGTAGGTAAGAAAAACCGCAATTGACACAATTATTAAAATTATTGGTGTTATAATTCCTTTCATATTATTTCTCTATATTATTTTCGTATAGAATTAAAGACCTATCTATAACCGCGGAAAAATCAAATAAAACATTTCCACTAGGGTTTAACTTAAAATTTGAAAAAATCGGTTCCTGTATAAATTTATTTCCACCAA
Source organism: Patescibacteria group bacterium (assembly GCA_018899555.1). Taxonomy (GTDB): domain Bacteria; phylum Patescibacteriota; class Minisyncoccia; order Phycocordibacterales; family 21-14-all-36-13; genus VMGX01. The sequence goes on from JAHIHZ010000011.1 coordinate 29,245, forward strand.
ACATATCCGACTGTAATGCAACCGAAGAATAGCTATTAGCTTCTCCCTTCATAAATACACTAAACGAACCGTCATCTCTTTTTACAAATTCAAACTCGCTAAATCTTACAGTTTTAAGTGTGAGCTTTTCCAAAAGTTTCAAAAATATAGAGACAGAAATGTGATTATTTAAAACTTTTTTTGCTGAATTAATACGAGTATCAAGTTTTGAAAGTTTTTCAATAAGCGCCGGTTCAAACGACCCTTTTGCTCTTTCAAGCGAGGCAACTTTATTTTGTATTGCTTTTGTTTTATATTCACCCAAAAGAAACACCCCGCCGGCGAGGACAATAGATATTATAAACATTATTATTGATAAGAGCGATAGTAAACCAATCTTACTAGATTTTTTATTTCCGGAATCAAAAGAGTCCGTTAATTTCGTCCTTGGTATAAAGGATGTATTATTGTTCATAATTAGTATATAAATTATATACAATAAACAAGAAAAAGTATAAATGATATGTTAATAACCCCCAAGAAAAAAATCAAGGAATTTAATAGCGGTAAAAATATTCTGTGCAACATCCGATGTTGCACAGATTGACTTTGTCAAACACTGTCAAACACTCGGTGTTTGACATATTGAGTCTGGTTTCAATTTTAAACGGAGGCAAGGCCTCCGTGGAAAAATCACTTGGGTGCGGAGCACCCAAGTGAAGAAAAAGAGAAAGGCCAAAGAAAGGTTCCTGACACCTTTTCCTGACATCTTTTCCAAAGAAAGGTTCCTGACACCTTTTCCTGACACCTTTTCTGACATCTTTTCTTGTTTTGGGTTTGCTAACACTCTGCCAAACACTGTCAAACACTCGATGTTTGACATAGTAAATCTGGAAGCATTTGAGGGTTGAATTAGATTCGGCCTTTTTTATTTTTTATAAACCTACACGCAACTCTGCTATCGCAGAGTTGCGTGTAGGTTTATATTTTTTTTAGTAACCGAGCTTCCAAGTGAGGTTTTAAAAAAAATAATTATGAATGAAAAAGCAAAAAAATAATTGTGGATGAAAAATGTCCTTAGGGACATTTTCCCAAAAAACAAAATAATTGTGGATGAAAATTGTCGCTTGACGACAATTTTCATTTATTGTTTCTTTTTTTATTTTGTGCCTTTGTCGTACGGAGGCGTTGTGTACGGAGGCGTTGCCTCCGTAATTATACCAAGGCTTACCCTTGGTAATTTTCCTTGTTTTCTTGTTTTTTTGCTTTTTTATTTTTGTCCGCGTTTAGTCCACATTGTTAGTCTGCGTTCGATCCGCGTTCAGTCCATTTCTTCTAATTTTCTTAAAGCAATCCCAACCGCAACGGCAAATTCTGGACCCGCCCTTTTTAAAACCTCCTCCAAAAATGCAGGCGCCTCAACTTTTCTAAATGGATTTGCCAATTCAACTTCAATTTTGAATTTTTCAGATGTTCTATCAACAATGTTTTTTAAAAGCATACCCCCGCCGGTTAATATAATTTTAACTATACTTTTGTTATATCTGATTTGATAACCTATTATTGTTTTTTCAACTTCAGAAAAAATATATTCCATAATAGCCGATGTGCTTTCAGAAACATCTTCTTCGTTATCTGTTTCTCTTGTTAAACCAGTTGTTCGTTTTGACCCCTCAGCTTCATCAAAAGAAATACCTAATGATTTTGATAACGCGAGAGTTAAATCTTGCGACCCTCTATTTACAATATGAGATTCTCTAATAATTCCTCCTTCTACTACATATAGTTTTGTTGTGCTAACCCCAAAATCAAAAATCATTACAGGCCTTATCCCCCTGCTTAGTACAGACCTTGTAGTAGCAAAAAGTTCTATTTCAAAAAAGGAACTCTCTAAGTTGTTTTGCGACAGAACATCCGTGTACATATTTATTATCTCCTTATGTATGGCAACTATCATCACTTCAATCTTATCTGCTTTTTGAGCTTCACCTTCTTCAGAATAGCTGGTTTCTTTTGGTATAATATTCCAATCCAAAAGAACCTCAGTCGCGGGCACTGGGATATATTTTCTTGCCTCTATGGGAACTATCTCTTTTAGTTGTCTTTCGCTTACAGATGGGATTTTAATAATCTTCAATAGACTTGAACTAAGCGGGACGGCCACCCCGCATTTTTTTGCAGTTACTTTTGATTCTCTTAACAAATCTGATAACGCCTCTGTTATTTTTTGAGTTGATAATTTCGTCGCTCTTCCATTTTCCACATTTGCATACGCGCCAAGGGATATTTCTCCGTATGTTTCGAGAATTGCCTTACCTCTTTTCTTTCTTAATTGAACTACCTTAATAGAAGAAGAGCTTATATCAATACCCAAAACACTCTCTTCTTTTTTATTAAAATAATCTTTTACCGATTTTATTATATTATTTAAAAACTCACTCATATTTTATGTATAATGATTATAGCAGAGAAAAATCCATTGTTCCATTGTTAAATTGTTTCATTGTTTTGGAAATAATCTTTTTTGTTTTTTAACAATTGAACAATGAAGCAATGAAACCATTTTTATAAATATTCCATAATTAACAGGTTTTATGATAAGAATAAAAAGAATAATAGACGCCATACTTAATTTTCTGTTTCCTTTTTCTGAAAAAAGAAAAAGGATTGAATCCTTAACCGCGGAAAAGGTTTTTCAAAAATGCCAAAAAGCCGACATAAGTGATGATAAAAATTCGTATTCTATATTTAGCTATGAAGATTCATTGATAAGAGATATGGTTCATTTTTTGAAATATAAAAGAAACGAGAGGGTGGCAGAAATTTTTGCTGAAATTTTATATTCAGAACTTCTTGAAAAATTGTCGGAAATGAAGATTTTTAAAAATTTTGATAAACCAGTTTTAATCCCCGTTCCTTTATCAAAAAAGAAAATGAGAAAACGAGGTTTTAATCAAATTGAGTTTATCCTAGAGGAATTTAAAAAAATTGATACACAAAATTTTTTTGAAACCGACTTCAAATCTTTAATAAAAACAAAAGACACACTAAGTCAAACGGCTGTAAAAAATAGAAGGAGACGAATGGAAAATATTAGAAATTGTTTTGGTGTGAGTGATGTAGAAAAAATTCGTGGGAGAAATATAATCTTAATTGATGATGTTTTAACAACCGGCGCAACTATGAGGGAAACAAAAAATGTTTTAGTTAATTCTGGCGCAAAGAAAGTTTTTTGTATAACGATAGCACATTGACACTTTCAGTAAAATTCCAAATCACAAACACCAAATCACAAATTTATCCCGCCTGCCTGCGGTAGGCAGGTAGCTTTGCAAAGCGAATGGTATGGGACAAACACAAAAAACAAAATAAGAAATACAAAAACCCCTTTTCCCACTTGGAGGCGAAGCCTCCAAGTGGGGCTTTGTTGAGCTCTATTTTTAACTCAGCACTTATTTTTTGTATAAAAAATAAGTGCTGGGATTGACAAATAATTTAAAAAGTGTTATCATACACATTAGATAACTAAAAGGAGCTTGAAATGACAAAAAATTTTTTAACAACTTCGGATGAAAAATTCATCCGAAAAATGGAAGAAGAAGCACTTCTCCCACAATCAAATGAATACTTTGGGCGGAGAAATAATCTCTCCGTCGCAAAAACTAGTTGTGAAATGAATTGTGCTGACGAGGATAATCTTCTCGTCACAAAAAACGACCCGCGAAATCGCCAGATGACAACCATCGGCAGATACTCGTGGGAAGAAAACGGATTTCACATCACCTCTCGCCCGTAAGCGAAGGTGACAAAACCAAAATGCCGCACTCTTTGAGAGTGTGGCATTTATTTTTTCTGAAATTACTTACACATCTTTTTACAATTGAATATTAGATATACACCTGCAATACCGACAAGAACATATACAATTTTTGCTAGTGCTGACATTTCACCAAAAATTGCTCCAACTAAATCAAAGTTGAATAGACCTACCAAGCCCCAATTTACGGCTCCTACAACTACTAATATAAAAACTACCCAATCAAGAGTTTTGTATTTATTTTCCATAATTTTTCTTGCGCATTATTATAAAAACAAAATCGACCCTTTATACAATTTTAACATTTCTAAACTCTCCGCGCTAAAAGTTTTTCACAGTTTTAAAAATTGACATGTAAAAATTGCCTTATAATCATTAAGTGAGTATTTTTGCCGTATAATTCAAATATGTACTCGTACACAGATGTATTATTTTAATTTTCACTCCTATGACTTATTGAATTTTGAAAAATGACCAAGATCGGGGTCCTTATATAGTTTTGGTAACATATCTTCTGGCTTCCATTTCTTTTTTAATTGATTTATTTCGCCGGCAGATTGATACTTCCCGCCAACTTTTCTGTAATAGTGGTCCTTTTCTTCAACTGGCTCTGTATCGTGAAAAATAATTTGTCCTATTCTAAAACCAACCGGTAATGGAATTGTGTTATTACTAAAATTTGTTATTTCCATAGTCCAACGATTTACATATCCTATATCTCCCCACCCCGCGCATTTACAAACCGCAATGCCTATTCTTCCAACCGAACTTCTCGCTCTCATTTCGGTTGTAACTGCACCAAGATTCTTTTCGGGAATTCCGTTTTTTCCTCCTATAAACTCAACCGTGTGCGCAAGAATTGTCTCGTTTGGAGAAATCAAAATTACCAAATCAGTATCTTTCAAATTATGAAATGGATTGAGTTCAGATTTTATTTTCTTTATTGGAATTGCAATTTCATGTTTGTCATACATTTTTCTCATTGATTTTTCGTGAAAAGGATTTATGGTTTGAATTTTTTTAACTTCCCTTTGTCTAAAAAAATGTTTTCCAAGGCGCACATCATAACTTGTGCTTGACAAGTTTGCCGTATTAAACGGTTCTATAATAATGTTCCCCGCTTTTTTATGTCTCAATATCTATGGCTTTGATAATACTCCCATATTAATTAAATTAAATTATTATCAAGTTAATATACCATTTTAATTTAAAAAATAAAAATAGAAAAAGAGTTCAATGTATGCTATTTTTATTAATGAAAAATGTTCTTATGGACATTTTTCACTCGTAGTTTTTTGTCAGTATTTTCTTTATTTTAAATAGTGGAGAGGTGCCGGAGCGGTCGAACGGGGCATCCTGCTAAGATGTTGGGCCTGAAAAGGTCTCGAGGGTTCGAATCCCTCCCTCTCCGCCAAAGCATTTTTTAATACTATTTTTTGAGTATCTAAAAATGATTTTTGTTTGGAAATGTAGGGATTCGAATGAATTTTTGCGCCGAAGGAAAAAGCAAAAATTCACGGGCCTTGAGTAAAATAATTTAGTAATGTCGCTTTACGACTCTAAATCATTTTATGAAAAGGAATCCCCCCCTCTCCGCAACAGCTTTTTTAAATAATTAAGTATTATTTAAAAAAGATGTCTGTGTGAAAGTGAGTGGTGGATTCGAACGGCGGAGGAAAAGAAAAATTTTAATTTTTCACTTTTCCGAGCCGCGTCCAGCGATACTTAATAAATTTTGATTTTAAGAAAAAATTTATTTAGTAATCGTGGGATGAATCCCTCCCTCTCCGCATAAAACAGTTATACTAGGACGCAAAGCGTTCTAGAATTACTGGTTTACGGATAGGTAGGATTCGAACCGAGCTGTCGCGAAGCCTGATTTTCTTTTAGAAAATCAGTGACAGCGAGTGGGGGTCGAGCGAATGAGATATTTTATGAATTTATGAAATAAAATATCCACGAGAGTGACCGAATCCCAAGTAAAATAATTTTTGAAGATGTGGGGATTCGAACGAATTTTTGCGCCGAAGGAAAAAGCAAAAATTCGCGGGCCTTAAATAAAATAATTTAGTAATGTCGCTCTGCGACTCTAAATTATTTTATGAAAAGGGAATCTCTGCCTACGGCAGGCAGGCCTCCCTCTCCGCCTTTGCCACGCTAAAGCGTGGCTACGGAGTGACGAAGTCCGCCAAGTAGATAACTTTTTTATCAAAAGGTGTGGAAAAGGCCTTTACTTTTATAAAAAATAGGTATAAGGTTATGTTAACTTAATAAAAATTATGACTACTAAAAAAACTGACAAAATTATTACTCTTAAAGAAGCTTGTGAGATTTTGAGTTGCCACCCTAACACTCTACGAAAATGGGATAACAAAGGATTTCTAAAAGCCATTCGTTTTGGTACAAGACGAGATAGACGGTATCACAGAAGTGATATAGAAAAATTAATCTCTAAAATGAAGAAATAATTATGAAAAAACAATTAAAAAATAAAGTAATCGCAATTTTTGAAGGCAATCAAATTCGCCGACATTGGGACGAAGAAAAAGAGTTGTGGTATTTTTCTATTGCTGATGTGATTGGCGCGCTAAACACAAGCGAGGATCCAAGAAATTATTGGAAAGTGTTAAAAAACCGCCTAAAAAAGGAAGGAAGTGAGGTGGTTACAAAATGTAACCAACTGAAAATGAAGGCGTCTGACGGCAAGTTTTATCTAACCGACTCAGCTGACACAGAGACAATTTTTAGAATAATCCAATCAATCCCCTCGCCAAAAGCCGAGCCGTTTAAGCTTTGGTTAGCGCGCATAGGTTATGAAAGAATTGAAGAAACCGCAGACCCTGAAAAAGCCATTCAAAGAGCGCTGGCGACTTATCTTAAAAAAGGTTATTCCAAAAACTGGGTGGATTTACGATTGAAAAGTATTGAAATTAGAAAGGATTTAACTAATGAGTGGAATGAGCGAGGAGTGAAAACAAACGATGAGTTTGCTATTTTGACTGACGACATTTCTTTTGCTTGGGCAGGATTAAAGACAAAAGCGAAAGTAAAGACGCGATAAAAATTTTGTTGAACATAATTAAAGAATCCGATCCAAAACATTATGAAATTCTGACAAAAAACACAGAATAAGAATTTTGGATTGAAGGATTGATTTAGTCATAATAAATGAAAGTTGTGAGGCAAGACCTCACAACTTTCCAAATGAAAAAACTATTCCCTTATTTAGCTAAATAAGGGAATAGTTTTTACAAGCGATATTTTGAGATCTGAGATTAATCGAGAGGAAGATTTTCAGCGGTTTCATCGCTGAAAATTAACCACTGAAAAGAAAAACCGCTGAAAATTACTGAAATTATGAATATCTTTCTTTCAAAAAAAGTTCGGATTTCACCTAAAAAAATTCTCGCAAAAATGAATGAAAGAATAACTTAAAAAATCAGTATTGAAAAAGGCATTTGTAGGGCAGTTGTAGGTTAGTTGACAATTACTTGACAATTGAATATGGATTAGTTTACAATGTAGTTGTTTATGAAAAATAAGGATAAAATACTGCAATTAATAAGGCAAAAAGGAAAGATCACTTCTAGTGAAATCACTAGTGCTATTGGCGTGTCTCGCCAATATGTAAATATGGTTATTTCTGATCTGGTTGCTGAAAAAGAGGCGGTAAAGCTCGGTGGAACCCGCAATGCTTTTTATGTGTCAAAGGACTACATTTCAAAGCACTCAGATATTGTGCCAAATGTTTTTAAGAAATTATATAAGAATGAGTCAATAGAGGAGCATAAAATACTTCTTGAGATAGAAGAGAGATTTCCGAAACTTGCTCAGTTGCCAGAAAATGTGAGGAATATTTTTACTTTTGCTTTTTCTGAAATGTTTAACAATGCGATTGAACACTCACAATCGAAAAGTATATCAGTTGAAGTTGCGGTACGGGACAAAGACCTTTCATTCATTGTAAATGATTCTGGGGTAGGGGTTTTTCGCAATATAATGAAAAAAAGGAATCTTAAATCGGAAATTCAGGCTATACAAGATCTACTTAAGGGAAAAACCACAACTATGCCGAAATCTCATTCTGGCGAAGGTATTTTCTTCACTTCTAAATCGGGTGATGTTTTTATTCTTGATAGTTTTGGATACCAATTAGCTATCAATACTATAAAATCCGATGTCTCTATTCATAGAATATCACTCAAAAAAAGAGGGACACGAGTAATTTTTAGAATTAGTGCCAACTCAAGTCGTCACTTGAATGATATATTTAAAAAATATACGAATTTAGTAAATGAAAGTGATTATGGTTTCGATAAAACTGAAATACGAGTCAAATTGTTTACAGCTGGTGGTATTCACATCTCGCGCTCGCAAGCTCGTCGGGTACTAGCTGGACTGGAAAAATTCAAAATTATTCTTTTTGATTATGAAAATGTTCCTATGGTAGGCCAAGCTTTTGCTGATGAGATTTATCGAGTATTTCAAGAGCGCCATCCGGACATCCGTCTTGAAAATGAAAACACGAGCGAAGGAGTGCGTTTTATGATTGAGCGCGCTATAAATGAGGCAAAAAAATCAAAATAATATGAATGAATCGGAAACACGAGCAGGATATAATTTCCAGCGGTTGAACCGCTGAAAATCAACCACTGAAAATTACTGAAATTATGAATATCTTTCTTCCAAAAAAAGTTTTAGTTGCAGGATTTGGCGCACTGATATTATTTATTGGGGTTCTGATTGGAATGCAATTTAGAAACACTGCTGGGCAATCGCCAGCATTGTCAAAGCCAAAAATTACCAACGAAAAAACAAATGAGGCAAATGTTCAAAATGTATTAGAATCTCAAAATAAATCACAATCCGAAACATTTAAAGTTACTCGTGTTATTGATGGTGACACAATTGAAATTGAAGGCGGTGAAAGAGTTAGATATATTGGAATTGATACACCAGAAACGGTTGACCCGAGAAAACCAGTTCAATGTTTCGGTGTAGAAGCTTCAAAGAAAAATAAGGAATTAGTTGAAGGAAAAATGGTGTGATTGGAAAAAGACATCACTGATCGTGATAAATATAACCGACTTTTGAGATATGTTTTCGTTGATGATGTTTTTATAAATCTTGAATTAGTAAAACAAGGTTTTGCTTATTCCTATTCTTACCCACCGGATATAAAATACCACCAAGGGAAAATGGATTTTTGGTTCTATTTTTTACATAAGGCCATCGATCTCATTAAAGACAATGGCGTAATCTCTTTTATAACTTCAAGATATTGGCTCAACAGTCATGGCGCAAAAAAACTAATTAAAAGAGTGTCTACTGAGCTTTCTTTTGTTAATTTTGTAGACATTGGTAAATTAAAAGTGTTTGATTCCGTTGCCGGGCAGCATATGGTTGCGGTCTACAAGAAAACAAAAGACATCGACAATTTTATTTATAAGAAGTTAGAAAACGACATTTCAGACATAGAGGCAGATCATGATACTCAGAATTTAAGAATTAAATTGTTATCTAACTCATCAGTTTTCATCAATGACGAAATTATTCTTAATGATAAGCCATGGGATATTAAAAATATAGTGACTCTCGGATCAATTGTCGATGTCTCACAGGGAGCTGTTGAAGCTACTGATAAAATTAGTAATAAGCAAATAAAAAATTCAAAAAGAATGGATGTTAAAGCAGGTAACGGAGTCTTTGTGTTGAGCCAAAGTGAGTTAGATAATATGAATCTGAATGAAATAGAATGTTCAACGATTAAAAAATATCTTGACCCAAATGATGTATATAGGTATGGAGTAACTTGGCATAAAAAATATATAATTTATTCAGATAAAATAGTTAAAGAGAAAATCAGAACAGATAATGAGTATATAGATATTAAAAAGCATCTAGATAAGTTTTCTGATTTTATTACTTCTTCCAATAAACCTTATGGTCTGCATAGACCTAGAGAAATAAAATATTTTACAACTCCAAAAATTATTTCCAAAGGGATGTTCGTTGAGAATGATTTTACATATGATGACCAAAATTATTTTACTGGTTTTTCGTTTTCCATGATTATAAAAAAGGATCCAAATTACGAATTAAAATATATTCTTGCAATTCTTAATTCAAAATTCGCCTTAGAATGGTTTTATAAGAATGGTAAAAAAAGAGGGGCTGGTGTTGATATTGGGGTTATAAAGTTAAGACAATTTCCAGTAAAAAAAGTATTAAAGGATCAACAAAAACCATTCATTGAAATCGTCGATAAAATTTTGGCAATTACCAGATCTGGCGATTATTTAGAAAATCCTGCAAAAAAGGAAGAAGTCAAAGAATACGAAAAACAAATTGATCAACTCGTTTATAAAATCTACGACCTTACGTTGGAGGAAATTGAAATCGTAGAAAATTCAAGTAAAAAATAATTTATGCTCTACGACAAATTTAACTCATATAAAAATTTTGCCGGACGCAATCTATAAAAATGGCCTAAAATGGCTTAAACACAGGTTAAAAGAACAAAAGAAAATCAGTGTAAAGCGGACTTGACACTGAAATAGGGTTTAGTGTAAGATGTAATTAGCGCTAAAAACGCCAACAAGTAAAGAAATGACCGCGAATAAAGAAAAAATTAAGGAATATATCAACGACCAAATTGCCCAAGCCGATTTCCGCGGACGGGCGTATGTTTTTGACGCGCAAAACAAAAAACGCCCCAACAGGAATATTTTTATCAGAATCCAGTCGCATTTGGACCAATTTCTTGCCGGAAACAAATCTTATCGCTGGGTAACTCTTACGGGTTTGCGCGGAGCCGGCAAAACGACGATTATGTATCAGCTGTATCATGCCAGAAAAAATATTGACGGATATTTTTTAATTCTTTCGGTTGATGAAATCACACAAACTCTCGGAAGCAACATCAATGAAGTTGTCGGTATTTTTGAAGAAATTATCGGAAGGCCTATTACAAATTTAGACAAGCCGTTATTTTTATTTTTGGATGAGGTGCAATACGATGAAAAATGGGGCGCAACTCTTAAAACTGTTTATGACCGAAGCCATAATGTTTTTATGTTTTCAACCGGTTCGGCGGCGGCGCTTCTGAATAGCAATCCCGACATTGCTCGGCGCGCCATTTACGAAAAAATTTATCCGCTTTCGTTCACGGAATTTATTAAAATTAAAAAAGATAAATATGAAATTAAGGGGTTGTCGCAAGAATTAAGAGAAATAATTTTTGGCGGGCGAAATGCCCAAGAGGTGTTCAACGCGTTGAAAAAACAAGAACAGAAAATAAGCGGATATTATCATGGAATCAGCCGTTTGGATTTTGAAAATTATCTCTTTTACGGGTCGTTGCCGTTTATGATTGCGCTGGAAAATGAGGCGTTGGTTTATGACCAGATAAATAAATCTCTGGAACGGGTAATCAATAAAGATATTCCACAAATGCGCGGATTATCATCGGAAATTATCGGAAGAATTTCTGCGATTTTATACGCCGTGGCGGATATGGATGTTTTGAATTTCACGACGCTGGCGGAAAAATTCGGCATATCCCGTCCCAAGATAGCGGAAATTTTTTCAGCGCTGGAACAAGCGGAAGTTTTGCATCGCGTATATCCGCACGGGTCCCATTTCAAGCAGGTGACGCAAAAGCCGTCAAAATACCTCTTTTCATCGCCGGTGTTTCGCGCGATGTATTATAAAACCATTGGAAATATTATTACAGAACAGAACGCGCGCGGAAAACTTTTGGAAGATTTGGTTGGTATGTATCTTTATCGTTTATGCGACAAAAAGCCGTCTTTTTCTTTAACCTATGATAGCGCGAAAGGAGGAGCTGATTTTATATTGAGCGCAGGAGAAAATAAAATCGTAATTGAAGTTGGAGTGAACAAAAAAGAATATAAGCAAGTAGTGCAAACGGTGGAGAAAATAAAGGCAAATTGCGGTATTATTATTTCAGAAGGAATTGACGCTTTAGAATATAATCAGGAAGCAAACGCATTGAAGATGCCGTTAAAATTTTTTCTTTTAATGTGATTTATGCTCTACGACGAATTTAATTCATATAAAAACTTTACCGGAATAAAATTTATGAGAAAACAATCAAAAAGTGAAAGTTGTGAGGCAAGACCTCACAACTTTCCAAATGAAAAAACTATTCCCTTATTTAGCTAAATAAGGGAATAGTTTTTATAAGCGATATTTTAAGATATGAGATTAATCGAGAGGAGAATTTCCAGCGGTTCAACCGCTGGAAACTACTGAAATTATGGATAAATTTATTTCAAAAAAAGTTCGGATTTCATCTAAAAAAATTCTCGCAAAGATGAATGAAAGAATAACTTAAAAAATCAGTATTAAAAAAGGCTTTTAATGAGGAGTTGTAGGTCAATATCGTTAAAACCAATGTTTTTTCTTACATTTTAACGGTATTGATTGACATTATCGTTAAGTTGAGTATAATAGAGATATGGCGAACACATTAAAAGTATACAAAAAAATACAAAGTTTACGGGAAAGATACTACAAGGCCATCGTGGGTAAAGAGTCTCTTTTGAAAATACTTGCAGAAGCAGAAGTTTCCGATCAGGTTTATAACTCAAACGCTATTGAAAACAGCACTCTTACACTTGAAGAAACTGATAAAATTCTTCTTCAAATAGAGCTTGATAGATATATAACAGAGCGAGAAATTTTTGAAGCCAAAAATCTTGCTCGAGTTGTGTTATATATAGAAACCAAATCAAAAGAAAGTGAATTAAATTTTGATATTATTTTGTCTTTACATAAAATGCTTATTTCTAATATTCGTGATGATATAGCTGGTAGATTTAGAAAAGAAGATGAATGGGTACGAGTTGGTGATTATGTTGCACCAAATTCATTAGAAGTTACCGATCGTTTACAAAAAGTTCTGACAGAATATAATTCAAATGGTTCAGAGTCTATAATAAAAAGAATTGCTAAATTTCATTTAGGTTTTGAGTATATACACCCATTTTGTGACGGGAATGGTCGTATTGGACGCGTCTTGAACAATTATCTTTTAATGCGGGGCGGATATGTGTCCATAAACATTAAATTTATTGATAGAGCTTTGTATTATGATGCCTTTAGAGAATTTCAGACGAAGGGTAGTACAAAAATTATGGAAACTATTGTTGCAAAAGCACTTACAAACAGTTATCACAGACACCTTGCGTATTTAGAAAATAAAACAGTAATGAATTTATCTGATTATGCCAAAGAGCATAGTTTTTCTCATGCAAATTTAATAAATAAAGCAAAGCGTCAAACCATTGAAGCTTTTTTGGAAAAAGGTGTGTGGAAAATTGGCGTTGATAGTGAGAAAAAATAATATGAATAAATCGGAAACACGAGCAGGATATAATTTCCAGCGGTTGAACCGCTGAAAATCAACCACTGAAAATTACTGAAATTATGAATATCTTTCTTCCAAAAAAAGTTTTAGTTGCAGGATTTGGAATTTTGATATTGTTTATTGGGGTTCTGATTGGAATGCAATTTAGAAACACTGCTGGGCAATCGCCAGTATTGTCAAAGTCAAAAATTACCAACGAAAAAACAAATGAGGCAAATGTTCAAAATGTATTAGAACCTCAAAATAAATTACAAACTGAAACATACAAAGTCACCCGTGTTGTTGACGGTGATACCATTGATATAGAAATAGGCGATAAGATAGAGCGAGTACGATATATCGGCATTGATACTCCAGAAACAGTTGACCCAAGAAAGCCAGTGCAGTGTTTTGGCATTGAAGCTTCAAAGAAAAATAAGGAATTAGTTGAAGGAAAAATGGTGCGATTGGAAAAAGACATCACTGACCGTGATAAATATAACCGACTTTTGAGATATGTTTTTGTTGATGATGTTTTTATAAATCTTGAATTGGTTAAACAAGGTTTTGCTTATTCGTATTCATATCCGCCAGATATAAAACATCAAGATGAATTTCTCAAAGCTCAACAAGAGGCCGAAAAGACAAAGCAAGGGTTATGGAGCGCCTGTCCAACAGAACAAGAACAAACTATTTCAACACCAACACCAACTCCAACTATAGAAAATAATAATGGGGAATGTTTAATTAAGGGTAATATAAGTTCCACAGGTGAAAAGATTTATCATATGATAGGATGTGGTTCATATAGAAAAACTCAAATTGACGAGAGCCGAGGAGAAAAATGGTTCTGTACTGAAGCGGAAGCTCAATCTGCCGGTTGGCGCAAGGCGTTGAATTGCAAATGAGACACGGGACAAATACCCTGTTTCTGTGTCTCATTTGTCTCTTTGTCTCATTTACTAAAACACTACTCTAACCTACATACATAAATTTGCAACACCAAAATATGTAAAATACCTTTATGACACTTGGAGTTGTTTCCCAGCGGTTTAACCGCTGTAAATGTTTAAATAAAAGAAAAAACCCGCATATGGTGCGAGTTGAACTTCCCCCACATTTGTGGGGTGTGTTTAGTTATAAATATAAATTAAGTAAAAAGCAAAAGTATTTTTCACCTAGCAGAATAAAAATCCATAAGAAATTTACCCTGTTAAATTCCGCCGAAGGCGGACCTGCATAGCAGGATTTAATAGGGTTGTAGTTTAATAGCTCCCAACAGGAAGTATTACTTGATTAAATTAGTACTTCTCGGCTGAACGCATTACTGCGCTTACACCTAAAGCCTATCAACCTGATCATCTCTCAGGAATCTTAAATGATTTCTAATCTTGGAGTTGGTTTCCCGCTTAGATGCTTTCAGCGGTTATCCATTCCCGACATAGCTACCCTGCGATGCTCTTGGCAGAACAGCAGGTACACCAGAGGTCAGTTCACTTCGGTCCTCTCGTCACATATTTCTTAATCTTTTTAATTGATTTAGAATTTTACCCCCTATTTCTAGGAGTGTAGACTATATCTTCATCCGTCAGCTTCTGGCTGATTAGGATGTTGGCGTATTACAAGTATAAATCTGTCCCAATATATGTCGGAACTTTTCAATGTTATACAAGTCTGTTTGTTCAAATTAAATTGAACAAAACAAGTCGTTACGGGGTCAAATCTAATAATTTTAGCAATTCATTTCTGTCTCTTTTTTTCTTAGTGACATAATTTTCTTTTTGTATTTTAAGAATTAAATCTACAAGCATTATAAGTTCTTTCTTTTTCAAAAGATTTATTGATTTTTGTAAAATTTTACAAGAATTATATAATGCCTTAGCTTGTATTTTTTTGAATTTTATATAAGGAATAAGATTTTTCAAAATTTTTTCTATTTTTTTAAATCCATTTATTCTCAATTCAGTCATCCCGTCTTTTCTTTTTGAAATATAACCTATATTTAATTCCTTTCTTATCCAATACAAAGGTTCATCATGGCGAGTGTCTTGATAAAAACACATCGTCGCCATAAAACGAATTCCTCTTTTGTTGTCGCTTCTTTTCTTTATCTGGAGCATTAAACTTCCATCTCCATCAAGAAAACCCGCGATATATGCTAAATTTATTTTTGATCGACTTCCCACGGTATTGTCTTAAAAATTATCTGGTCCTCAAGTAATTTTATCATAATTAACGGACCGCGTTAATTATTTTTCCACTGCCAGATATTTTATGAAGATTTCACCGTTATTAGCCAAATTGTCATCTCATATTACTATGAGAAGTAGCAATTATTTACTAGAAGCAAATCTCCTCAAAAATCGACGCCTGCAACAGATAGGAGACCAACCTGTCTCACGCACTTTTGTTACTTCGTAACAAACGCAGATTCACGCAGATTATACGCGGATTTACGCAGAAGTTACGAGGACAAATCATTTCTGTTTATCTCTCCGTGTTACCACAGAGTGTCGGACTATACCTTCATCCAGCTGTAGTTTTTGTAAACTACGGCTGGAGACTGACATGTAGTCTCTACGGGGTCAAGCGCTTTGCTAAATTTAAAATGTAAATATCAAAGTTTAAAATTGTCGCGTCCGCCAAAGGCGGACAATTTAATTCACCACAAATTTTTCAAAGAAAAATTTGTTCAACAATTTTGCATTTTGCATTTTGATTTTTCAATTTAGTGTTTCGCAATGCGAAACACGCAAACTTCCCTCGGTATTATCTTTTATTGGTCAATAAAAAAGATTTCACCGATATGAGTCAGTTTAATATCAATCACGATTACTCGTGAAAGCCGCCGTGTTTTTCTCTTTTAGCTCTTTTAAACGTTTATGGATTCAGAATACTTTGTAATCCGAAATAAATTTCAGATTACAAACGGTCTGACATTTCTTCCATTATTACTAAATGGTACTGACTATACCTTTTCCAAATTTTCCACCTTTGGAACTGACGTGTTAGCCCCGACTTTATTATGTCGGAACTCTGCCGATTTAATCGACAAGTCGATACGGGGATTATCAATCTTATATGCCATTGCTTTTAGAATAAACGGAGCAACAATTGAGAGAAAATAATTATAATCTTTTCTTCCAATCGCGATTTTCCATTGATTTCTATCTTTTACAATTGTTGGAGATATTTGATACTTTTTCTTTAAAAAATCAACAATTATTTTTTGATCTTCTAAAGAAAATGAATGCGTGTTCAAAGTTATGTTTCCGTGATTATTTGAACCATCATCCATATACCAAACTGCCAACATTCTGTCAGAGAAAATTGAAAGTATTTCTATTGGAAATTTTTTCACTTCATTTTTATAAAAAATTTCATGAATGATTCCAAAGTTTTTTAGACTTTTTGTGTGAAAATACCAAGATACTTCGTGTAAATTTCTTTTTTTATTTATGCAAGAAATTTCTTTTGGTTCACAAGATACCAAATTTTTTAGTATTTCGTACTTCCACCAGACATACTCTTTTTGTTTCTCTCCGTGATGAACTCGAAAGCGAGCGGTATAAGAAGTTCGTATTCCTTTCGATCGGCATTCAAGCCGAGCATCACCAAGCAATGACCCTATAATCACATCAAGTTGATGTGATGGAAATGTAGATTGTAATCTTCCCACGATATTATCCATTGCATATATTTTAACATACACAATCGGACTTCACCGTTATGAGTCAGTTTACTATTCCTTTTTTATTTTATTCTCGATGAGAATTTGCTGGGCTCATGAATCCTTACCCAGCTCACGTGACTTTTTAATTGGCGAACAGCCAAACCCTTGGGAGCTTCTACACCCCCAGGATAAGTCGAGCCGACATCGCAATATCATTTTTCTCCTGTTACCAGGAGGATCGGACTATATCTTCTTCCTTCTACAACAATCAAATTGTAGTGAGGAGTTGGCGTATTAATATTTCGTTTGTGAAATACTCTCTGCTTTCGCATCAGTCTCTACGGGGTCAATCCAGCACCTAATTTTTATTAATTAATTAATAAAAATTAGGTGCTGGACGACTTCCCACGGTATTGTCCATAATAAAAATTATATCATGGAGTTCACCGTTATAAGCCAATATTTTAATCAAAACATATTCTCCTACAAATATGTTTTTTGATTCCAGGCTATATGATTTCTCATATCGCACCCCGATTTAAATGTAAATTTACTTTAAGGTGCCGAACTCCGCCGTCGCTCTGAACGCTTAGGCGGAACCAGCCTGTTATCCCCGGGGTAGCTTTTATCCGTTAATCTCCGGCCACATCTAATGTGTGCCGTCGGTTCACTATGTTCTGCTTTCGCATCTGCTTGACATGTCCGTCTTGCAGTTAAGCCAGCTTATGCCATTACACTATCGGCACGGTTTCCATTCGCGCCTAGCTGACCTTATAAACTCCTCCGTTACTTTTTAGGCATCATTGTTACCAAATCGCAGATTCTCGCGGATTTTAAAACGCGGATTATGCAGATTGGGGCAAATATTTCTATGTGCCTCTCATTGTCGCCAATGAGATCGGACTATATCTTCTAAATCGTTTTTAAACAATTTAGTTCAGCGTGTAGTCTCTGGGGCTCTCTACTATTAGTAGATTGCCTGCTAGTTGTCCGCACCAAACAAATTTTTACTTTTTTTCAAGCAAGTATTGTTGGATACACCGGATTTTCTAGCATATAGCTGAATCCTATTTTATAAATTTTAATTAAATTTATAAAATACCCCCTCATTTATTTATTTTGAAGTGGATTAAACTTCTGGAGGCGCCATAGTTTCAAGATACAGATTCTTACAGATTAAAATACTGATTTTCTGCACCCTGAAGGATAGCGCCCCACTAAAACTGTCCACCACGCAATGTCTCTCATCGTTTTTGCCGCTGAGGTTAGAATATACATCACAAAAGAATGGTATTTCACTGACGACTCCATCTGTTCCGAAAAACAAACTTCAAAGTCTCCCATCTATGCTACGCAGATGAAACATATATTCAATGCGAAGTTACAGTAAAGCTCCCGGGGTCTTTTCGTCCCGTTGCAGGTAACCGGCATCTTCACCGGTACTGTATTTTCACCGAGCTGTTCCCCGAGACAGTCCCCCAGTCGTTACGCCATTCGTGCACGTGTGAACTTACCACACAAGGAATTACGCTCAACTTTGTTACTTTGTAAGAAACGCAACTTATGTTAATTACACATATTCGCGCAAATACAAGGTAAGAACATTTCTGTCTCACTCTTTGTGTCGCCACAAAGTTCGGACTATATTTTCTAAATTATTTTTGTGTTTAATTTAGTTTGACTTTTAGTCTCTGAGGATGTTGCGAACTTTTTTTCTTTTAAAAAGTTCTCAACTTTCCTGCTGATTTTCCGCATCACCTTAAAGATTATTACTGTTTAAAAAAATTAAACGAGTACTCAAGGATACATTGCGGGTTTCCCAGCATATGGTCAAAATTTAAAGACATTTCACTTAATGTGAAATAGGCAACAACCTTTTTATTACCAAATTATTTATAATCGTCCCAGTCCTTCTACACTAGAAGTTAGAAACCAGAAACTAGAAAAATAAATTTTCCAGAAATCCAGCGTCTTAGTAATCAGCCTCCAGTGCAAAACCTTAGGACGATTCATAAACGTTATCACTGCTCTCAAGCAGCTCCTCATGGTCGCCCATGAGATCGGACTATCTCTTCCAAATCCGATTTCTCGGATTAGGTCTAGCGTATAGTCTCTGAGGATTTTCTGATAAAGAGTTTCTATAATCTTCTATATTATATTTTCTCTTTCTTCCTCTCCCTTCATTCAATTTTTCTCTTAATTTTACTATTTTAGACATCCCTTCGTTGTTTAAATGTTCTTTTTTATAAACTATTTCTGTAATTTGTGAAAAAATTGAGAAATTTTTTTTTTACTTGAAGAAAGAAAAGAATATTTTTTGAAGAAAGGTATTATCCTCTCTTGAATTGCGTTTGGGTTTGAAATTACATAGTACCAAACTCCATCTTTTCGTTCTTGCAATCTGCCACATTTTAAATATTGTTTCATTAAAGCAAGAATCGTTTTGTCGCGTTGAGCGACATTTAAAGTCAACACTATTTGCCAACCGAGAGAATGATCTTCGCGTTTTCTTAAAGAAACATTGAAGCTTCCCTCTCCGTCAACAAACCCTGAAATATAGTTTCCTATATTTTGGGGTATTAATTTAAGCCACGAATAATCTTTATTCATAAGTTTTATTCGTTACTTTGTCAGAATCTTTCCTGCGGATTGTCTGCACCGTTGCATTGTTACTATCCTTTCGACAAGAATGAGTAGCAAACGGATACACCAGAGTTTCCCGCATATAGCTAGATTTTTTAACTACAATCGTCACCTTATAGTTATCGCCGACATTCACCAGGGCTTACACAATCCAGCCATTTGCATCACGCTATGCGCGATGCTCAAAATTAAATATAAAATATCAAAGATAAAAAATATTGAAGTCAAAATTTTCTTTGAAAATTTTGACACCTAAATTTTACATTTTGATTTTTGAATTTTGAATTTCATCACACGCAGTGTGATGCAAATGACCCCCCGTGTTTAACCTTCTGGCATTGGTCAGGCGTCACCCCCTATACATCCTCTTACGAGTTCGCAGGGAGCTGTGTTTTTGGTAAACAGTCGCCAGGGGTACTTTCGCTGCGTCCTTTCTCGCCTACGGCGAGAACGCTGATGTTCGCAGATGGGGCTCGCTTGCGCTCGCCTTCGCAAATGTTCGCTGATATTTAAAAATTATATCTGCGTTAATCTGCGTTTTTATCTGCGTTAACCCTGTTAAATAATTTTGCCTTCGGCAAAATTCCTGCAAGGCAGGATTTAACGGGGTGAATCTGCGGTCTTGTCGTAGACAAGAAGGGAAAGCCTTATTCCAAAGTTACGGCTGCTTTTTTGCCGAGTTCCTTGGGGAACACTCACTCATTCGCCTTAGTCTTCTCGACCTGATCACCTGTGTCGGTTTGCGGTACGGTTTTCATTTATTTAATCTTAGAGGTTTTTCTTGGAAGCTTGCTTTATTTGATTCCCTTTGGCGAACCTCCGGTTCTCCACTTCGCTTGAAATTAACATTAAAGTTAGGTGCCCGGATTTGCCTAAACACCTTTCTCACGAAGCAGACGCAAATCCAATAATGCGCCAAATATACTAAACTTCGTCACCCCATCGAAATAAATGAAAGTCACGGAATATTAACCGTGTGTCCATCGGCTTCGACTTTCGTCATAACCTTAGGACCGACTAACCCTTGGATGATTCTCATTGCCAAGGAAACCTTGATCTTTCGGCGTCCCACCTTTTTAGTGGGATTGTGGTTACTCGTGCCAACATTATCTCTTCCGTACGCTCCACCATGGGTCACCCCTTTGGCTTCACAGCAGAACGGAATGCTCTCCTACCGCTCATGCTACGCACGAGCAAGTCGAAAGTAAAAAGTCAAAAGTTGAAAGCAAGAACAAAAAGATGAACATAGCTTTTGACTTTATAGACTTTATAGACTTTTAACTCGCTTGTGCGAAGCACAAGCCCTCAGTTTCGGTACTACACTTAGCCCCGATTATTTATGGCGCAAAATCTCTTAACGAGTGAGCTGTTACGCTTTCTTTAAAGGATGGCTGCTTCTAAGCCAACCTCCTCGCTGTCGGAGAAATTCCACCTCCTTATTAGCACTTAGTGTCTCCGATTTCCTTTAGGAAATCGAGAGTCCGCGATTCTGTAAACAGAATCGGGAAAATTTAGGGACCTTAACTTGAGATCTGGGCTGTTTCCCTTTTGACCGACGGAGCTTAGCCCCCGTAGTCTGACTGTTTAGAATTCTCTCGCCTCCGGCGAGAACGCTGATGTTCGCAGATTTACCCTGTTAAATTCTGTGAAGCAGAAAATTTGCTTTAGCAAATTTATTTAACAGGGTGAATCCGCATTTTTATAATCCGCGATCTTGTCGGAGACAAGACGTTCTGGTATTCGGAGTTTGATTGGTCTAGTGAGATTGCTCCCTATCCAGACCATCCAGTGCTCTACCCCCAGAAGGTAATCTAAACGCTAGCCCTAAAGCTATTTCGGAGAGAACCAGCTATTACCAGGTTCGATTAGCTTTTCACTCCTACCCACAACTCATCCGATGGTTTTGCACGGCCAACCGGTTCGGGCCTCCCTCTATCTTTCGACAGAGTTCACCCTGGTCATAGGTAGCTCACCTGGCTTCGGGTCTTACATATACTACACCTGCAATAAAGCAGAACGCGCTTTTGACACTCGGTTTCCCTTAGACTCCACCCAGCCGTAGTTTTCGAAAACTTATGAGGTAGTAATAAAAACAAATCAAAACTACTTCAAAAACTACGGCTGGGCTTAGTCAAGCAATATATATAAACTCGTTGGCTCATTCTTCAATAGGCACACCGTCGCCGTTGCATCTCGCTAGGCAATATGCAACGGAAAATCACAAACCACAAGCACCAAAACACAAATTTATCCCGCCTGCCTGCAGTAGGCAGGTAGCTTCACGAAGTGAATGGTATGGGACAAAACATAATTACCAAAATTCAAAAATCAAAACTCAAAACTTTTTTATTTGAAATTTGGAAATTAGAATTTAGAATTTATTTGTAATTTGGGATTTGTTTATTGGAATTTCCGTGCATCTCACACAGTGAGATGCAACGGCTCCGATTCCTTGTAGACATATGGTTTCAGGTCTATTTCACTCCCCTCTCCGGGGTTCTTTTCACCTTTCCCTCACGGTACTTGTTCACTATCGATCTCTAAGAGTATTTAGCCTTACCAGTTAGTTCTGGCAGATTCTCTCAAGCCATTCGTGTCTTGAGATACTCAGGAACATCAACAAAGAAGTATATGAAATTTCGTTTAAGGGGCTATCACTCTCTAGGGCCAAGCTTTCCAGCTTGTTCAACTATTTCACATATTTATAACTTCTCTTGCATAAATGCAACATTAATGTCCTACAACACCAGCCATACCTCACTAAGTTCGGTCTGTCTGGAAATCACAAATCACAAGCACCAAAACACAAACAAAACACAATTACCAAAATTCAAAAACCAAAACCTTTTTGTTTGAGATTTGAAAATTAGAATTTAGAATTTATTTGTAATTTGGAATTTGTTTATTGGAATTTCCGTGCTGAACACAGTGAGGCACGGCCGGTTTGGGCTTCTCCCGTTTCGCTCGCCGCTACTAAGGGAATCGCGAGCTTTGCTTTTTGCCCGCTGTAAAGAAAAGACAATATTTATTTCTTTATTTCTAAAGAAAAAATAATATTAATTCCTTTACCTATTGCCTGTTCGCTTTTTAAAAATAAAAAGC
>JAHIHZ010000012.1 GCA_018899555.1 Patescibacteria group bacterium
AAATAAATAATCTAAAAACAAAATACTATGGATTCAAATGCTCCCCCGGAGCATTTGAATTTCTCCGTTCGCACAAATGTGCTCCCGGGAGGATTCGCCGATTACATACGGCTCGGTGATTTTCTTGTTTCGCTCCGCTCAACATAGAAAATCCTTCGAATCCTCACGAAAATAAATAAATTTATTTTCTCCCGTCACTGTGCTCCCGGGAGGATTCGAACCCCCAATAACGGTTCCGAAGACCGTCGTGATATCCGTTTCACCACGAGAGCGTGTTTATATTATGCAATAAAATTAACAAAAAATAAAGATTCTAAAAAACACTTTTATAGCAAAAATAAAATTTTCCACACAATTTATTATTTTTTATTAATTTAATATCCGAACCTATGGTAGTATATATCATATAATGTTTCGGAAGTTTGTTTTATTATTTTATTTATTTTTTATAATATATAATTGTTTAATCAATATGAAAAAAATATCAAATACTATTTTATCAATACTATTTTTAGTTGTATTGATAATGGTTATTGGTTTTGTTGTATATCAATTTAATCCGAAACATTTGACTTACACTCTTTTACCTATTTTTATTTGGGGAATATGGATGTGGAAAACAGACAGAATATAAGTCAAAAATGGTTTACTAATTCATAAAAACAGTCCTTACGAGATTCTTTAAAAAAGTAATGGACAAATTAAACAATAGAGACAAAGACAGGTGGGAGAAGAAATAAATTAAATTCAAATGCTCTAGGAATTTAAAACCTCTGGGAATTCAAATGGTCTGGGAGACCATTTGAATCCATAATATATTTCAGTTAATTTGAATCCATAATATTTTTTGTGCTTGGTCCCGAACACATTTTTACCATTTTGTTTCACATTTCTACAAAAATTTATAGAATTTGTTGTTTTAATATCTGGACTTGTGACACCATATATGATATAACACCACGGAGGTTTGTTTCCTAAATTCACCCCCGAATTAGGACACTCTCACTATTAATAATACAATTTTTTATTCTTTCAATATTTAGCTGACTTTTAATATTTAATCATTTTCTTAAATAAAGGATTGTTTTTTGTTTTAGTATTTGAACTCGTGTTATTATATATAATATAAAATTGCAGAGGTTTATTTTGTTATTTTATTTATTTTTTTATATTTAGTATTTTATTATTTTATTTATTTTTTTTATATTTAATATTTTATTAAATTTGGTTTATGAGAAATGATAAAGACAAAGCATTTACACTCAGAAAAAACGGCTACACCTATAGTTATATTTCAAAAGAGTTGAATATACCAAAAGGAACTCTATCAGATTGGTTTCAGCATCATCCGTGGTCAGAAGAAATAAAAGAAAAAAATTCTAGAGCTTCGGCTGTAAAGAATATACGAATTCTTAATGAGAAAATTACAAAAAAACTTAAAGAGAAATATAAAAACGCAGAAGCAGAAGCAGAAACAGAATTTAAAAGACATAAAAATAATCCGCTTTTTATTTCTGGACTTATGCTTTATATGGGAGAAGGAGACAAAAAACGAGGAGATGGAATAATTAGAATAAGTAATATAGACCCAGGCGTTCTTAAGATTTTTGCCTTATTTTTGAAAAGATTCCTTTTTGTTAAGCAAGAAAAAATTAAATTTTGGATACTTTTATATCCAGACTTGAATGAAAAAATTTGCAAAATCTGGTGGAAAAACAGGCTACAGATAGAAGATAAAAGTTTCTATAAAAACCAAATTATACAAGGTAAACACAAGAAAAAAAGGTTGCAATATGGTGTTGGAAATATTATTCTTAGTAATAAGTTTTTGAAAACAAAATTGTTAAAATGGATTGATCTTATTTCAGAATATATTACGGGTATGCCCGCACACTAACTTATGTTTTATGTTTATATTTTAAAAAGTAAGAAAGATTCTGAATTATACATTGGTTCCACCAATGATCTTAAAAAGAGAATTAAACAACACAAAGCAGGGTTAGTTAGATCCACAAAATTTAGAAATCCATTCATTCTGGTATACTATGAAGCATATTTTTCTGAAAACGACGCCAGAAGAAGAGAACAGGGTTTAAAATTAAGAGGACAAGCGAGATTTCATCTTAAGAACAGAATTAATAAAAATCTTCAGGAAACATAAATTAGTGTTGCGGGTATGGTTTAGTGGTAGAACACGTGCTTGCCAAGCACGAGTCGGGAGTTCGATTCTCCCTACCCGCACAAAAATGCGAAGTATTTTTGTGTAGGGTAGAAAAAGCAAATTTATTTGCTTTTGTGGGGAATCGAAGGATTTTCTATGTTGAGCGAAGCGAAACAAGAAAATCACCAAGCTTTATGTAATAA
>JAHIHZ010000013.1 GCA_018899555.1 Patescibacteria group bacterium
GCTCCGCACCCAAGTGATTTTCTCACGGAAGCCTTACCTCCGTTTTATTACACAGGAAACTCCTATTGTATGTTTTTTAATTAAATTAAAAACCTCACTTGGAAGCGAAGCTTCCAAGTAGTCATTTTAGTAACTCGGTTACTAAAAAAAATATAAACCTACACGCAACTCTGCGATAGCAGAGTTGCGTGTAGGTTTATAAAAAATAAAAAAGGTCGAATTAAATTTGACCTTTGAAATTTACAACATCAACCCGTCCCAAAGTATTTTAATAAATTTTGATTTAGTGTTTTAGTGATTTAGTGATTTCTGCCCGCAACATTATGCATAGCATTACGGGCAGGTAGTGATTTTATGATTTTCTGTTGACATTAACCCCTATTTTGCTATTATCTTTCGACGAGCTCACACGAGCTCTTTTAGTTGGTTGTTTCTTGTATCTGCGTAAATCCGCGTACAATCTGCGTTTACCCTGTGTTAAATCCTGCTTCGCAGGAAATTTGTTTCAGCAAATTTATTTAACAGGGTGAATCTGCGTTTTTATGAAATAAAAAAATGTCACGCTCAATTAAAAAAGGTCCATATGTAGACCTTCGACTTTTAAAGAAAGTTGTTGGTAAAAAACCCGAAGATGTCGGTGTTATTAAAACATGGGTTAGAAGAAGTCAGATTTCTCCTGAAATGGTTGGTTTTACATTCGGTGTTTACAACGGAAGGGTTCATATAGATGTTTTTATTTCTGAGGACATGGTTGGACATCGGCTGGGGGAGTTTTCCCCGACAAGGAAATTTGTGAGACACGGAGGTAAAATGCAAAAAGAAATAGAATTAAAAAAAAAAGAGGCCGAAATATCAGCAGCAAAAGCGGCAAAAGCAACAGGAGAAAGTAAGAAATAGTAAAAAATTACAATGAAAGCAGTTTTAAAACAATACAGACAGTCGCCAAGAAAAGTTCGTTTAGTAATTGATGCTATTAGAGGTAAAAATGTTGAAAGAGCATTAGCAGAATTGAAATTTATTCCAAAAAGAACTTCAGAAATAGTAGAAAAACTTATTAAATCTGCAGTATCTAATGCTGAAACAAATTTTGGGAAGACAAAAGACAATTTGTTTATTAAAGAAATAAGAGTTGATGAAGGTGTAACTTTAAAAAGAATAATGCCGATGAGTAAAGGTAGGGCTTTTAGGATAAACAAAAGAGCGAGTCATATAACTTTGGAGCTTGGGGAAAGACAGGAAACAAGAAAACAAGAAAACAAAGAAACAACAAAACAAGAAAAGAAAAATGCAATGGATAAAAAAGCAGAAAAAAAGTCGACGAAGATTATTAAAAAAGAAAGGGTATTAAAAAAGAAATAATTTTGTATTTTAAATTATCATTTTACATTTTGATTTTTTAATTTTAAATTTTATATGACCCATGTAGTTCACCCATATTCACATAGATTAGGAATTATAAGAGGATGGAAATCTAGGTGGTTTGGTGTTAAAAACAATTATAGTGAAATGCTCAAATCTGATGTGCTTATTCGTGAATATTTAGAAAAAATATTGAGGAACAATTATGTCAGTTCTATAGAAACAGAAAGAAACCAAAAATATTTCAAAATAATAATAAAAACCTCCCGCCCCGGGATTATTATTGGAAGAAGCGGTGATGGGGCAATAAAATTGAAAAATGAAATTGATAAGTTTGTAAAAAAGAACAAACTTATGACTGCCGAAGAAATAAAAATAGATATTGATGAAATAAAATCACCAGAATCAGATACAAATATTGTATTACAGATAGTAAGAGAAGGATTAGAAAAAAGGTTGCCTTTTAGACAAGTTCTAAAACAAACAATTGATAAAGTTATGGCGAATAGGGATGTTCTCGGGGTTAGAATAAAACTCTCGGGCAGATTAGGAGGGTCTGAAATGGCTAGAAAAGAAGAAATAAAAAAGGGAAGAATACCTCTGCAAACATTTAGAGCAGATATAAGTTTTGCAAAAGGTTCAGCAAAATTACCTTATGGAGCAATAGGAATAAAGGTCTGGATTTATAAAGGAGATATCTTCTAAAAATTTTCCAAAAAATAAAAAGCGAAGCGACTATATTTTTTGAGAACCCAGCCCCACTTTTCTGGGGAAGGTAAAATGAAATTTAATAAGAAAAAATTTATAAAATTTAAAAAAAAGATTAAAATTTATTATAAAAAAGTGGAGCTGGGTGATGATTTTCTAAATCTCGCCAAAGCTCAATAAGAAAATCAATCATGTTATTCCCCAAAAAAGTGAAACATAGGAAATGGCAGAAAAAAAGAGTAAATCCTGCTAAAAAGAGTATTGAATACCGAGGAACTACACTGGCCTTTGGTTCCTATGGGTTGAAAGCGATAACTGCGCATAGGTTAAATTCAAATCAAATAGAATCAGCAAGAAGGGTCGCCAAAAGAGCGAGTGGTAAAACGGGTAGGGTTTGGATACGCGTGTTCCCAGACAGGCCATATACAAGAAAAGCGGCTGAAATGGGTATGGGAAAAGGAAAGGGTGAACCAAAAGGTTATGAATTTGAAGTAAAGCCAGGCAGGGTTTTGTTTGAGATTGATGGGGTTACCGAAGAAATCGCGAAAGAATCCTTAAGAAAAGCGGGTAAAAAATTACCACTCAAAACCAAAATAATAACGAGAGAATAATTCTATGTTGGAAATAAATAAAAAAAATGCTACCGAATTAGAAAAAATGCTTGTTGAAAAAAGAGAAGCATTAAGATCATTTAGATTTTCTGGGGCTGGTGGGAAAACAAGAGATGTTAAACGCGGGAGAAATATAAAAAAAGATATTGCACGCATATTAACAGAAATTAATCTACATGTTGAAAAGCGAATTAAATAAAAAATGAAAAAAGATATTCAAAAAAATAATAAAACTTTAAAAGGCAAAATTATTTCGGATAAAATGAAGGATACTGTAGTTGTTTTAGTAGAAAGATATGTAAAACATCCAAAATACAAAAAATATTTTAAAAAAAGTAAAAAATTTAAAGCACATGATTTTGGTAATAAATGTAGAATTGGTGATAGTGTTGTGATAGAAGAATCAAAACCAATATCAAAGGACAAAAGTTTTAAAATTGTTCAAATTGTTTCAAAAGGTGTTTCTAAAAAAATACAAGAATAGTTTGTGATTTTGTGATTTTGTGATTTTGTGATTTTGTGATTTTATATTTTTATGATTTAGTGAAAATATTATGATTCAACCAAGAACATTAGTAAAAATAGCAGATAATTCAGGTGGTAAAATAGGCCGTGTTTTCAAGGTAATCGGAGGTTCAAAGAAAAGATATGCGAGAATAGGAGATATAGTAATTTTATCTATACAAACAGCAGAACCAAGAAAAGATGTAAAGAAGAAAGAAATTTATCAAGCTGTTGTTGTAAGACAAAAACAGCCGCTTAGAAGGAAAGATGGTTCTTACATTCGTTTTGATGAAAATTCAGTTGTAATTTTAGAGAAAGACAAAAAAGACCCAAAAGCAGGAAGAATTTTTGGTCCGATTCCTAGAGAAATTGCAGAACGCGGGTATCAAAAAATTGCTTCTCTTGCGCCTGAGATTGTTTAGAAAAATAACCTGTCCCGTTAGAAATAAATTTAAAACCTCTGGGAGAGGTTTTAAATCCATAATGTTTTTGGTTTCATTAAGAATTAGAAAATAAAGTAAAAATGTGTATTTTAAAAAAAATATAAAATTATAAATTAACTCACGGAAATGCCTTCGGCAATTCCGATTTCTAACGGGATGAAAATAAAAAAAGGACAAAATGTGAAAATTATAACAGGAAAAGATAAAGGCAAAACGGGAAAAGTTTTGAGAGTTATTCCCAGAAATAATTTAGTAGTTGTTGAAGGAATAAACATTGTAAAAAAACACCAAAAATCAAAAGGGCAACAACAGGGTGGTGGAATAATAGAAAAACCAATGCCTGTACATATTTCAAACATAAAATTAGAACAAGAAAGCAAAAAAATTTACCCCGTAGCCCAGCCAAAGGCTGGTGGTACTGGGGCAAAAAAATAAGAAAGTCCCTCTACGGGGGATCTCCCGCAGGGATACAAAAAATAAAAAATTATGCAATCGATAAAAGAAAAAGAAAAAAAAGCTTTTGAGCTAATGAAAAAAGAATTTGGTTATAAAAATTCAATTGAAACACCGCGTTTTGTTAAGGTTATTGTTAGTTCAGGTGTGGGGTCTATTAAGGATAAAGATAAAATAAAACTTATAGAAAATCGTTTGTCTAAAATAACAGGACAGAAACCATCGGCGTGTTCAGCAAAAAAATCTGTGGCCTCTTTTAAGGTTAGACAGGGGGATGTTGTGGGGTATCAGGTTACATTACGAGGCGACAGGATGTTTAGTTTTTTGTATAAGTTAGTTAATATCGCGATGCCGAGATCAAAAGATTTTAGAGGGATATCAAGAAAATGTCTTGATGAAATGGGGAATATAACCATTGGTATTAAGGAACACACTATTTTTCCTGAGACCCTAGATGAAGAATTAAAAGACATTTTTGGTCTTTCTATAACAATAATTACAACGGCCAAATCAAAAGAAGAGGCAATAAAATTCTTTGAGTGCACAGGCTTTCCTTTTAAAAAGGTTAGCAAAAAATAAGGTAATATATAGCTAAAGTTGACAATGGTGTTTTATATTGCTAATATTGGCACCGGCTTAGAGGGCTTTAATGCCTTTTTTGTTTACAGAAAAAGTTATTTATGGCAACCCACGCCAAGGACGGGGTGCTCAAAAATTATAGTCATTAGCATTCCTTAATTTTATGGCAAAAAAATCAGTTATAGCAAGAAGTCAAAAAAAACCAAAATTTGTATCGCGAGTAGTAAGACGATGTTTTCGTTGTGGCAGAAAACGGGCTTACATGAGGGATTTTGACCTCTGTAGGATTTGTTTTAGAGAATTAGCAAATGAAGGTAAAATTCCGGGGATAAAAAAATCATCATGGTAAATGATCCAATATCAGATTTTATTATAAAGATTAAAAATGCAACCTTAGTAGGAAAAGAAGAGGTTTCAATCCCATACTCAAATCTAAAATACGCGGTGGCGGTAACACTTTCAAAGGCAGGATTTGTTGGGGATGTTGCTAAAAAAGGAAAAAAAACAAGTAAAGCGATTGATATTCAACTATTATATAAAAATAAAAAATCCAAAATAAATGATGTCCAGAGAATATCTAAACTATCCAGAAGAATTTATCTTGGTGTTAATTATATTAAACCAATTAAGCAAGGAAGGGGCTTGTTAATATTATCAACCCCAAAGGGAATTTTAACGGATAGGGAAGCTAAAAAGGAAAGAGTTGGTGGCGAAGCATTATTTAAAATTTGGTAATGGCTTTACCCACGATTGGTGACTTAATCTCTTGAGTTTCCAATCGTGGGCACAAAACATTATCCTCCCACTTACTTTGCAGAAATATATAATGGAAGATTTAAAAATAAAATTGAATGAATATACTCTATGCGACACTAGTCCGAATAGGACCGGGCTGTTTGCTCGCGTATCGCCCGCCATATCTGCCGGCAAAGTAAGTAGAAGGATACCCAATTTCATTATTCGCTGTGCTCATATAAAATTGGTATGTCACGAATAGGAAAACAACAAATTGAAATTCCAGAAAAAACAGAGGTCTCTATATTGGATGGCGTTATTTTTGTTAAAGGGCCTGGAGGGGAACTTTCAAAAAAAACAAAATCAAATATTTTAATTGAAATAAAAGATAAAAAAGTAATCCTTAGTCCAAAAGATGAAACAATAGAGACAATGTCCTTGTGGGGCACATACGCTTCTCATATTATAAATATGGTAAGTGGTGTAAATACGCCATTTCAGAAAAAACTTGTAATTGAAGGGGTTGGATATAAGGCCGCTTTATCCGAAGGCGCTATTGTATTAAACATTGGTTTTTCTCATCCGATTAATATAAAAATTCCATTAGGGATAAATGTTTCAATAGAGAAAAATATTATTACGGTTTCTGGAATTGATAAGGAAACTGTAGGGCAGTTCACCGCAATTATCAGATCAAAAAAGAAACCAGAACCATATAAAGGAAAAGGAATAAGATATTTTGATGAAATTATAAAAAGAAAAGAAGGTAAGAAATCAGTGTAACAAAATAAAGCACCAAATTACAAGCACCAAGCACCAAATAAACCACAATGACCAAAATACAACCTGCCTGCCGGCAGGCAGGAATTAAAAAAAGAAAACGGATTCAAAAACTGGCACGACTCTTTGAAACTTCATTTAGAAGTTTCAAAGTTAGAACATTTGAAATTAGAGTTTAGAATTTGTCCCAGTACCACAACAAGTTGGCTACGGGATAAATTTGTAATTTGGAATTTGTGATTTGGGATTTAGTTAAAATCATGTTAGATAAATCAAAAGAAAAAAGAATAAACAGAGAAAAAAGACACAGGAGAATTCGTGCAAAAGTTTCTGGTACTAAAAAATGTCCGCGACTTTCTGTATTCAGGTCAAATTATTATATTTACGCGCAAATTATTGATGATGAAAACGGAAATACATTGGCATATTCCTCTTCTAAAGATTTAAAGATTAAAGAAAAAGGGAAGATAGCGGCGGCTAACGCGGTTGGAAAAGACATAGCAAAAAAGGCAGTTGAGAAGAAAATATCCAATGTAGTGTTTGATAGGGGCGGGTATATTTATACAGGCGCAATTAAGATAGTTGCCGACAGCGCTAGAAAGGGGGGATTAATTTTTTAATATATTTTATATGGAAGAAAAGGTAAAAAAAGAATACGATAAAAAGATAGACAAAACCGTTGAAAATAAAAACGAAACAGTTGGTTCTATTGTTGATAAAAAAGAAAGTAATAAAAGAATAGAAAGAGGGCAAAAACCCTCCTTGAGAAAGAATCCTCGCAAATTTGTTAGAAGAGAGAGAACAAAAAATGAATTTGAACAAAAAATTTTGAATATAAGAAGAGTTACCCGTGTTGTATCTGGGGGGAGAAGATTTAGTTTTAGTGTTGCAATTGTAATAGGGGACAAGAGGGGTTCTGTTGGCGTTGGGTCTGGAAAAGCCACAGACACATCTCTTGCTATTGAAAAAGCCATAAGAGACGCAAAAAAGAATATGATAAAAGTAGTTTTGAATAAAGACATGTCTATAGCAACCGAGATAAGGGCCAAGTACTCGTCATCAATAATAGAAATGAGACCAACACACGGGAGAGGAGTTTCAGCAGGAAGCGCCGTTCATGATGTTATAGAGATGGCTGGGATAAAGGATGTTACGGCGAAAATACTTTCTAGGTCAAAAAATAAATTGAATATTGCTCAAGCCACAATAAAAGCACTAAAGACGATAAAATAATTATCTGAAATAACAAATTACAAGCACCAAGCACCAAACAAATTATAATGATCAAAATACAAAATTCAAAAAATTAGAACGTTTGAAATTAGAGTTTAGAATTTGTTTGTAATTTGGAATTTAATAAACACTATGCAGCTCCATGAATTAAAAAGAAATACTAGAAGAAAAAAGATACGGGTAGGTCGTGGCGGGAAAAGAGGAAAGACATCCGGGAGGGGTCATAAAGGCCAAAAGGCAAGAGGAACTCCAAGACCGGCCATCCGTGATGTAATTAAAAAGATTCCTAAAAGAAGGGGGTATAGTTTTAAGAGCATAAAGGCGAAATCCATTGTTATTAATCTTGGTTTAATTGATAAAAAATTTAATAGTGGTGAAATCGTTTCACCGGCTACACTTTTGTCAAAAAAAGTTTTAAATTTTAAAAAAGGGAGTATTGTAAATATAAAAATATTATCAATGGGAGAAATAAATAAGAAAATAATTGTTGAAAGATGTTTAGTTTCAGAAAAAGCAGTAGAAAAAATAAAAAAAGCAGGAGGCACTATCAAAGAAACAAAAAAGCAAGAAAGCAAGAAACCAATAAAAAAATAAAAATAAATCTTGTGAATATAACTTTTTAAAACCCAGACCTAAACCCAGACCTAAACCCAGACCTAAACCCAACCGTTTTAAAAAGTTATATTCACAAGATTAGAGATTCACACATGGAAAAATTTATAGAAAAAATAAAACAGGTTTTTAAAGACAGAATTTTGAGAAAAAAAGTTTTGTTTGTTCTCGGCGCGCTTGTCATTTTTAGGGCATTTGCGTCTGTTCCAATTCCCGGTATTGATATATCTAGTTTTGAACAATTTTTTTCTCAAAACCAATTTTTAGGTCTTTTGAATATTTTTTCTGGCGGTGGTTTATCAAACCTTTCTCTTGTTATGCTTGGGGTTGGCCCGTATATTACAGCTTCAATTATAATGCAACTCTCGACAATAATGTTTCCTAAACTAAAGGCCTTATATCACGAAGAAGGAGCAGCCGGTAAGAAAAAGTTTACACAATATTCTCGTTTATTAACTTTTCCCCTTGCCTTAATGCAGGGTTATGCGTTCCTCACGCTTTTACAGAATCAAAATGTTATAGGACAATTGACGACATTTGATATTGTTTCAAATATATTAATTATTGCCGCTGGCTCTGTATTTTTGATGTGGGTTGGCGAATTAATGACCGAATTTGGTATTGGAAATGGCGTCTCACTATTGATTTTCGCTGGTATTGTTGCAGGACTTCCTTCACAAGTGAGCCAGCTTTTGTTCACATTTGATGTATCACAGATTCCTATTTATCTTGGTTTTTTCATTGTAGCTGGTTTAGTAATACTCGGTGTTGTTATTGTAACGGAAGCGGAAAGACCCATACCGATCACATATGCTAAAAGGGTGAGAGGAATGAAAGTTTATGGTGGTATCTCAACATACCTTCCTTTAAGAATTAATCAAGCGGGGGTTATGCCAATAATTTTTGCTCTCTCAATACTTTTATTTCCTCAAATGATTTTGAGTTTTTTGGCTAACATACAAAACGCGACAGTTGTAGCAGTTTCAAATTTCATATTAAATATACTTACAAATCAGGTTCTGTATGCAATATTATATTTTGTTCTTGTTTTTCTATTTACATATTTCTATACGGCAATTACATTTGACCCCGATTCAATCGCGACAAATTTACAAAAAAGCGGAGCATTTGTTCCCGGGATTAGACCAGGTAAAACAACCTCTGAATACATAACAAAAATTCTTACACGAGTTACCTTTGTCGGAGCATTATTCCTTGGAGCCATTGCGGTCCTTCCTCTTGTTATGCAGTCAATAACGGGAATGACCACCCTTGCGATAGGGGGTACGGCGCTTTTGATTGTCGTTTCGGTTGTTATTGATTTGGTAAAAAAAGTGGACGCGCAAGTTGCGATGAGAGAATACTAATGAAAAAGCTCTAAATGAGCTTTTTCATCCCTTTCTTTTTAATACTTTTTAATATAATTTTACAAAATCCCTAGATTTTATCTAGGGATTTTGATTTTAGCCCGAAATATCGTATTATTAATCCCAATGACAAACATAACAAAACCGGAGACATTTATATTTATAGGGCCGTCTGGCTGTGGTAAGGGGACACAGGCGGAACTTTTAATTTCATATTTAAAAGAAAATGATTCACAGAGAGGGGTCTTTTATTTAGAGAGTGGAGAGAAAATTAGAAATTTTATGGCGAGTGAAAGTTATTCAAGTAAACTTTCAAGAGAGTTTTATGAAAAAGGGATGCTTCAACCAGAGTTTCTGGCAGTTTGGGTTTGGAGCGATATTTTGATTGAAAACTTAAAAGGAAATGAACATTTAGTTGTTGATGGAACTCCTAGAAAATTGAGAGAGGCAAAGGTGTTTGATACTGCCCTAAGATTTTATAAAAGAGAAGGGACAAATGTCGTATTTCTTAATGTTTCCAACACCTGGTCAAAAGAACGACTCACAAAAAGGGGAAGGGTTGATGATAAGATGTATGGTGATATTGAGAAACGCCTAAATTGGTATGAAAAAGATGTTGTGCCAACGATTAAATACTTGAAAAATGACCCAAACTATAAATTTCACGAAATAAACGGAGAACAAAGTATAGAACAAGTACATAAGGAAATCATAGGAAAAGTATTTAAAGAAACAATTTAAATTAAGCACCAAATCCCAAGTACCAAATTACAAACAAATTAGAATAACAAAAATACAAAATTCAAAACATAGAGCATTTTAAATTTTTTGGTATTTAGAATTTCGGGTTTAGATATTATTTGTAATTTGGAATTTGTGATTTGGAATTTTATTTTTTATGATAATAAAAAATTCAGAAGAATTAGAAATTTTAAGAGAAGGCGGGAAGCGCCTCGCTTTTGTTGTGTCTGAATTAGTAAAAAAAACAAAAGTTGGAATTTCAACAATTGAATTAGATAAACTCGCCCATGTCTTAATGAAAAAGCAGGGGGGTAAACCAGCATTTTTAAACTATAAAACGGAAAAAGAATCTAAACCGTATCCAGCGAGTGTTTGTATTTCTATTGATGAAGATATAGTTCACTGTGTCCCAACAAAAGAAAAAATAATTAAGGACGGAGATATTGTTTCAATAGATCTGGGATTTGAATATAAGAAATTCATTACTGATATGGCATATACAGTTGGAGTGGGGAAAGTTGATAAAACAGGAAAGAAATTAATAAAAACAACAAAGACGGCTCTGTTAAGCGGTATAAAAGAAGCAAAAGCAGGGAATCATATTGGAGATATAGGTTTTGTAATTGAAAAAATTGCTCAAAAAAATAATTTTTCTGTGTTTCAAGAACTTGTTGGACACGGAGTAGGGCAAAAACTTCACGAAGACCCTCTAATTCCAAATTTTGGTAAGAAAGGTATGGGGGAAGAATTAAAAGAAGGAATGGTTTTAGCGATAGAGCCAATGATTGGAGAAGGGGGCGGAGATATAATTTCAGGGCAAGATGGCTTTACTTATAGAACAAAAGATGGAAAAAGAAGCGCGCATTTTGAACATACAATAGTTATAACAAAAAATGGTCCAGAGATATTAACAAAAATATAAAGCACCAAATTACCCCAGTGAAATATGCTCCGCATTTCACGGGGCAGGCAAGCACCAAGCACCAAATAAATCACAATGACCAAAATACAAAATTCAAAAAGTTTGGGACATGGAATTTAGAATTTAGAAATTATTTGTAATTTGGAATTTGTGATTTGAGATTTTCAAATATTAACATTGCAAATTTTGAATAGATAAGTATTATTAAAATTTATATTATTAAATTTAATCTCACATAAAACATTTTATGATAAATCCAAAAGAAGAAAAAACATTTGTTATGGTTAAACCTGACGGGGTTAAAAAAGGATTAATCGGGGAAATTATAAAAAGATTAGAACAGAGGGATTTAAAAATAGTTGCTCTGCAAATGTTTCAACCAACAAAAGACGAAATAGATAATCATTATCCTAAAGACGAACAGTGGGTAACTCGTTTGGGACAAAAAACAAAAATGACTTATGAAAAATATGGGTATGATGCAAAAAAAGAAATGAGTACTGACAATGATTTTGAAATAGGGCAGATGGTAAGAGAGTGGTTGGTGGATTATATGACCTCGGCTCCATTGATAAGAATGGTTATACAGGGGATTCATGCGGTTGATGTTGTAAGAAAAATTGCTGGGCCAACGATTCCATCAGTTGCTGATATGGGAACAATACGAGGAGATTTTTCAATTGATTCTCCACTTCTAGCGAATAGAGAAAAAAGGGCTGTTATGAATTTAGTCCATGCGTCGGAAACAGCAGAAGAAGCAGGGCAGGAAATTAAACATTGGTTTGGGGAAAACCCGCCAATTTTTGACTATAAAAGGTTTGGGGTGGATAACTAAAATTTTGCAAAGCAAAATTTTAGAAACTCCAATAAACAAATTCCAAATTACAAATAAATTCTAAATAATAAATTCAAAATAAATAACAAAATTAAGGTTTTAAAGTTTTCGTATTTGTTATTTTTGTGTTTTTGTGTTTTGTTTGTGTTTTAGTATTTGTGATTTATGATTTCTATTCTAAAATAGAGTAGGGTTGTTTGTTGAAACTAGTCCACAATAGAGCTCAAGGGAGTCTTATATCCTGACAGAATTAATTTTTGTCTATGCGGACACCCACTTATTTTCTCGGCGGGCTCTTTTCACAAACAATCCCAACAAAAAAATCTGCATTAGCAGATTTTTTTGTTATAATTAAAAAGATGAATCTCCACACCAATCTTAATTTCGTTTAAAACGGATTAGTTTGTAGAATAAATAAGGAGTGGATTTTGAAGTAAATAAAGAAATAGATGAGGTCAATATTATTAAAATTAAGATTGGTGTGGGGATGAAAAACAAAATTTTTTTATTAATACTTTTTTTGTTGTCTACGACAATTGCTATTTTGAATATCTATGCAGGTAGATATTTTTGGTATTGGAGATTTTGGTGGTTTGATTTAGCGATGCACTTTATGGGTGGCATAGCGGTGGCCCTGGTATTATTATATTTTTATGGGGTTTTTAATTTAAAAGAAAAAATAAAACTTATTTCTCTGATTCTTTTCTCAACATTCACTATAGCTGTATCTTGGGAGATAATGGAGTTTTTGATTGATGCCAATCTTTTTGGTAAAAATTATTTTTTTGATACACTGACGGATATATTCATTGGACTTATTGGCGCGCTGATTGTATTTTTTATGTCTAATAAAATTGGAATTGTTAATTCAAGGGAGGAAACCAATGTCTGATAAAAAACTAAAAATCATTTTTTATGGAGGAACTGGAACCGTAACGGGAGCAAATTTTCTTTTGGAAAATATTAACCAAGATAAAAATGAAAAAAAGTTTAAGATTTTAATTGATTGTGGCCTTATTCAGGGGGGAGAAGAAAAAGAAAAATTAAATAAATTACCTTTTAAATATGGCCCAGAATCAATAGATTTTCTTTTTATAACCCATGCCCACCTTGATCATATAGGCAGAATACCAAAACTGGTTAAAGAGGGATTTAGGGGAAGGATTTTTTCGACTCCGGCCACAAAGGACCTCTCTGGTTTAATATTGGAAGATGCTCTTAAAATAATGTCCTATGAATTAAATTTGAAGGAGGCGCTATATTCTACTGATGACATAAGAGAGACGATGTCTGTCTGGGAAACAATTGATTATGGAACTAGAGAAGATTTTAAAGAAGGGTTCTCGGTTTTTTTAAAGGATTCAGGTCACATTCTTGGTTCTTCAATAGTTGAGATTGAATATAAAGAGGAGAGAGTCGTATTTACAGGAGATCTTGGGAATTCTCCGTCCCCGATACTCAAGGATACAGAATTTTCAAATGACGCGGATTATATAGTAATAGAAAGCGTTTATGGAGACAGGAATCACGAGGATAGAGAAATCAGGACAGAAGAATTTAAAAGAATTATAAAAAGAACAATTCAGAAAAAAGGAACACTTTTGATACCGGCTTTTTCTGTGGAGAAGACGCAGATAATTTTGTCAGAGTTAAATAGTTTGATTGAAAGCGGACAAATTGATTCAGTGCCGGTGTTTCTTGATTCGCCACTGGCAATAAAAGCGACCGAGATATACAAAAAAAACACCCAATATTTTAATAAAGAGGCAAAGGAAAAGATTAATTCAGGTGATGACATTTTTAATTTTTCAAAACTGAAATTTACGAAAAGGATAGAAGAATCTGAAAATATAAAAAATACTCCAAATCCTAAAATAATAATTGCGGGCGCGGGAATGTCTGTAGGTGGGAGAATCCTGTCTCACGAATTGGAGTATCTTTCCGACAAAAGAACAACGATATTATTTACAGGATTTCAGGTTGCCGGGACTGTTGGTAGACAAATATTGGATGGAGTGAAAAAAGTTAAAATTTTTGATAAAGAAATTGAAGTAAGAGCAGATATTGAACAAATTTTGAGCTACTCAAGCCACATGGATTCAGACCACCTAGTTGAATTTGTTGAAAAATCAAATAATAATAACAAACTGAAAAAAGTTTTTGTTGTTATGGGGGAAATGAGTGCCGGTCTGTTTCTTGTTCAAAAAATTAGAGATAATCTCGGCATAGATGCAATTTATCCAGAAGAAGGGGAGAGTTTTGAAATATAAATTAAAAATGTCCGGGGGACATTTTTAATCCACAATTTTTTTTGTTTTTAAAAGCCCCTTGGTGGGGCTTTTAATTTTATTTTTTTATTTGTTCTACTATTTTTTGAAACGAATCTGGATTCTCTATAGCAATTTGAGCCAAAACTTTTCTGTCCAGTCCTACATTTTTCTTTTTTAAAGCATCTATAAATCTGCTGTATGAGAGCCCAAACTCTCTAACAGCGTAATTTATTGTGTTAGTCCAGTCCCTTCTGAAATTAGCTTTTTTATTTTTTCTGTCATTAAAAGCGTGAACTCCGGCGTGGGCGATTGCTTCACGCGCCTGTCTTTCTTTAGTACTTCTACCAAAACGGTAGCCCTTTGTCATTTTTAAGACATTTTTTCTTCTCTTTAATGAAATTGTTCCTCTTTTTACTCGGGTCATATATTTATCTCAAAACTCAAATCTCAAAAGTCAAAACTACAACTCAAAAATTAAAACTTTAAAGATAGAATATTTTCTTATAATTTTATTTTAGTTAAATGTAATAATAAATGATTTTATGATTTATAACAAAAAACATTATGAATTCAAAACCTCATTATATCGGTTTTGAATTTACATATTTGATAAAAATCTGGCTCTTGATTTGTTTGTCATAACAAAAAGAGCGCTTCTTTTTTTATTCATTTTGCTATTTCTACTTGCCTTTGCATTAAAGTGATTAAGCCCGGGTTTTCTAACAATAATTTTGCCGCTCTTTGTAACTTTTATTCTTTTTGAAAATGATTTGTTTGTTTTCATGATAATAAATTAAAAATGTAAATCTCCCCAAAGTATAAATTCTGTGAATTTAACTACGGGGCAAGCAAAATGAAAAATGACGGTATAAAATGTTAAAATTATTAGATAAGATTTTTTGGATTTGTAATTAATTGTTTATTTGCTTTTAGTAAATTCCGCAACTTTGCCCGCCTGCCATCGCCTAATGCACAATTGTATGGTTATATAAATAATATTGACAATATGTCACATTATATAGATTACAAACATTATCGCTCTGGCATTGGCGGGCAGGCATTTTGATCTTTTAACTTTGAATTTTTATTGTTTATGTTCTATTGTTAGAGATAATCCTTTTGGGCTCTTTTTAATCTCATCGGAAACTTTAAAATCTTCAGTAATTAATTTCAATATCCTCTCCATCCTGCTCTCAAGAAAGTTTTTCTCCATGTATTTTAATCTTCCGAAAAGGAAAAGATCTATTTTAACGCGATGTTTTTCTTTAAGCCACCCCGATACCTTTTTTGCTTTTAATTCTAAATCATGTCCACTCGTGCCGACTTTTATTTGTATTGTTTTTGTTTCTGTTTTGTGTGATTTAGTCCTAGAATCTTTTATTTTTTTATTTTGCTCATACTGAAACTTGCCGTAATCAGTGATTTTGGCAATTGGGGGAGTAGCTGTTGGCGAAATTTCTATAAGATCTAAATTAGAATTTCTCGCCTTACTAAGGGCATCTTTTAATTTCATTATGCCCAAATTACTGCCGTCCGGCCCTATAATTCTTAATTCCTCTCCTCTTATTTGTCCATTTATTCTATTTTGCAGTTTCTTCGTCAATTGTTTAAAGTGTATTTAGTATAACAAAATACACACTATTTATAGCATAATATTAATTTTAGAGCAAGCTTATTTTAGAAAATATAAACTACCCCTTGGGGTAGTTTATATTGTTGACTACACTGCGTAGTTAAACACCACTATATAAAAAATCACAATAATAAATATGTGATTTTTTATTGGATAAATTGGTGGAGATGGGCGGAATCGACCATCAAGTTACTAAATATTTTATTTCTTCGCTAAAAAAAGCGAATCATAAAATATTAAGTACTTGCAGGCCCGGCTCGGTTCCCACGCTTCGCGTGGGCCCCGCCTCCGCCCGTTCGATTCCGACGAATGCCACACATTCTTCTATCAAGACAAAAGAAAAAACTGGCATGAAGCCAGCTTTTCCTTTGTGGTGGAGATGGGCGGAATCGACCATCAAGTTACTAAATATTTTATTTCTTCGCTAAAAAAAGCGAATCATAAAATATTAAGTACTTGCAGGCCCGGCTCGGTTCCCAC
>JAHIHZ010000014.1 GCA_018899555.1 Patescibacteria group bacterium
GACTTTATGACTTTATGACTTTATGACTTTATGACTTTATGACTTTATGACTTTATGACTTTATGACTTTATGACTTTATGACTTTATGACTTTCCCCATTTCCAATTTTCTATTTCTTTCATATCTACTCCGTGTTTTTTTATATATTCTGTGTGTTCCAGCAATTTATTTTCATATTTTTTAATAAGTTCATCTGCTTTATTTTTTTCTATATTTCCATTTTGACTTAATTTTTTAAATGCTTCAATTGCTAAATTGTATCTGTCCGTTTTATTTCTAACATGCATATCAAACGGTGTCGTAGTTGAACCATTTTCTATATAGCCACGAATTGAAAATCTTTCAGAATCAACTCCATAGTCAAATAAAACTTGTTTTATTGATTGCGGGTATCCGTGAAAATTTATTATTACAGGTTTGTCTTTTGTAAAAAATTCATCAAATTCTTCAATTGAAACAACTTTTCCCGCCAGACCCAACCCGGTTGGAGACATTACCATAATATTTACAAACCTGATTTTAATCTGGGGTAATTCTTTTTTAATCAAACCCACCGTTGCAAGGGCCTCAGTTGTTAAATAATCTCCAGCTGAAGTAATAACAATATCTGGATTTTCATCACTCGCGAAATCCCAAATCATTATTCCGTCTTCTAATTCTTTTTTTGCTAATTTTGGCGTTAACCATCTTGGTTCAACTTTTTTGCCAGCAACTAAAATATTTATTTCATTTTTTGAAGATAACATTTTTTCAAGAACTACGAGGGTGCTGTTTCCATCTGGTGGAAAATAAACATTTACAAAATCTCCCTGTCTTTGAAGCATATCATCTATAAATCCGGGATTTTGATGTGAAAAGCCATTGTGTTCCTGTCTCCACCCTGATGAAGTTAAAATATAGTTAAAAGAAGAAATATCTCCGCGCCATTTTGTTTCTCTAGCGATTTTTAAAAACTTCGCATACTGGTCGGCCATACTTGAAATAATCTGTATGAATGCTTCGTATGAGGCAAATACCCCATGTCGCCCAGTTAAAACATATCCTTGCATCATCCCTTGTAAAGAGTGCTCGCTCAACATTTCCATAACTCTTCCGTCTTGTTTTAAGTCCTTATCCCAACTTTTCGTTGGCCAAACAAAAGCTCTTGCTGTCATTTTAAAAACTTCATCAAGTTTGTTTGAATATGTTTCGTCAGGAGAAAACAAACGAAAATTTTTATTTTTCTCGTTTAATTCAAAAACTTCACTAATATAAAGACCAGCTCTTCTCATTGAACTTGAACCAACTGTCCCCGGGATTTCTGCGTCTTCACTAAATTTGTTTGCATCTGGAAGTTTTAGTGGTTTATATTCAGACCTATCTTTCATACAATATTTACTATCCCCCATTCTTAAATCTTTATCAGGAATGATTTCTTTTATTTCTTCACAAAAACCATCTTTTTTATCAAATACCTCGCCAAAA
This sequence comes from Patescibacteria group bacterium, assembly GCA_018899555.1. Lineage (GTDB taxonomy): Bacteria > Patescibacteriota > Minisyncoccia > Phycocordibacterales > 21-14-all-36-13 > VMGX01. Next base: position 1,466 of record JAHIHZ010000014.1, read on the forward strand.
TTATATGACTTCAACCATTTTTCAATTGCTTTTAGTGTTTCCGGGTTTTCTTTTGCATCCGGACCAACAACTTGATGAGAAAAATGGTTTCCTTCTATTTTTTGCCCGTCTAATTCTTTTATTCCGGTCCAGCCCTTGAGTGTTTTCAAAATTATCATCGGAAATCTTGGAGAAATAATTTCTTTTCCTCTACGCGCTTCATTTTGAATTTCTTTTATTTTTTTGTAACAATTTTCAAGTGTTTCATACATTTTTTCATAAACATTTTCTCCATCATTCCATCCATCAACAATAAATGGTTCATAGCCATAACCCTTAAAAAGATTAAGAAGATCCTCGTCGGACATTCTTCCAAAAACTGTTGGACCTGAGATTTTATATCCATTTAAATGAAGTATTGGCAAAACAGCTCCGTTCGTCTTTGGAGATATAAATTTATTCAAATGCCAAGCTGTTGCAGTTGAACCGGTTTCTGCTTCCCCGTCGCCTATAAGAGCGCATGTTATTAAATCTGGATTATCTAAAATTGAACCGTAAGCTGTTGAAAGCGCGTAGCCCAATTCTCCTCCTTCTAAAATTACTCCGGGGGTTTCCGGATTACTATGACTTGGGAATCCGTAAGGCCAACTAAAATTTTTTGAAATATAAGCAAGTCCATTTTCGTCTTGAGTTGCCTGCGGATAATATTTTTCAAAAGTTCCTTCAATAAAAAGATTGGATTGAACCGCCGGAAATCCGTGACCAGTCCCTGCTATAAACAAAACATCTGCTGAATGTTTTTTTACTAATGCATTTAAATTTGCATATACGAAATTTATTCCCGGACAAGTCCCCCAATGACCAAGCAAACGAGGTTTGATATCTTCTGGCCTTAATTCTCTTTCTAAAAGAAAATTGTCCTGCAAATAAATTTGCGCGACTGAAAGATAATTCCCCGCTTTTGTGTGTTTTTTTATTGATTCAATCACTTTTTCCATCAATATAATAATAACATTTTTTTACAAATCAAAAAGCCACGATTTTACTCGTGGCTTTTTAAAAATTTATCTTATCACTATTTCAAATGTTTTACCCGTGAAGTCAGACTTCACGGGTAAAAAGTTGACTATTGGGTAAATTAAAACTTTCTAAATGAGAGTTTTAAAAAAATACAAAATATATTATGGATTAAAATCGTCCTTGGGGACGATTTTAATTTATGATTACGCTGAATACTTTCTGGTCTATCGGGGCAACATCAATTTCCCATTCGCGTAAATAGTAAAAATTTATTTTTGTTTCTCCTGTTTTTAGGGTTTTAAATTTAAAAACCTCTTGTCCGGGGGCACCAACAATTTCACTTCCTTCAATTGGGTGTACTAAGGTCGTTTTATTAAGTTTTTCTACAAACGCAACATATTCTTCGTCAAAGTCCGAAACCCATGAATATCCGGTTGAAGGATTGGAATCAAGTTCTATTATAAATTCTTCACCATTTGTTGTCTGAATTATGTTTGTTTGAATATTTTTTTCATTAAGCTGTGTTGAAACATCACTCTTATCTGAAAAAACTATTAAACCCAAAACTACGACTACTGCTATTACAAAAAGTATTATTGTTTTTTTATTCATGAAAAACGCGGACTGGAATACGGACTAAACGTAGACCAAAACGCAGATTAAATAAAATTAATAATATAATAAAGACCAAGAGCGATTAAAATTATACCCTCTATTAAAGATGCCCATTTTGTAAATTTGGACGATGTGAGCCAAATATCCATTTTATAAACTGCTATAACAAAAACAATTATTTCGTCTAACAAATAAAATAAAATAAATATTCCTATATAAATCAAAGACCAAAAACTTGATATCCCCTTTTCTGCCAAGATGCCGGCAAAAGACACGGGGACAACTGCCGAACAGGGAAACTCAATAATAGTAACAAGTCCTGAAAAAATAACGACCCCAAAAAGTGTCATCCAAAAACTGCTATCCTTTTCAAATATATCTTTAACTTTTTGAGAAGCCGAAGAAATAATTTTTGAATTGGACGATCCACAAACTAAACCTTGTTTTCTTATCCTTAAAAATTCTTTTATAAAATACGCTCCGCCGGTTAATCCAATTGCCCCTATTATTAATTCAATGATTTTCAAGTATCCGCCAACAAAAACAAAAAGTTTATTCCATAGAACTATTAATAAACCATAAACGAGAACTGTTATTACCAAATATACTCCACCAAAAAGAAAGATTCTTTTTCTTGAACGAAGCTTTAAAACAAGTCCGAGAATTAAAACAAGTGCCCCTAGAGAACAAACATTTACGCCATCAAGCGCCCCCAAAACTACAGCCAGAGCCGGTAAAGAATAATTCTGTATATCAATTTTGCCTAAAATTGGTAAATTTAATTTTTTTTCTGTTTGTTTCTGTGTTTCAACTTTTTGCAATTGATTTTGAATAGATTTTTCAATTTCTACACCCATTTTATCCTCAGAATCAAAACCGGCAAAAAATTCTTCTCCTACAAATGTTAATGGAACGACACCAAAATATTCCCCCTTTCCGACTTCTTCCAATCTTTTAAACATTGAACTTATATTTCCTTGAATATCAACAGAATATTTATTTATTATAAGCCCTTCATATTTTCCTTCTATTTTGTCTAAAAAGGAATTTTCGGCTATACAGTGTGGACAAGTTTCAGTATAAAAAAAATCCAAATTTAATTCCGGCTTTATTTCTTGTGCACGAACATCCCCAACGGTCAAAAAAAATAACGCGAGTGCGAGACATGTACTAAAAATTATAAATACTGCATCCTTTAATTTCATCCCTACACTAATCTTAATTTTAATAATATTGACCTTATTTATTTCTTTATCTATCTCAAAATCCACCACTTTTACTCTATTTTACAAACTAATCTGTTTTAAACGAAATTAAGATTGGTGTGGGGATGAATCCCCACACTAATCTTAATTTTAATAATATTGACCTTATTTTAACACGAAAATTAAAATATAATATTTTTTATCTTTAACTTTTCTACTATTCTAATTAGAAAAAACTATATATTATTTTCTGTACTTGTAGATGTTTCTGTTTTTTCCGTCTTTTCTATTTTTTCTTTCAAAGTCGTTCCATCTAAAACAAAATATTTTGAAATACCAACAGAAGGTATTTCTATCATCGGTTCCCACTCTTTTCTGTCTGCATAATTAACAAGAATTACTCCATTTTCAATGCTCATGTTTTGTGGAGCAATTCTGTCGCCCAATAAGATAGCATTCGTCCCGATTGTTCTTTTGCTTGTCTTATCATTTATTGCAACAACAACATAATAGAATGTACTGCTTCCGCCAGAATTTTGTGTAAGAATAAATGCCGCATCCACTATTCCATCTCCATTTAAATCTCCACCGACTGGCTCATTCCATTTCATTGTTTTAATTTTATCTGATGAGCCGGGGAAAATTTCTTCATCCGACAAGCCGTCTATTAGAGTAATTGATTGATTTTCTATGATATATGTAGCATTTAGCGGATTAAAATTTTTTCCCACACTAATAACAAAATCTTCTTCTGGAAGTTGTTTGGCGATTATAAAACCTATGCCAACTCCTATAATTAGGATAAAAATCGTAAAAATAACAAAGTTTTTGTAATTCATAAATTTATAATTAATTAGCTATTTGACTTCTAAGTTGTGTTTAATGATATAACAATGCCAAATTTATTCAACCATCAAAAAGTGTCCAGTTAACTGGACACTTTTTGATAATCTAATTATTTTTTATTCTTTGAAGAAATATTGTGAATCAAAAAACTCATTTAGAGAAAAAACATTGTGGATTCAAAAGCTCATTCAGAGCTTTTGAATTAAGAGCTTTTGAATTAAGAGCTTTTTGATTTTAATACTTTTCTTGCTGGTTTTTTGGCCTTAGCGGTTTCTGTTTTTTTAGTTGTTTTTTTTATATCAACAACTTTCTTTGAAACTTCTGGTGATAAGCTTTTTAAAATTTCATCTAATTTAACATTGAGTATTTCAAATTGCTTTTGAAATTGTTCTGTGTTTTTGTTTCCTGTACTATCGTTTTTTTCAAAACAATTACTACAATAAACCGGCTTACTATTCATTGGCTGAAACGGAACCTCACATTTATTTCCACACCCAGAACAAATTGCGGAGTACATTCTTTTTTCTCCAAATTTAGATCTACCTGAATCTCTCCCACTAAATCTATTTTGATTTGAATTTTCACCTTTATTTCTAAAACAACTACTACAAAAAACGGGCTTATCACCGGTTGGTTTAAAAGGAACCTCACAGGCATTACCACATTCAGAACATGTTGCCTTAGTCATTGAAGATCTGCCAGATTTTTTATTATCAAAACCCCTGTTTCCCCCGCTTCTTTCACTTCTTCCACTAAATTTTCTATTACTACCTCCACCAGATCTACCACCTCTGTTAAATTTTTCCATGATTATTTTTATTTATTTTATAAAATTCTAAAATCAACCCACTTTATTTTTCATGATGTGAGGCAAGCCAATCCATCAGTTTTTTACGATGTTTATCAATCGTCCATTCACTTTTATCTTTGAAAAGTGATGGGTATGTTTCCTTAAACTTCTGTAATATCCTAAGGGAGGCCTGAGGAAATGAGTCCGGAATGTTTTTATTATATTCTTGAACAAATGTTGAAGGCGGTACTTCAATAAAATTTATATTTGTAGAATTATCCTTCTTAGTCTTCATTTATGAATATTACCATGAATTTGTTGAATTATCAAGAATTAATTTTCTATCCTCAATTAAATATTTTTTAAGTTTTTCATAACTTTAATTTAGTGAAAATATTGAAATGCCGAGCCAATCATTCTAAAACTGCGACAGGGACAAAACCATATATATTTTAAATCCAAAGCGATATCGTTAACATCTAAATACTTATCCCCGTTTTCTTCTCTGCTATTTTCCACTTTTAAATTATTTTTCAAAAGATGAAAAGTAATTCCTAAATCTTCAAAAAAAGAACCTTTATCCGTCCATACAATTTCTGCCAAACCAAAGTATCTGTCAATGGGAAATAAAATATACGCATCAAAAGCCTTACTCAATCTGTAAAAAACCTCGACTGCCTTTTTAAATTGAGGGTCTTTTTTCATCTTTTCTGCTTTCAATTTAATATCAGCCACCTCTTCAAAAGAAGGTAAATTTTTATTGCTTTCTCTCAAAACATTCCATAAAGCAAATATAATTCCATCCATAGATAAATAATTATCCTCTCCATATGACTGCTGTTTAAAATAATAAATCAGGCAATTATAAAATTTCTTTGCCACATTATTAAATTCACCTTTATCAAATTTAATCCCGCAATTCAAAACCACCTGCGAAGCCCCCATCTCTAAAAACAAATTCCAATACTTAGCAAAATCATTTTCAAAATCTGTTTTTTTCCTCGTGCCATTTTTAGATTTTTCCACTTTTTTTAACAAATATACAAATGTCTTAAACCCTATATCAAGTTGCGGTTCAACCAAACTGCTATTTTTGGATTTCGCTAAATTTTTTAGGCCATATCTGAAAACACCTCCCTCCTTTTTCAAGAATTCGCTTGAAAAATAATGGGGAATAACTTTCCATTCCTCTCTCACCTTTTCTAAATTAACAGAAAAATATTCTTTGCCTTCGTTTAAACCAGGCCTTATTCTTGCTAATTCTTGGCGCGGCGTTTCACCGCCAAAATGCTTTGACAAGCCCTCATATCCAAAGGTGGTCTGGGACCATCTCCTAAAAATTCTGTTTAAAATTCCATTCTTATTTAAAAAAGCAATATCTTTATTGGATAGCCTATGCTCGCCACTTTCCTCTTCTAATTCAGGGGAAAAATCCTTTACTCTCAAAAACAATAAATCTTCAAACAAGCTACAAAGCTCCTCTTCGTTTCTCGGTCTATATTCATCGTATATGCTTTTCATAATTTATTTTTCAATGAAATGTTATTTTACTTTTTTCTTTTTAAATTCAATCTTTTAAATCTTTATTTTTATCCGAAAAAATTTTTTCTAACATTTTATTTTATTAAATCATCAACGCCAACCCCGAGAGTTTTGGCAACCCCAGTAGTACAGCAAAGCTGACTACGGAGTAGGTTTTTTTGGACGGTATCAATAGTTGGGCTATGTATTCCGCCCAATCCAATTTTAATAATGGTGTTGTAGGAAGTATCGGCATTTTTGAAAGTTTATTCTGATTATTTATATTATTATGATACTGAATTTTAGTGATTTAAGCGAGGAGGGGTCTCAAAAAAACGAGACAAACCCCGCCCCGAGCGAGACAGCAACTCTTTTTGTCCTAATTGGCTGCGGGACTAGGACTCGAACCTAGATTCCATGCTCCAGAGGCATGTTGCCTACCAATTAGCAGATCCCGCAATTAAAAAACATAATAACAAAAACATATTACATCTATATAGATATTTTTTCAATAAAAATAGACGCGGTTGAGAATTTCCGCGTCTATGGAGGAGGTACATGGTACATTAATAAGGAGCAAAATTCATTACAATTATAATAAATTTGAAATAAAAAAGCAATTTGCAACTATTTATTTATTTGTTCATTTAGACATCCGGTGTAAATGTAAAAAGTAGCGCAGGGGAAAACCCTACGCTACCAAAGGAGAGTATATGAATAAAAAATGAACTAATGTGAATTTACCTCTAAATTCACATATGCATTATAACATAATCAAATATTTCTTGTCAACAACAACTGGGGTACATTCAACTCTAAAGTGCAACACCTTGCGCATTAATATACATATATGGCATATACAACAAACTCTGATCTTTCAAAGGTTGAAAGAGATGCAGTTAAAATTTTGGGAGCTTAGCTCCTTATCAACCCCACATCAATTTTGAACAATATCTTATGGCAACGCACTCGCTTCGCTCGGCCTATTCCGGCTCTGCGTTGCGAGAGAAAACAAAACTTTATATTTATACAGAATTAAATAATAAACCGAAATAAAATTGATGAAGGGGTAAACATAAAATCCCGCGAAGCGGGATTTTATGCAGAACTTTTGTTTTAAAGCACGCGTATTTACGCACTCACATTACAATACAGTATATCATAATGAAACTCAAAGTCAACAAAAAAGTGGATTCAAATTCTGAAAAACAAGGGAATTGAAACTCTCAGAACAGGATCGGAACTGGCACAATTCTTTAAAATCTCATTTAGAGATTTTAAAGTTAGAGAGTTTCAATTCCTTAATATAATACTCTATCGCCCTTCTTAAACCTTCATCAAAATTAATTTCAACATTATAATTCAACATTTTCTGGGCTTTATTAATTATATAAACCACTCTCTATTTCTTTAATTATTTGCTCACCCTGTTTTTCAAACGAAGGGATTGCCTTAATTGCCTCTTTAACTTCTTTTATTGCCTCCGTTTTTCTCCCCTGTTTTAAATATGACGAAATTAAATACAATCTACCCTGAATATTTGTCGGATCTTTTTTAAGACCTTCTTTTTCTATTTGAATTACTTTGTCAAACTGATTTGTATCAAAATATGCTTTAATAATAAAATCGTCTGGAACGAGTATTGTGCCAAATTCTGGAATTAGTAAATCTTCAACTAATTTATCTTTTCTATTATAAATAGCCCCGACCGCGTATATTTTTCTGGCGTCTAAATAACTTTCATCCGACTCAAAAGCTTTTTTAAACAAATCTAGCGCTTTTTCTTTTTCACCTTTATTCAAATAACTCGCGCCCAACTCAAACATTGTTGATTGTTTGTTCGGAGAAAGTTCAAGGGCTCTTTCAAAATGAATCGTCGCATTATCATATAATCTATATCTGTTAAAAAATGTCCCCAAGAAAACCTCATATCTTGCATTCTCGGGGTCTTCTTGAATTTGTTTTGTCATTTCACTACTGGCCAAATCAAAAAATTTTTGTTTCATATCCAAATCCATATTCACATCTGCAAGAGATGAGGAAATTTGAACAATTTGTTCGCGGGCTTCACTTTTCCCAAGATAACCATAAGAAAAAGCCTTGTTGAAATTTTCCAAACTTAATTCAAGATTGCCTCTGTTTTTAAGAGCGTTTATTAAAGATTTACCGGTCAGAATTCCGTTCACATTAAAAAAATAAATTGAACCTATCGTTAAAATGACTACAAGAACAACTGCCGTGTTTTTAAGCCAGTCGTTGTGAATATTTATTGGTTTATCTTGTTTTTTTCTTCCGCTTGAGCTAAACACATATATAAAAGAAAGGATTGAGAAAAATAAAATATAACTGACAATATTGTCAAAAACAAAAAGATTACTGAAAAAGTATCCTACAAACAACCCTGTCAAAATTGCTTTATCTGGCAGAGAAAAATTATTTTTTGAGATTTCATTGCTGTTTTTGTTTTCTTTTTTTCTCCATAAATAAAATATCCCCAAAAAGAAAAGAGACAGGTAGGATAAAAGGCCAAGAATTCCACCTGCAACAAGCCAGTCCATTACAATATTATGCGCTCTATCAAACCACTGTTCTTGATTATACATTTTCGGTTCATAATTTTTATTGAAGACATAGTTGAAATTTTCCTGTCCCCATCCTAATATCGGTCTTTCTTCAAATCCTTTCAGCGCCATATTCCAAACGGGGAATCTCGCAGTAGTGGCCTCTTCGTAGGTTATTGAAGAAAATCTTGATAGAACCATGCTCTTTTTTACAAACGACGCATCCTTCATTAAAAAGAAACCAATAATTAAAATCGCTATCCCAGTTAGTTTCCACAGGGATATTTTTCTAAAAATCCCCTCCTTTTTGTCAAATAGAACAAAGAGCAAAAGCGCAATAATCCAGCCGAAAATTAATCCGAGAATTGCTCCTCTCGTAGCGGTATGATAAAGAATAAAAAGTTGAACTAATATTGAAAAACAATAAAAAACATCAAGCCATTTAAATGAAAAAATCTTTCCGCCTTTTTCGTACCTTTCATTGAATCTCCTCAAAGCAAGCATTGAGGTAAGAAAAATATGGAAGAGCATATATACGGCAAGATATGTGGCGTTCCCAAATGTTGCATCAAGACGAACCCCACCTTGATTTATAGCAACTTTTCCTAAAAGTTGTAGGACTCCATAAGAACCTATCAACACGCTCACAAAGATTGAGGTGTTAAAAAATCTATTCCATAACTTTTGGGTGTTAAATACTGCACTGATAACCAAAAAGTATGCGAGCAAGTGAATTAAAGTAACCCATCCCTCCATTCTTTCAAAATTACTCCACAAGCTTTTCATTGGGTTGACCCCAAATAGATTCGCAACGCCAATTATTCCGACGAACGCAATTACCCCCCAAAGAATCCAAGAGGATTTTGGTCTATACTCCTTATTTTTTATAGCGAGAATCGCCCATGCGCCAAAAATTATTTCTACAATAATTCTAAACAAAAAATTTTTTCCCGATATAAATGGGAAAAACAATGAACTGGTCACGACAAGCGGAATAAATGGTACTAAAAATATTCCCGTGTTTACAATATATTTTAATATTTTATTTAAGCTCATAGTGTTATTCCACGATTATAACACTATTTTTATTATTTAGGATAGGTTAATAAATCGGTTGACACCTTTTGACACTTTTGTTAATATCTTAATTGATGATTACAAAAGAAATAAAATCTAATGCCGTATACACAACTGCCGAGACCCAAAAACTCCTAAAAATAAGCAACAGTACTATTAAGCGTATGCTAAAAAAAGAACTCATCATGGCTAACAAAGTGGGTGGACAATATCGTATTCTTGGAAAAGAAATTTTGCGTCTTGTTTCTCCTACAACAGAGAAGCGGGTTGAAAAATCATATTTAAAATTAAAAGAAAGAGTTGTTAATAAAATAAACAAATGGTAAACAAGGTAGTCGAAAGTTTGTAAAGTCAAAAGTCCATAAAGTCGAAAGTCTATAAAGTCTGCAAAGTCAAAAGTCCTTAAAGTTTATAAAGTCCTTAAAGTTTGTAAAGTCAAAAGTTTATAAAGTTAAAAGTTATTAAAACTATATGAGGAAAAATTCAAAAATTTTTGTGGCCGGGCATCGCGGACTTGTCGGTTCTGCAATAAAGAGAAAATTGGAAAAACTTGGTTACACCAATATAGTAATAAGGACACGGAAACAGTTAGATCTTTTTGATAAAAATAAGACGCTCAAATTTTTTGAAAAAGAAAAACCAGAGTATGTATTTTTGGCGGCAGCAAAGGTTGGCGGTATTATGGCGAACAAAAATTATCCCGCTCAATTTATTTATGAAAATTTAGTTGTTGAAACTAATGTTATTGACAGCGCTTATCTTACTAAAGTAAAAAAACTTCTTTTTCTTGGGAGTTCTTGCATTTATCCCAAACTCGCGCCACAACCAATAAAGGAAAAATATCTAATGACAGGATTTCTTGAATCAACAAATTGTAATTACGCATTAGCTAAAATCGCCGGTATTTTTATGTGTCAGGCATACAATAAACAATATGGGACTAATTTCATTTCTGTTATGCCTACAAATTTATATGGTCCGAATGATAATTTCGATTTAAATAATTCTCATGTATTACCTGCGTTGATTAGAAAATTTTACGAAGCAAAAGTGAACGACACCAAAGAAGTTGTAATTTGGGGTTCCGGAAAAGCCAAAAGAGAGTTTCTTCATGTTGATGATCTCGCAGACGCTTGTATTTTTCTTATGCAAAAATATAATGACTCGGAAATTATAAATATTGGAACAGGTAGAGACCTTTCTATTAAAGAATTGGCAGAAAAAATAAAAAAAGTTGTTGGTTATAGCGGAAAAATAGTTTGGGATAAAACTAAACCTGACGGTACGCCGCGAAAATTACTTAATGTAAATAAACTTCACAAATTAGGATGGAAACATTCAATTCCTTTGGACAAAGGTATTGCATTAACATATGAGTGGTATAAAACAAAATGCTAATATACAAATGCATGCGAATTATACGAATATATACTAATAATTATTTGTATCCATTAGTATCATTAGTATAATTCGTATATTCGTATATTTATTTTATGAAAACTATTATAAAACCTAAAAATAAAAAAGCTTTTATTACCGGGATTACAGGACAGGATGGTTCCTATCTTGCAGAACTTTTACTTGAAAAAGGATATGAGGTACATGGTTTAATCAGGCGTTCAAGTACTTTCAATACTTCAAGAATTGACCACCTTTATCAAGACCCACATATTCATGGAACAAAATTATTTCTACATTTTGGCGACCTTGCTGATTCAAGTAATCTCAATCGTTTGTTAAGCGACATAAAACCAGACGAAATATACCATCTTGGGGCACAAAGCCATGTTCGCGTCAGTTTTGATATACCAGAATATACAGCAGATGTAACAGGACTTGGAACAATTCGTATTCTTGATGCAATGAGAGAAGTCGGGTTAAATAAAACAAAATTTTATCAGGCATGTTATAGCGAAGACACTTTGGTTTTAACCGCGGAAGGATTAAAAAAATATACAGATATCAAAAACGGCGATTTGGTTTACTCGCTTAATCCCCAAAATAGAGAAATTGAATTAAAACCAGTACTAAAAGTTTTAAAGTATGACTACTCAGGAGATATGATTCATTTTAAAAGCAGAAGGATGGATATTTTAGTCACGCCGAATCATAAAATGTTAATAGAGGATGATGAACAATTGATTAATTTTATTGAAGCCGAAAAAATTCCATCTTTATTAAGATATGACAGAACAAGCAATTTATCGCTACCAACTGTTACTTGGAAGGGCGACCGTGTCGCCGAAATAGATTTTTCTAAATACATTGATTTAAAAAATAAATCAGATAATACATATAAAAATCTTTTAACTTCGATGAAAAGCGAGGATTTTTGTTACTTGTTGGGATTATATATTGGAGACGGTTACACTAAAGGCGATAAAAAAGCAAAAGTTAAATGTTCCAGAAAAGAATTTAGGAAATATCGCAACAAGGAGGGTAAATTCATATCCCCCGAAATATGCGAATTAAAAGAAGTAAAATATAAAAGCAATTTTATTCAATTTGCTCTACCAGCTGCGGATAAATCTAGAAATAAACTGATATTAATCTTAAAAAAATATAACATTGAATACATTGTTAATGATGACACTATAAATTTTTCCAGTTATCCCCTGTCTATGATGTTTAAATTATCGGGAGAAAATGTTTACGAAAAACAAATTCCGAAATGGATTTTAGAATTGTCCCCGGATTTATTATATAGAGTATTCGAAGGATTAATTGACTCCGATGGTCATGTTAGAAAGATTAAAAATGAATGTTATGTTTATACCACCGTTTCTCCAATGTTAGCCAAAGATTTTATTGAATTGACATACAAAATTAATAAAATTCCAACATTAAAAATAGAGCAGCCGATAATTACTTATTTTAAAAAAGATAATAGAATGTGTGGATATAATAGTAAACCAATATATCGCATTTCAGTTGCTCATAAAAATAAAAATAAAATTTACAAATACAATATTAAAAAAGAAAAATATATCGGCAAGGTTTGGTGTTTAAAAATTAAAGATAATCACAACTTCCTTGTTTATAGAAATAATAGATTTGCATTTAGCGGAAATAGTTCAAGTGAAATGTTTGGAAAAGCGCTAGAAATCCCGCTTAAAGAAACGACACCTTTTCACCCCCGTTCCCCTTATGGTTGCGCCAAGGTATATTCGTATTGGATAACAAAAAATTATAGAGAGTCCTATGGTATGTTTGCCTCGAACGGGATTCTTTTTAATCATGAATCTCCCCGTCGTGGAGAAACATTTGTAACAAAAAAAATCACACACGGACTCGCGCGGATTAAACTTGGCAAAGAAGAAAAACTCTACCTTGGTAATTTAGACGCTAAACGCGACTGGGGTTATGCAAAAGATTTTGTTTATGGAATGTGGCTGATACTCCAACATAAAAAACCTGATGACTTTATTCTTGCCACAAATGAATCACATAGTGTGAGAGAATTCGTTGAAGAAGTGGGAAAAGTGCTCGGTATTAATATAATTTGGAAAGGAAAAGGATTGAAAGAAAAAGGAATTGATAAAAAAACAGGAAAAATAATTATTGAGATTGATGAAAAATATTTTCGTCCAGCAGAGGTAGATATACTTCAAGGAGATTATTCTAAAGCAAAAAAAGAACTTGGCTGGAAACCTACTACAAAATTTAAAGAACTTGTAAAATTGATGACGGAAGCAGATTTAGAAAAAGAATGCCATCAAGAGTCAAAAGTCTATAAAGTCCATAAAGTCAAAAGTCTATAAAGTCCATAAAGTCAAAAGTTTATAAAGTCTATAAAGTCAAAAGTCTATAAAGTCGAAAGTTTATAAAGTCTATAAAGTCAAAAGTCCATAAAGTCAAAAGTTTATAAAGTCTATAAAGTTAAAAGTCCATAAAGTAAAAAGTCAATAAAGTCACATGAGCAAAATCACCTTAATAAAACCCAAAAAAACATTCAGTTTTGAAGATATTAAGGAACTCTGGAAATACAGAGAACTCGCATACTTTTTTGTATGGAGAGATATAAAAGTTAAATACAAGCAAACTTTTGTTGGTATATCTTGGGCAATTTTTCAACCATTCGTGGCAATGGTAGTATTTAGTGTTTTTTTTGGAACATTGGCAAAAATGCCTTCTGATGGTATCCCCTATCCGATCTTTGTATATTCTGGATTATTGTTCTGGCAATTTTTTTCCTCCGCGCTTAGTGAAACAAGTAATTCGCTGGTTGGAAATGCTGGAATAATAACGAAAGTATATTTCCCTAGATTAATCTTACCGATTTCCGGCGTTGTAACTAAGTTTGTTGATTTTGGGATTGCCTCGCTAATCCTCGTGGGGCTAATGTTTTATTACAATATTACTCCGAGTCCAATAATACTATTAATATTGCCCCTATTACTTTTAATCACATTTATTGCCGCTATGGGGGGAGGACTATTTCTTGCATCAATAAATGTAAAATATAGAGATGTAAGATATGTACTTCCTTACTTTATACAAATGTTGCTTTTTGTCACGCCTGTAATATATCCCGCAAGTATTGCGGGAAAATGGTCATTTCTTTTAGCGCTCAACCCAATGACTGGAGTTATAAAAGCATCACGCGCTGCTCTTTTTGGCACTGAACCAATAAATTGGGAACTTTTGGGAATTTCTCTTATCGCTGTTCTAATATTATTAGCAATAGGTATTATATTTTTCAAGAAAACAGAAAGGTATTTTGCAGACATAGTTTAGTCAAAAGTCTATAAAGTCTATAAAGCTAAAAGATATGAAAATAGATAAATTTGAAGATATAATCTCGTGGCAAAAAGCCCAGAGTCTAACTGTGGATATTTACAAAGACTTTGAAAAATGTAGAGATTTTGGTTTTAGAGACCAGATTCAAAGAGCTTCTGTATCAATAATGAATAATATTGCTGAAGGATTTGAAAGAAGAGGTGATAAAGAATTTAGACAATTTTTATTTATTGCCAAAGGTTCGTGTGGAGAAGTAAGGTCTATGTTATATCTGGCATTAAAACTTGGATATTTAAAACAAGAACAATACAAAAAATATTATAATTCATCTGTTGAGATTTCGAAATTACTTTCAGGATTTATCAAAACACTTTAGACTTTCAACTTTATAAACTTTATGACTAATTCTATTGAAATAAAAAACATCGGGAAAAAATATAACATAACCCACCAACGCGGGAGCTATGTTTCGTTGAGAGATGTTATAACAAATATATTAAAAAACCCATTCAAACATGCAAAACATAAAGCTAAACAGATACTAGGAAAAATAGAAAACGAAGAGTTCTGGGCACTTAAGGATATTAATTTAACAATCAAAAAAGGTGAAATCATTGGAATTATAGGGGCTAATGGGGCTGGTAAATCTACATTGTTAAAACTTTTATCAAGAATTACTCCACCAACCACGGGTGAAATAAAACTTTCAGGAAGAGTTGCTTCTCTGTTAGAAGTAGGGACAGGTTTTCATCCAGAGCTTACGGGTCGTGAAAATATATTCTTAAATGGCGCAATCCTAGGTATGACAAAAAAAGAAATTGTTGAACGCTTTGATGACATTGTTGAATTTTCTGGGGTAAAACAATTCTTGGACACGCCAGTAAAAAGATACTCGTCTGGAATGTATGTCCGACTTGCGTTTGCAGTAGCAGCCCATATGGAGCCAGATATATTGATCGTAGATGAGGTTTTGGCCGTTGGAGATGCTGAATTCCAAAAAAAATCTCTTGGAAAATTAGACGAAGTCTCAAAATCGGAGGGGCGTACTATTTTATTTGTGAGTCATAACATGGCAGCAATTCAGAAACTCTGCAAGAAAACCATCTTGCTTGAGAAAGGAAGAATAGAGATGTTCGGGGACACAGAGAAAGTTGTTGATCATTATGTCACCAAAATTGGTTCTAGAGGAACGGAAATGAGATGGGAGAAAAATGAAACTCCTGGAGATGATGTTGCTATACTTCATTCTGCAAGAATTATAAATGAAAATAGAGATAAAATTCCCTTTGCAACAGCAAATCAAAAAATAGGCGTGGAATTTGTATATGAAGTCCTTAAAGATGGTTATATACCAATACCTAACATTCATATTTTTACACCAACTGGAGAGCGCGCATTCATGAGCCACGAAGAATATGATAAAAAACTAGGTGCAGTAGGAAAACACCGCACCACTATGTGGATACCAGAAAACTTATTAAATGACGGAACTTATGTAGCTCAAATTGTTGTGTCTACGATGAAACCTCTCAGAATTCACCTTTCTCAACAGGAGGCACTTGTGTTTAGTGTGGTTGAAGATATTATGAATTCTCAAAAAAATGATTTCAATCAAAAAGTCCCGGGAGTTGTACGACCACGGTTGAAATGGGAAACTGTTCAATTCTAAAAACATAAACAAATTATGACAAATAAAGTATTTATCGGAATGCCTGCATATAATGGTGAACGATTTATTAAAGAAGCAATTGATTCTTTGATAAATCAATCATATACAAACTGGGAATTATTTATTTCTGATGATGCTTCAACTGATAATACTGAAAAAATTTGCAAGGAATACGCTGAAAAAGATTTGCGCATCACATATTATAGACAAGAAAAAAATCTAGGTATATTTTCTAATTTCAAATTTTTACTTGACCGCGCTGAAGGTGACTACTTTATGTGGGCTGGGCGTGATGATCTGTGGGATAAAGAATTTATAAAAATATGTGTAAAAAATCTTGATAATAATAAAAATATAGATATTTCCTCAACCGGAATCGCGGATGTCGATTCATTCGGACGAACCTTGAGAGAATTGAGCGAGTTCCCCTCTCTTTCAGGAAAACCGGGAATCATCTCAATAATTCGCTACATACTTCAGCCTGAAATACTTGGTAAGTGCAATATAATGTGTAGTCTTTTCCGCTTTCCTGCCATTAAAAAAATATGGGAAATATACCCACAAAGACAAGAGTGGGGTTCTGACTATCATTTTAGTCTGGCTGCAATCAGCCATTTTGGAATATTCATAGAACCAAGAATACTTTTCAAAAAAAGACACGGCGGTTTTTCCAATCCTCTCTCAACCATAAATGACAAAGAGAATATTATACGAAAAATAGAAATTAAAAATCCCAAAAATCACATGTTCCCGTTCGGCAGATTCAACAGATATTTTAACGGACATATGGAAGCTTTAGACGGCACCCCCTACAAAGCCCTTGCTGCAATACTTTTATATTCAAGGATCCCCCGTTCTTTTATAATTCATGTCAAAGAAAAAATTAACAATAAATTTAAAAAATATGCTTAAAATAACCGACCCGCGACATCTCAAAATACCGCTCACTATATTTTCAAAAATAAAAGCGTATTTCGGGTTGAAAAAATCTTTCAGGAGATTCAAAGAATTATCTAAAAAAACCAGAGAGCGGTTCCCTGTATCGTGGGATGATATATTCTTTATCGCAAACGAAAACACAAGCAACACGGTTTTTGATGTTCATTATGTCTATCATCCGGCATGGGCGGCACGAGTACTTGTAGATATCAAACCTAAAAAACATATTGATATATCCTCGACTCTCCATTTCTGTTCTATTATTTCCGCCTTCATACCAGTAGATTTTTATGATTACAGACCGGCATTTCTTAATCTATCCAATCTTACTTCAAAGCGGGGGGATTTAACGGCTCTGCCATTTGAAGACGGTAGCGTTGAATCAATCTCTTGTATGCATGTAATTGAACATATAGGACTCGGTAGGTATGGCGACCCACTGGACCCGGATGGCGACCTAAAAGCCATAAAAGAATTAAAGCGCGTAACCGCAAAAGGCAGTAATCTTCTGTTCGTTGTGCCAATGGGGCAACCTAAGATTATGTTTAATGCGCATCGAATTTATTCTTATGACCAAATAGTAAGTTATTTTGATGACTTTGAACTAAAACAGTTTGCTCTTATACCAAACAATGCAGCAACCAGCGGAATAATCCTAGAAGCAACAAAAGCCCAAGCCGATAAACAAAGTTATGGTTGTGGTTGCTTTTGGTTTGTAAAAAAATAATTAAAATGATAATCGTAAAACTTAATGGGGGTTTATGCAATCAGCTTTTCCAATACGCTTTTGCGCGATCTCTATCCATGCAATTAAAAAAAGAATTCAGGCTGGATATAACACCTTTTTCAACCTACTACAAAGCAGACCCGTATGGATTATCAAAGTTTAATATACAGGAAAATATCGCAAAAGATTCTGATATGTGTGGCTTCATCTGGATACGCAAGCACAACACATTCTTTAGCTTCATTTACCATCGCTTGAGGTTTAATAAACTCCTCTCTCCGTGGTACTATCTTGAAAAAACATTTATGTATGATCCTGATGTATTCTCGTCTAAGGCCTTATATTTTGAAGGATTTTGGCAATGCGAAAAATATTTCAAAAACATAAAAAATGAGTTACGAAAAGAAATAACATTAAAAAATCCTCTTTCGGCACACAGCCAAGACATATTAAAAAAAATCCGAGAAACCAACGCCATATCACTTCATGTGCGAAGATACGCATCGGAACACATAATACCGTGGCATGGATTCTGTTCAATAGAATATTACATTGAGGCTATCAATCAAATCGTAAAGTGTTTTCCCTCTCCTCATTTTTTTATTTTTTCTGATAATTATCCATGGGTCGCGGAAAATTTCCTACCGGTACTCAAGTCATTGAAATATTCATTCACCTTAGTAGAAAATAATAACGATAAAAATGGCGAGGATTTAATATTGATGTCTAATTGCAAACACCACATCATCGCCAATAGTAGCTTCGGTTGGTGGGGTGCATGGCTTAACCCCAAAAAAGACAAAATGGTCATTGCGCCTAAAAAATGGTTTGCTCATGCGCCAAAAAACAATACTAAGGATCTTATTCCTGAGGAATGGATAACCTTATAGACTTTTGACTTTCGACTTTATGGACTTTATATTTTAACTTTATATACTCAAATATATGTGCGGAATAATTGCAATACTGGGAAATACTGAGCAAATAAAAGATTCGCAAATAGATAATATGCTTTCTGTATTATCAAAACGCGGTCCGGATGAAAAAAATTTTGTTCGTGTTAAAAACTCCATACTTGGACAAACCCGTCTTTCAATTGTTGATATTGAAGGAGGACACCATGCCATTTATTGTAGAAGAATTTAATAAACTACCAAATCTAAATCTAAAATTATCAAAATACATGAATATAAAAAAATACTTTTTAAAAAACATATTCTCAATAAAAATATTATCTAAAAAAATCAAATTTAAATTAAAATTTTGGATCAAGAAAACTTTCTTTTTCAATATGCTAAAAAAGCTTCTATTTTTTTTCAAAAATAAAAAAAATATATTACAACAACACTTCACTCACAAAAGAAAAGAGAGAACAATTCTTTTTTATAAAAAGAAATATAACATTCACACATTGTTAGAAACTGGAACATACCAAGGAGAGATGATTATGGCAATGTTAAATCATTTTAATAAACTTTATTCAATAGAATTAAGTATTTCATTATTTGAAAAAGCAAAAGAAAAATTCAAAAATAATAAAAAAGTACAACTTTTCCAAGGAGATAGCGGGGACATACTTCAACAAATACTTGTTAAAATAGATACCCCTTGCTTATTTTGGTTAGATGCACATTATTCGAAAGGAATAACTGCACGAGGATTACTTGAAACACCAATTATAAAAGAATTAGAAAATATTTTCCAAAGAAAAAATATAAACGATGTCATTCTTGTTGATGATGCTAGGTGTTTTAACGGGACTAAAGATTATCCAACCATTGAAAATCTTAGAAAATATGTGCTGAGTAAAAACAATAACTTAGAATTTAAAATTTCTGGTGATATTATAAGAATCTGTCATAAAATATGATAATAATCAAATTAATGGGTGGAATAGGTAATCAAATGTTCCAATATGCAACTGGGCGTAGAGTCGCCGAGATAAATGGAACTAAATTAAAGTTGGATATAACACATTTTGATAAAAACTATCCAAATACAACATCAAGAAGTTTTCTATTAAAAAATTTCAATATTGATGCTGACATCGCCTCCAAAAAAGAAATTCAATACTTTAGAAAATATAAAAAAATCCATATTAGAATCTTAGGACATATTTATAATCCACTTTTTGCAAATGATTCAATATATATCACAGAAAAAAGTTATGGTTTTAATCCATAAATTCTCGATTTAAAAGATAATATATATTTAGATGGCTATTGGCAAAGCGAAAAGTATTTTAAAGATATTCGAAACATACTTTTACAAGAATTTACTATTAAAAACAAGAATGAAAAATATTTAAAAAAACTAAAAGAAATAGAAACAACTAATGCTGTGTCATTGCATGTAAGAAGAGGTGATTATATTTCGAACAAGAAACTCGTAGAAAATTATGGTGTATGTAATTTAGATTATTACAATAAAGCAATTGCCCTTATCACAGAAAAAATAGAAAATCCTTATTTTTTTATTTTTTCAGATGATATTAATTGGGCTAAAAACAATCTAAAAATTAAACATGAACATGTGTTTGTGTCAGATATAAATTTAGAAAGTCATGAAGAAGTGATTTTAATGTCAAAATGTAAACATAATATAATAGTAAACAGTTCTTTTGGGTGGTGGGGTGCGTGGTTAAATGAAAACCAAGGTAAAATTGTAATTGCACCAAAAAAATGGTTCAAAAATGAATCTTGGGCACCTAAAGATATAATCCCAGAAACATGGGTTAAAATGTAAATATTTTTAATAAATAAATTTCATACTTTTGACTTTATAAACTTTTAACTTTATAGACTTATATGTGCGGTATTGCCGGAATAATAAAAAATAATAAACGAACAATTGCAGATAATGTTAATTCTGTTAATAACATGCTTTCTGTGTTAAATAAACGGGGACCAGATGATTCGGGGGTTTTTTCAGATAATGTTTGTGTTCTTGGTCAAACAAGACTTTCTATTATAGATCTAGATACAGGGCATCAACCAATGAAAGACAATACGCATAATATTACAATAACTTTTAATGGTGAAATTTATAACTACCAGGAACTTCGTAAAGATCTTGAAAAGAAAGGATATGTTTTTTCTACAAAATCGGACACCGAGGTAATACTCAAAACATATATAGAATATGGGGCTAATTGTCCAAAATATTTGGATGGAATGTTTGCTTTTGTTATTTGGAATAGTGATACAAAAAAACTTTTTGCTGCACGAGATAGATTTGGTAAAAAACCACTCTATTATACCTTGCATGAAGGTCAGTTCATTTTTGCCTCAGAGATAAAGGCACTCTTTAAAATTGGTATAAGAGGTACTATTGATTATGGTGCTATAGATAATTACCTATCTCTAATGTATATACCCCCGTGGAAAAGCGTGTATTCTAATATACATGTTCTGCCACCTGCCCATATTCTTTTGTATATTAATGGAGATGTAAAAATAAAAAAATATTGGTCTCTACAGAACAAACTAATTAATATCCAATATCAAAACGCAAAGAAAAAAATTAATGAACTTATAAATAAAGCTGTAAGAAAGAGACTTATCGCAGATGTAGAAATTGGCGCTCTTCTTTCCGGAGGTGTTGATTCAACCCTAGTAACAGAACGAGCACAACAACATGTTACAAAACCTATTAAAACTTTTTCTGTGTCATACACAGGACACTCATCGGATGAATCAAAATATGCCCAACGGGCATCAGAAACAATCGGCACCGACCACCACACATTAGAAACTCCTTGTGTTTCAATAGAAGAACTCACAAAAGTTATAGAATATATGGACGAGCCACATGCAGATTCGTCCAACTTTCCACAACATCTCGTGTCCTTACTCGCTTCCTCTAAAGTAAAAGTGGCATTGTCCGGCGACGGAGCAGACGAATTGTTTATGGGCTATGGGTGGTATTGGAAATATTGGAACACCCGCAAAATTGTCCAATTAAAAAACTTCTTTTTTTCAACCCCCTTTAAAGAATATATAAAAAATATTTCTGTATTCACAAAAGATGAAAGAAAAAAAATATGGAAAAATCCTGATGTAGTGAATGAAAATTTTATACCAAAAGAAATAGAACAAGAAAAAAATCTACTAAAAAAAATAAATTTATTTGATATTTTAGTATATCTTCCTGGTCAACTTCTGTCAAAAATAGATAGAACTAGCATGATGCACTCACTAGAAATCCGTTCCCCTTTTTTAGATACAGAGCTAGCCGAGTTTGTGTATAATATCCCAACTGAATATAAAATGAATAAACATAAGGGAAAAATAATACTAAAAGATATATTATCCGACAGTATGTCTAAAGAATTTGTTTACCGTCGTAAACAGGGCTTTGGCGCACCTGTTCAAGAGTGGATAAAAGAAAAAGACATAGCTCAATACATATTAGATTTGTTTAATAAAGACACTGAAATATATAAATTTTTAAAAAAAGATGAGGTTATTAATATAATTGAGCGATTTTATAAGGGACAAAAAGAACTATATTACAAAGTATGGTCATTGGTTTGTTTAGAAATTTGGATGAAAGCTAATAGTAAATATCATGAATAAATTTTTTGACACACTGTGGGCATATAGAAACAAAGTCACCAACAAACTATTCGGAGTTGTTAAAGTACGCCATAAAGGAAACAAAGTTGGTAATATACTTCTGTCTTATATAACAGAACCGTTTACTATTGCTCTCCACGAACAAAGATCCCTCCTACATAGTAACTATCAAGAGTGTTGGGTTATCGCAGATATTTTTAGTAAAAAAGGTTACGATGTTGACGTAATAAATGCAACCAATACAATATTTATCCCCAAAAAACATTATGCTTTTTTAATAGATATCAAAAGTAATATAGAAAGACTTAGAAAAATGCTACCAAACACGACTATGATTATGCATATAGTGGAATCACACCATTCATTTCATAACAAAGCCGAGCAAAATCGTTTGGAACAACTACATAAAAGAAGGGGTGTAAATCTTAAAAGGAGACGAGTTACAGAACCACATCAAAATGCAGAAAAAGCTGATCATCTAGAAGGACTGGGGAATGAACATACACACTCTACTTATTCCCACATACATAAAGATATTTATTCTATACCTATTAGTACAACAGTACATTTTAAATCTCCTACACACAAAAATTTTGATGCAATAAGAAAAAATTTTCTATGGATTGGTGGTGGTGGTGCAGTTCATAAGGGGTTAGATATTCTACTTGAACTTTTCAATAAAATGCCAGATTATACATTACACATATGTGGCCCAGTTCATTCTGAAAAAGATTTCGCTAATTTATACAAAAAAGAATTGTTTAAAACAAAAAATATACATTTTCATGGAAGAATAAGTCCTGGAAGCAAAGAGTTTAAAGAAATAACAAACAACACCCTGGCTGTTGTATATCCATCTTCGTCTGAAGGTCAGGCAGGATCTGTAATAACAGCAATGCACGCAGGAATAATACCGATTATTAGTAAAGAATCTGGAATTAATTCTAACAACTTTGGTATTACGCTAGAAAATTGTACAGAAGAAGAAATAAGAAAAGAAATTGAGTTTATTTCTACACTACCAACACAAACACTGAAACAAATGTCTCTTAATACATGGGAATATGCAAATACACATCACACTATAGAGACTTTTAAAAAACACTATGAAGATTTTGTGACAAACATATTACACATATGAACAAACCTCTTATTTCAGTAATAATACCAACACATAACAACTCCTCCACTATAGAAGAAGCTATTAATTCAATACTTAACCAAACATATCAAAACTTAGAGATAATTATTGTAGACGATAACAGCACAGACAACACATATAAAATAGTAGAAGAAATAAAAAACGAAAGAATTAAGTTAATAAAATCTCCTGTTGACTTATGTCGTTTTGATAAAAAACTTAATAGAAATATAAATGCTGGATATTTGGCAAGAAATACTGGATTTAAATATGTAAAAGGAGAATATATAACATTCCAAGATGCTGACGATGCTTCCCTTCTTAACCGGATAGAAGTTCAATACGAATTATTAAAAAAATATAATGCTTCACATGTTTGTCTCGATTGGCAAAAGTTTGATGAGAAATACATTAACAAAAAACTAGATATTTCATCTTACACAGAAATGTTAAAATCAAAAGAATTATACAAGATGTCCCAAAGATCAAAAGGTTTAATACCAAAAATATCAAAGGCACTCAATAAATTAATTCCGTTTCATTTAAAAAGAAAAAGAATTATAAACAAATTATTTTTTGGCTCCCTTGAAACATATCCTGGAACAGGCAACTCTCCCCTATTCAAAAGAGAGGTTATAAAAAAGGTACAATTTAGAAAATTAAAGGATAGAATATGGCCATCTTTTATGGGACGTGGTGCTGATAGAGATTTTAATTTTCAAGTAGCAGAAACATTTAAAAATAGTTATACATTTTTTATCCCTCTATATTTATGGAGAGTAGAAAATCAAAATGAAAGATATAAAAATATATGAAAAATAAACCTTACATATCTTTTGTAGTAACTGCCAGAAATGATAACTATGGTGAAAATCTAATAAATAGAATTAACACATTTATAAAAGTTCTCTCTTTTCTTGTAGAAAAACATAAACTTCCGAGTGAACTTGTTATTGTAGAATATAATCCTCCGCTAAATAAGCCCCGTCTTTCTGATGAACTTAATATAAATAAATCTAATAAATTTCTTTCATACCGTTTCATTGAAGTACCCGAAACATTTCATAAAAATTTGGAAGGGTCCAATAAAATGCCCATATTTGAATTTGTAGCAAAAAATATTGGCATCCACAGAGCAAGTGGAGAATTTATTCTATCAATGAATCCCGATATAATACTAAGTAAAGATTTAATAAAATGGATTGCAAAAATGAAACTACAAAAAAACACTTTCTACAGAACAAACCGTCACGATATCACTGATAATTGGTTTGACCAAAAAAACTCTGCTCAAAAAATTCTGGCACATGCGTCATCTAATGTTTTTATGGTTTTTTTAAATAACAAAACCCAATACCGTTCTTGGCTTGCTTGGATAAAGCGAGTTTTAACTTCTAGAAACAAAAAAAGTATTCTTATGTGTCCGATACTAAACAAAAAAACTGACGGGACTGATGAGACAGTACTACATGAGCGTGCTGCAGGAGATTTCCTACTTATGCATAGAGACCTTTGGGAAAAAGCTGGTGGGTATGATACTGCTCCAGTACATGGTTTTGTTGACGGATACATTCTCTATTTTTTATACTGTCTAAATGTAGAACAAAAAATTCTTTCATACCCTATTTATCATATAAGTCATAAAGTAAGACAAACAAATAGACCAAAGATAGAAATGAGTATATACAGAAAAACAATAAATAAAATGCTGTCTCAAAAAATACCTTACAAAGAAAAAAACGAAAATTGGGGAGTCCCTAATATGAAATTTAAGGAAGACATTATTTAATTGATTTTTTTAAAGTGGTCTTATTTCTCTGGTTACTATATTCTTTAATAAGTTTAGATAATCCACTCTTAAGCTTTATTCTTGGCTTCCACCCAGGGACCCTTCTGTAAGATGAAAATATCTTTCTATGATCTACTGATTTATTCTTTCCACGTTTAACCTTCGCGCCAGTTACTTCGGCTATCATGTTAGCGAGATCAATAATCTTTGTCCATTCTCCAGAATTTATATTATAAACATCTCCTCTAATACCTTCTGATAAAACTTTGTGGTATGCTCGAAAAGAGTCCTCTAGATGTGTAAATTGCCTATATTCCTCTCCTGTTGAAAGCATTTTAATCTCTCCTGTCGTTATGGCCTGATGTATAAAATCACAAATAACATGGCTTTTTATATTTTCTGATTCAATAGTACCATATGCATTCCATTGTCTCGCATAATAACCATTTGGTAAAATCTTTGTCCAGATCTCTCCAAGTCTTTTTAAAGCACCGTATGGAGTCCCATACTCTTCTGCGTATTGACTTGAAAGAAAAAGAAATGGGACACCAGATTTCTTAAGCTGTGGCATTGTGTTTTGAAGGAGCTTCATGTTCCAGTCAAGTTGCCCCAATAAAGTATCTTCTTTGAAAAGATATTTAGCTCCACCGACATCCCACGCAAAAAAATAAATTCTGTCAATACCCTTAAATGGTATCTTAACATTTCGTATGTCTTCATGTTCACCGTTTTTTATATCAAAACGAACTACTTTCTCCCCAAGTTCTTCTAAAAAAAGACAAAAAGGTTTACCAATAAACCCCTCTGATCCAAGCACTAAATTTGTAATTTGTCTCTTCATAATCAAATAAAATACAGAGCTATTTAGTTATTATAGCACTTTATTGCCTGTCATCAAAATGTTATACTCCTTAATAAATGAAAGAAAAATTAAAAAAAATAAATGCTTTAAAAATATTAGTGATGTCTGGCAGATCTCTTTTAAATAAACCCTGTCTGATAAAAAGATTCTATCTCTTGATAGATTTTTTTAGTGACTATAAAAAATTTAAAAAAAATAATAAAAATAAAAACTTTAAACTAAATCCCAAAGATCTCTACCCAAGAATATACGACAAAACTAAATCTACCCCTATTGACTCTGTTTATTTTTATCAAAATTCATGGTGTGCTAGAAAAATTTTTGAAAACAAACCAAAAGAACATTTTGATGTAGGTTCTGATTTAAAAATGTTAGGAATAATCTCTCAATTTATTCCTACTACTATGATAGATATAAGACCCCCAGAAGTTGTCTTGCCAGAATTAAATTTTAAGAAAGGCAGTATTTTAAATCTTCCCTTCCCTGATAATTCAATAAACTCACTGAGTTCAATTTGTGTTATTGAACATATTGGGCTTGGTAGATACGGAGACCAGCTAGACCAATTTGGAACAGAGAAAGCTGTAAAAGAATTAGTTAGAGTGTTAGCAAAAAGCGGTGATTTATATATAAGTGTTCCTGTGGATGAAGAAAATAAAGTTTACTTTAACGCTCATAGAGCTTTTACAAGAGATTATATTTTAGAACTTTTTTCATCATTAAAACTTGTAGAAGAGAGGTATGTTTACGGCAATGAAATGTTTAATGAATATGATGAGAAAAAAGGGTTTGGAACTGGTCTTTATTATTTTAAGAAAATATGAAAAAGATAATCATACTAAAACATGGAGGTGGAGAACTCACAAACCAATTGTGGAACTATATTAGTATTTATGCCTATGCCAAAGAAATAAATGCCCAAATAATAAATCCCTCCTTTTTTGAATATGGATGTAATTTTAATATTAAATGTTCGCCAATTTTAAATCTGTTGCTTTATAAACCGTTCGCCAACTATACAAAAAGAAGGAGTGGTCTCAAAAGACAAATATGGAGAAATATGTATAAGTTATATGTTTTTTTAATGCGCATTTTTCAAAAAGGAAGTATTGTATCATCTATAAACTCAAATAATACAGTTTATTATCTTCCCCCTTCTATAAAAGACCATTTAGATACTACAAAAAACACACTTTATTTTGAAGGTTGGCTTTTTAGAAATCCTGAAGGAATAAAAAAATACAGAAAAGAAATTTTAGAATATTTCAAACCAATACCAAAGATAGAAAAAAACGTAGAACATTTTCTAGGTAAAAATATAAACAAACATTTAGTTGGAGTTCATATACGACAAGGAGATTACAAAATATTCAAAGATGGCCGTTTTTATATAGAACAAAAAAGAGTTAGAGAGATTATGGATGAATATCTTAATTTTATTAAAAAAAGTCATAGTGAAGTTGTGTTTATTATTACATCCGATGGACAAATAGACGAGAAACAATTTATGGGACTACAATATAAGATATCACACATGGGCCCGGTTGAAGATTTGTTTCTGTTGTCAAAAACGAAAACAATCTTGGGGTCGGATAGTTCGTTTGGAAATTTAGCGTCATATTTTGGAGATATCCCCCATATAGTATTCAATAAAGAAAAAATGGACTGGAATTACTATTCAGACAAAAATAAATACTTTAAAAATAAATACTGCACAATGGTGCATTATTAAAATTGAAAATCTATTCGCCTATTCCCTCCAAAGACCTGCCTGCGCAGGTAGGGGCGGGTAGGCGCACAAATTAGAGAGAAGAAAGAATAAAAAATAAGAAGTGGTAAAAAAAAATTAAAAAGTGGAAATAGTTTTTTTAATTATGGGATCAATGTTACCTTTTAAGAAATAAAATTGTTCTAGACCCACTTGTTCGTTATCAACAATATTAGCGTTTTTTAAAATCAACATATGTTTTGAGGTTGCCTTGAATGATAATCTTATTTTTTCTGAAATGTCACCCACACTCATATTTCCATTTTTTGACAACAAATGAATTATCATTAATCTCCTTTGATTTGCTAATGCTTTATGTATTTTTTCCGCCTCTTTATAGTTCATATATAAATATTATACATCAACATCATCTATTCGCCTATTCGCGCGAATTAGAGAAAAGAGGTATATCATGTTAGAGATTGTTGATAAATTCTGTTATTGTTTTTGCCCTTTTGTCCCAAGTTTGGTTTATAACATGATTATATGCATAAAGAGGTATATCATGTTAGAGATTGTTGATAAATTCTGTTATTGTTTTTGCCCTTTTGTCCCAAGTTTGATTTACAATCTTATTATATGCGTTTTTAGATAATTTGTTTTGTAAATCAATATTACCTACTAATGCCTTTATTGACTCCGATAATTTTAAAGGATTGTCTGGCTCAACAAAATAAACCATATCATCATTCACTAATTCTCTAATAGAGGGAATGTCGCTTGCAATAATGGCTCTTTTTGAAGCCATATATTCAAACAATTTCATCGGCGAAGTATAATACTTTGATATTTTTTCTTTAGTAGTGTTTGGTAAAACTAAAATATCTGCGGACTTTTGCCATATCGGAATTTCTTTATGTTCTTTGTGTCCTGTGAACAAAATATTTTTGTTTTCAATATATTTCTTTTTAAAATCTTTAACATCATCAGGGGTGCCTCCAACAAAAACAACAAGAAAATTATCGTTTAAATATTTAGATGAGTCAGCCAATACACCAGCTCCCTTCCAGCCATACAAATGTCCTGTATATACAATAATTTTTTTATCTTTAGGCAAATTAAGTTTTTCTCTGGCTTCTTTTTTTGAAATGTCTATATCAAACATTTTCATATTTACTACATTTGGTTGATATAAAATTTTATCTTTTGAGACCTCCAGTTTTTCTATTGCCTCACCAACTTTCCATTTATTATGAATTAATACCCATTTAACTCTTTTCATTAAAAGTTTGTGGAACCAAAAATTAGATTCTGGAAAATCGTGCATCTCATAAAATGTATTTTCAAGCACAGAAGATGATAGGAGTAGTGGTAATGTTTCATTCGAATAAATTATGTCCCCTTTTTTTGTATTCTTTAATAAAAAGAAGAAAGTGCTAACAGAGAATGTTATAAAACTAATAACAAAAGCAATTCCTTTTGAGAAACTAAATAAATCAATAACGGGAAGATATTTAATAGAAAAATTATTTGGTACGGAGTAGTATAAGAAAGGATCTCTTTTAAGACGCCCCGTTCTCCGAGGAACGAGCAGAATTACCTTCCATCCTAAATTAGCGAAAGCCGAGCAATTCTCTGCCGTAAATATAGAGGCGGCCTTCTCGCTTGGAAATCTACCATGAAATATTAGAAACATTTTTTTCTGATTTTTCATGCTTTAGTGCTTTTTTGTATACAAAAAGGTAATATATTATTAACACGATTTATTAGTGTCATTATATGTAACTTTAGAAAATGAAGCAATTTATCAAAAAAATTACACCACCTATCATATATATGCTTTTGAGAAAGTTTTTGGTAAAACCAAAAACTTTTTCTCCTATATGGAATACTCTCACATATAATCCTCTCAATGGTATACAAATATTTTTTGACCCATCAGGATTATGGCAAAAAAAGATTATGAATAATACTTATGATAAATTTCTTTTTGATCGTTTGAGTAAAACAAATTTAGAGGGAAAAATTGTTTTTGATATTGGCGCACATATAGGATTCCACTCTATTTATTTTGCCCGACTTGTTGGCCCTAATGGTAAAATTTATTCTTTTGAACCAAACCCAAAAAACATAGAACGTTTTAAAATCATTTTAGAAAAAAATGAGGACATAAGAAAAATCATTTCAGTATTTGATATCGCGGTCTCAGATAATTTTGGTTTTGAAAAATTTAATATGAGTGAAGATATAGAAAGTGGGCGAAGTTCCGGTGGTTTTATTGATACTGCTGATCCTATATGGGACAAAGAAGCATTTAAACAAAGAGGTTTTACAGAAACAAATGTAAAAACTATACCGACGGATCTCTTTAAAGAAAAACTAGAAATTCAGGACGCTCCTGATATTATCAAAATAGATGTGGAAGGGGCAGAGTTTCTTGTTCTGTTGGGTGCTAAAAATATACTCCTGAACAAAAAACCAATTATTTTCTTGGAAATCCACTCAATGAAAAATATGTTTAATGTGGTATATTTTCTTTCTTCACTCTCTTATAAATTAGAAATATTAGAAGAAGAAAAAGATGGAAGAATTTTTATTGAAGCAAAACCTAAAAAATAAGATGAGATTTTATTATATAAGCGTGAACAATTCATACCCGCAGAATAGACATCTCATAGACGGCCTTAGAGAAAACGGCCACAAGGTTTTTGAATATGAGGAAAGAGCTCTGGGTATTGATAAATATATAAAAATTGTAAAAAATTTCTGGCCACAAAAACATCTATATGATGTTGTGATAGTAGGATTTACATCTCCACATTTTGTCCCAATTATGAGATTGATGACCTCAAAAAAGATTATATATAACGGCGGATTTTCACAATATGAAGCAAATGTAATATCAAAATATACAAATAAAAAAATATCTATTAGAGCTTTTATTTGGTGGTTTAAAGATTTTGTTTCATTTCTATTATCATCAAAAATACTTTTAGAAAGCAATTCTCAGATTAATTATATTCATAAACTTTTTTTTGTCCCAAGAAAAAAACTCATCAGAGCATGGGCTGGAGTAGATGAGAAGGAATTTTTTATTGATAAAAGTATAGAAAAAAATAAAAAATTTACTGTTCTTTTTAGAGGAAGATTCTTACCAGAATCTGGAATATTAACTGTTGTAAAAACAGCAAAATTATTAGAGAACGAAGATATAGATTTTTTACTCATTGGCCATGGGTTCTTACATAGAGAATATAGAGAACTAATAGATAAATTGAAACCTAAAAATTTCCGATTGATTTCAAAAAAAATTTCATATAAGGAACTGCAAGAAAAAATGCTTGGGTGTCATATCAGCTTAGGGCAACTAGCAAATCATCCAAGGTTATATAGAACTCTCCCATGTAAATTATTTGAAAGTTTAGCGCTTGGACTTCCTTATCTCACCGGAAGAAATGCCAGCGTTCTTGAACTTTTAAAAGAAAATGAAACTTGTATCGCGGTTGAACCTGCAAATCCAAATGAACTGGCAGAAAAAATTCTTTACTTAAAAAACAATCCTAAAATACTTGAGAAAATAGCCGAACAGGGTTATAAACTTTATAAAGAAAAACTTACTTCTAAGAAATTGGCTGAGGATTTTATTAAAAAATGCCTATGAAAATATTCGTATTAGGAACAATAGATAATAAAGGTGGAGCGGCTCTCGTGTCGTGGGAGCTCAGAAAAAGACTCAAGGCTGACGGACACACCGTTAACACATTTGTACGATATAAGTATTCAAATGAACTAGATGTCTTTAAAATCCCCAGAAAGCGTTACCAAGACTGGCTTGTTAAGCTTTTTGCAAATGACCTTAAATTTGCTTGGACTAACTATTTGCTAAAAACAAAGGAATTCAAAGAGGCCGATATTGTCCATTGTCATAATCTTCACAGTAACTTTTTTGACTTAAGAATGTTAAAAAAAATGTCTAAACTAAAGCCTGTTGTGTGGACAATGCACGACATCTGGGCAATCACTGGTTTTGCAAGCGATAATGCTACACTAAGAAATCCTAACAAAAAGAAATTCTTACTTTTTCTTTGGGATAATACTCCGAATCTATTAAAGGCAAAAAAAAGATTTATGATAAATCAAAATTATATGTTGTAGCTGTATCAGACTGGGTAAAAAAAGAACTACAAAAAAGTATCCTTGGGGATCAAAAAATAATACGTATTTATAATGGTGTTGATATAGAAAATTTTAGATTTATTGATGCAAGAAAAGAGCTTGGAATACCTATAGATAAAAAAGTTGTAATGTTCGGGATAAAAGGACTATCAGATTCAAATAAAATAGTTAATCATTATATTGATAATAATGATGTCTTTTTTGTAGAAATTGGAGATCCTCACATAAAAACAGAAAATAAAAACTATGTGTGTCTTCCGCTGACACAGAACAGAAATTTATTTGCAAAATATCTTTCCTCTGCTGATATTTTTCTCAACCCAACTCAAGCAGATTCCTTCAGTCTTTTGTGTGCGGAAGCAATGTCTTGTAGTACACCGGTGGTTACATACAATGTAGATGCTATTCCTGAAATTGTGATGCACAAAAAAACAGGATATGTAGCTGAACACAATAATATAAATGATTTAAAAAGAGGAGTTGAGTATATTCTTAACTTATCAAAAGACTCACATAATAATATGAGTCAAAATGCTAGAAAAAGAATCGTAAATAATTTCTCTAACGAAAAAATGTATAAGAAATACTTAGAGTTATACAATACTCTTCTCCATTCTAAGAATGAAGGATAGAGCAAAAAGTGACGGAAATATTCTAGTGAGAAAATTCAAACCCCAAAACGAATTCATTTTTATATCAACTATTTTTAAATCATTATTTTTTAACATTTCCTCTAAAATTTTTAAATTAAACCAGTACACATGTCCTTTTTTCGGTCTATTATTTTCGGGAACCCCGCCAAAAAGCGTTTGAACTCTGGCAGGTAAAGAACTAAAATTAGGAACACTGATGATGACGTATTTTTTTGAAACACGGATCGCTTCTTTCAATAACTCTTCGGGGACATAAAGATGTTCGAGGACATCAAGCATAACAACATAATCAAATTCATTATCAGAAAACGGTAATCTATCTTTAGAAAAATCACACAAAAAAACATTTAAACCTTTTTCAATACACTTTTTAATTCCCTCTTCAGATATATCAACACCCTCAGAAGTGACATTCTTTAACATTTCTAAAAACAATCCGTCACCACAGCCAATATCCAACACTCTCCCTGAACCTATCATTTTCAAAGCCATTTTGTGTCTAAAAACAATCTGCTGGTCTTTTCCTTTCCACTTTTCATTTTCAAATTTTTCTACACTCATATATCTATTTCTTCTTTTAGCTTAATAACTAATGCTTCCAAACTATGATTTTTTATACAACTTGCGAGTGTTTCCATAAATTGGGCCCGTTCCTGAAAAGAAACGGTTAAAAATCTTTTGAGCTTCTCAGCAAGAGCTTTGGAATCATTATCAGCAAAAATAAATTCATCGCCTACTAAATCTCCGAAGTCACGACTAGTTGCTATCGTTAAACAACCACAAGCCACAGATTTAAAAATCGTTTTATCAAACATCCCGCTTTTACTACAATTAACAAACACATCGTGAGAACGGTAATAACGGAATGTTTCAGTATTGGGAACGGCTCCAACAAACTTTACCTTGTCTCTGATTCCCAATTCCTCAACCTGTTTTTCTAATCTAATTGGATACCCTGAATCCGTCTTAGAAGGACCCCCGACAAATGTTGCATTAAATTTAATCCCCTGCTTTGCAATAATCCCGAAGGCCTCAATAAGAAGATGCGGCCGTTTTGATTCATCAAGGCGTCCTAAAAATAATACCGACCGGGGAATGCGATCAATTGATACATCCATTTTACAGGAATCAACATCAACGCCTACGGGCATTAAAACTGTTTTTTTATATTTAGCGGTATACGAAAATTTAGAGGTACAAAATACCTTATTACAAAAAGCGGCGGCAATATCTGTCAAAAAACTTCCACCATAGTGATTTCTCCACATAAAAACCTTTTTTCCCAATATGGTCCAAATAAGACCCCCTAACAGAATGTATTCTTGATTCATATGTATAAACACACCGTCATATTTCCTCTTCAAATTCCATATTAAACGATAGAAACGCAATATGTATTGAATTCTACTTCTATTACCAAGTTCCTTCCCCAAAGAAGATACTGACACATTTGGTGGAAAATTATATTCCCCCTTTTTAAGACATATAACCTCTACATGCTCAAATTGTGTGGAAAGAGATAAAACCCACTTATGAAAAAAACCGAGTGCCGAATCTTTTTTATCTATTGTTTGTGTAATTATTAATAGTTTCATATCTCTCCATAAACACCTGCTAATAAATCTAAATCTTTATTGCTTTCTTTCAATAATTCTTTGTTTTTTTCCTCCATCGCCTTTAAAAGATCCGAACCTCTTTTATTATCAACAACATCCTTATACATTTTAGAAAACAAAGCAAAATCTTTTATAAAACAATGCCCCCCGCACCGCGACCGCTAAAATGTATGGGTTCCATATGAGAACTGCCTATTCTTGGATCGGCCGTTACTGCCTCTTTCACAACTTTCCAATCCATACCACTTTCTTTGACTAAGTCATACAAAATATTTGCAAATACAACTTTAAAATAAAGGAATGAATTATTTGCATATTTTATTATTTCGGCTTCTTTGGAATTACAAATTAATTCATATGGCGCTTTTGGTAATATAGATAATATGTCTTTTGCTATTCCTCTATATTCTTTATTGTCTACCGGTATACCTATTATATTTCTAACTGGATGTGCCGCATCGTCCGCCGCGCTTGCTTCTCTAAGAAACTCCGGTGAATGCATTACAAAAATGTCGGGATTTTCTTTTTGTAGTTTTTCTGTGGTTCCTGGGATTATTGTAGATTTTATTATTGCTATTTTTCCTTTACCTACTAATTCAACCACCTGTTCTACAAAACTAACATCAAATCCTTCTGGCGTTGTTGGTGTTGGGACTGCTATAAAAACAAAATCACATTCTTTTATTTTTTCTTTATTCCCCACATATTCATCTTCAAGAGAATATCTGACAACTTCGAACCCTCTGTTTTCAAAATCATCCGCGCAATTTTTACCAACCCATCCTTGTCCTATAAAACCTATTTTTAGCCCTTTTTTATTTATTTTTATTTTATTCATCCTGTTAGAGATAGGAAACCTTTAGGTTTCCGTAGTTTAGTTTGTAATTTGTAATGTATACCCTAATTTCATATATAAATTTTTACATAAATGTTCAATAAAACATAATATAGTATCTCTAACGGGATTCATATTGTTTTTTATACTTTTTCAAATATTTTTTCTTATCTAAAATAATATTTTCTTCGTTCAGAATTTTTTTGGCATTTTCTGTAATTCTTAATTTCAAATTTGTATCAGTAATTAATTTTGTCATCGCCATTAAAAAACATTTTTCATCTGTAGCATCACATATTAAAGCATTTTCCCCGTCTTTAAATTCTTCTTTTATAATCCCAACATTTGAAGAAATTATCGGACAGCCGCACAAAACGGCCTCAATAAATATCATTCCATAACCTTCATAAAATGAAGCTGAGACAAGCGCATCGGCTGTTTTTAGATAGGAATTAGCATCGTTCTTCCATCCTTCAAAAATAACATTTACCCCTAATTTATGACTTCTAACAAGTTTCTCTAAAATATTTCTCCAATTTCCATCTCCGAGAATAATCAGACCTGCTCTGGGATTATTTTTAACTACATTAGCAAAAGATTTTATTATTGTCAGGATATTTTTCTCCTTTTCAAGACGAGAAATTAATAAAAATATAAAATCAAATTGTGGATATTTTTTGCGCAAATCTTCAACAATTTCAGAATTTATAATTTTTTCCTTATTTACAATGATTGGAAGTATTGTGATTTTGTTTTTATCTACATTAAATTTATTTATAACAGAATCTTTTATACTTCTTGAAACAACTCTAATAGAATCAGCTTTTGGTATTATAAAATTGGAAATCGAAATTCTTAATAAATTTAAAATGTGTCCTTTTTTAAAATATGGACTAAAAATATCTGTGTGTATCTGAACATTGAGTTTTATTTTTGATTTTAAAGACAAAAACCATCCAGTTAAACCGGTCTCAAATGGATCTTGTGTTGTTATATATGAGTTATCTTTGTTTAGTTTTTTCCCTTTTATTATTTCTTGTCCTGTTTTTATAGCATCAAAAATATAAAACCATCTATTTATAGAATTTGTGGGGTAAACAAATAATTTTTCTCCGTATTGATTTTTCTCTGTATCAATTTTTAAATTCTTCTTTGTATTAAAAACAATTATATGTAATTCATCAAAAAGTTCACTATAAGAAAAAGCGCGTGAGTGTACTTCGCTTTCTCTATCAAATATTCGCCTTTCTGTACTTATGCTAAGTATTTTCACTAAATGAAAGGATAGCATATTTACATAAAAAATGTTAAATTCTTCATCATGAAAATAGTAATAGCCACCCCAGTTTATCCACCAGAAATAGGAGGACCTGCTACATATACAGTGGAATTAGTCAACAGAATAAAAAACAAGCACAATATAATAATCGTCACATTTGCCGACAATCCTATTATTTTGGATAGAATAAAATTTTTATATACAAGCAAAAAAAGACCTTTACCTATTCGTTTGTTGTTGTTTTTCTTAAAATTATTGTTTGCCTCAAGAAGTGCCGATGTAATATATGTTCAAAATGCTATGGCAGCTGGCCTACCAGCAATGCTTGTCAGTAAATTGCTAAGAAAACCATTAGTATTAAAATTTGTCGGGGATGAAGCTTGGGAAAGAGCCACTCAACAAAAAATTACAACGAAAGAACTGGGTGAATTTTTACAAAATCCTGACAAAAATCTAAAAATAAAAATTATGATGATAATTCAAGGTATT
This sequence comes from Patescibacteria group bacterium, assembly GCA_018899555.1. Classification (GTDB taxonomy): domain Bacteria; phylum Patescibacteriota; class Minisyncoccia; order Phycocordibacterales; family 21-14-all-36-13; genus VMGX01. The sequence continues at coordinate 38,280 of JAHIHZ010000014.1, forward strand.
GTGTTGAGAAATTCCGATATAATCACAACACCCTCTTTATATCTTGGGGAAGAATTAAAAAGAGCCTACAAAATAAAAAACAATTCTTTTAAAGTAAACTACAACGCAATGGATGATGACGAAAACAATGAAGTGTATGATGCATCTGTTAAAATAAAAAAAATAAAGAACCAGATAATGACAACGGCCAGACTTGTTGTTTGGAAAGGAATTGATGGCGTAATAAAAGCTGTGAGCATATTAAAAAACAAGATTCCCAATATAAAATTGGTTGTAGCCGGAGACGGTCCAGAAATGGATAATCTCAAAAAATTAGTAAATGATTTAAATGTCTCTGAAAATGTAAAACTGCTTGGAAGAGTAACAAGAATTGAAACCTTTAAACTAAGAAAAGAGTCAGAAATATATGTGCTAAATTCAACCTACGAAGGATTGCCTCATACTGTATTAACAAGCTTCTCTTCTAAAATACCAGTGATAGCTACAGATATACCCGGAACTAATGAGGTTGTCTACCACAAAAAAACAGGGCTACTGGTACCGCCGAGAAATGCAGAAAAACTTGCTGAAGAAATAGAACTCCTGTTGAAAGATAAAGACCTACAAAAAATATTGACACAAAACGCTGAAAAATTATTAAAGGAGAAATTTTCTTGGGAAAAACATATAGAAACATTAATGGGATTTTTCACTTCTGTTGTTTCTAATCCAAACAACTAGTTTGTTAATGCCGTCTTTTAGTTCTGTTTCAGGTTTCCATTTTAAGATTTTTCTTGCCTTGCTTATGTCGGCGCAAGTCATCTCAACGCTTGATTTATTACTTGGTCTGTTTCTAATTTTTGCCTTTATCCCGATTTCTTTTTCTACAATATTTAAAAGTTTTTGTAATGAGATTGGTTTTGAATTACCTAAATTTATAATATCATATTTAATATTAGATTTTAGAGATAACAAAATTCCCCTAACTATATCGCCAACATAGGTAAAATCCCTTATTTTTTCCCCCCTCCCTGACATTTCTATTGATTTTCTTTGTAAAATATTCTTTGTCCATTTGTATAAAACCAAATCCGGTCTATTTCTTTCGCCATATGCGTTAAAAATTCTCAGACAAACAACATTTAAACCGAAATTGTAATAATAATTATAAGCTAACATTTCGCCCATTTTTTTTGTTGCCCCATAAGGAGAAAGCGGATAACTTATGTTATTTTCTTCTGAAAAAGGCGCTTTATTTTTATTTCCATAAACAGAAGATGAAGAGGCAAAAATAAATTTTTTGATTTTAAAATCTTTTGCTAAATCCAGTAAATTCAGCGTGCCAACAACATTTGTAGAAACATAATCGTACGGGGCATCAATGGCCTTCCTCGTATCTGTCTTAGCGGCGAGATGAATTATATAATCAGGTTTTTCCTTTTTAAAAATTTTCAGGAGATTATCTCTTTTTGATATATCGCTCCTATACAAAATAAAGCTTTTATTTTTCAAAAACAAAGAAATGTTGTCTTTTTTAAATGAAGGGTCATAGTTATTGTCGAAGTTATCCACACAAACAACTCTATATTTATTATCAGACAAAATCTTTTCTATTAAATTTGATCCTATAAAACCAGCCCCTCCTGTTATCAATATGGTATTCATATATTTGATGTGTTAAATTAATGTTATATCTAAAGTTTATGAAATATTGGGATAAAATCAAGGGCATCAAAAAATTACCCAAAACTATAGTAAAGGAGGAGCTAAAATCTTTATCTAAGATATTGCTGGATTTGGGGTATAAATTAGAAGAAAATCAGCCACATATAAGTGGAGAAAGAGTGATAATGAGCATAAATAAATTAGTATTAGTTGGTAGAAATAAGGAAAACAAGAGAGTGGTGGTCAAGTGTGGAAAAGATAGAAATAAAAAAAATGAAATTCTAACCGAAAAAAAAATACGAGATTACATATCAAATCTCGACTATACCCGTGGCAATATATTAATTCCGAAAGAAATCTCTGTTGAAAAAAGAGATGGCTATTTATTTTTTATAACTGAATATGTTGAACAAGAAAAAATATTTGTGAATCACAGCCCTGAAGAGCAATTTCATATGATTTTGAGAGTGCTTGATGGACAAGAAATCTTTCATTTAACGACATACAAACACATAAAAGAGGCGCAGAAAATATTTAACATATGGGATAGTAAAAAATATATTAAAAATTTGAAACTAATGATAGAAAATATCAATAAAAAAACAAACAACTTTACAGAGATAAAAAATATATTGAGAGACGCGCAAGATACTGTGTCTAAAAATAAAACGACAATAGACACATATTGTTGTTTGTTAATACATAACGATTTAGTCCCCCACAATTTTAGAATAAACGACGGGCAAATATATATATTGGATTATTCATCAATACATTTTGGTAATAAATATGAAACTTTGGCTAGATTTATAAATTATATGCTAATACACAACTATAGATTAAGCCAAAGATTAATTAAATTTGTAAAAAACAAGGGGCAAAAGGAATATGAATGCCTAAAAATCATGAGAATATACAAAATAGTGTTTTTGTTGAACTACTATCTAAATTTGTTGGGGGAAACTTCTGGAAACTTATCAGAATTAACAAGAGTTAGAATTAAATTCTGGAGTTTGGTATTAGATTCTTTAATGAAAGATGTGGAAATTTCTGAAAAAGATCATTCTGAATATATAAAAAAAAGGGATTCCCTAAGAAGTGAGGAAGAAAAAGAGCGACAACGAGAATTTGCTGTCGCTTAGATAATAAAATTTGTTTCTTTATTGATTTCATCAAACAATTCCTTGTTTGAAACTCCTATTATTTTTTGTGGTTCTGAACTTATAGAAACGGGTTTACCTAAAATATCATAAACTTCGCCACCGGCTTCTCTTACAATAGCAACAGCCATAGCGATATCTCTCGTTGTTAATGTCCCATAAATGACGACATCAACACGCCCCGCCGCAAGAAAACATAAATCAAGAGCCGATGAACTAAGGTTTATGGTTTTTTTTGCTTTACCAAGAAGAATCTTCTGGAGTTTTATTCCCCATTCGCGGACACTGTCTAAACGACCAATATGCAAAAGCGTGTAAGATTCTTTCAGCGTAGAAACACTACTGACAGAAATTTTTTCTCCATTAAGGTATGCCCCTTTTCCTTTTTCAAAACTAAATAATTCGCGAGTAATTGGGTTATACACAGCACCAACAGCTGGCCTATTGTTTTCTATGTATGTTATTACTATGGCAAAATGAGGGATGTGTCTTGAGAAGTTTGATGTCCCGTCTATTGGATCAATTGACCAAAATGTCGTCTTTGTAGTAGCAACATCTCTTGTTTCTTCAGAAAAAATAATATCCTCAGGATATGTAGAGTAAATTGCCTTTTCTAAAAAATCATTTACTTCTATATCAACAGAAGTGACAATGTTGCGAGAATCACCTCCTTTTGACAAAACTTCAAAATGTTTCTTGCGAGAATCAAGAAGAATATCTCCGGCTTGTTTAATAATTAAAATAATAAAATTGTATCTACTTTTGTTCATCCCTACACTAATCTTAATTTTAATAATATTGACCTTATTTATTTCTTTATCTATCTCAAAACTCACCACTTTTACTCTATTTTACAAACTAATCTGTTTTAAACGAAATTAAGATTAGTGTGGGGACTCAATAATTTCTATTTCATTAGCAATTTTTTCTGTTTCGTCTTTTTGTTTATCTTCCATATCTTCAGTGTTTGGGTCTTTCCTGACAAAAATATATCCTATTATGGATAATAATATCACGGAGGAGAGACCGATAATCCATTTCAAAATACCCTTATTTTGAGCTGTATTTTCAATAATATCCGAATTTATAACAGACGCAGAGAGTTTATCTTCGTTTGAGTTTTCCTGTTCTATATCAAGGTTTTTAATAATAGGAATCTGTGATTTTATATTAGAATTAGATTTTTGGGTGGGATTTTCAATGACATTGTTTTTAGATACTACACCATATAAAGCAGTTGAGGAATTTTCATTAAAAACCGTAGCGACACTCCCATTTGGATAAAGTAAATTAATTCCTGATTGATTAGTTATATTCAAATTCGTAACATTTTTGGAAAAAATAACTTTTTCATTGGAGAGTATCACGGTATTTTTTTGAAGCGTAAAAAAATTATTATCAACCTGTAATCTCCACCACGACAAGTTCAGTTCTCTGTTTGTTTTATTATGTAGTTCTATAAAATTTTTGTCTGCATCTCTACCAACACTTGAAATTACAATATCTGCCGGAAGCGCTATTACATTTATTCTATCTGTTACGGAATATTCGCCAGAAGAAGCTTCTAAAAATACAACATAATTACCGGGATAATTATAAGAATGCATTATTTTTTTACCTTTTTTAAAAGAACCATCGCCAAAATTCCATGTAAATAATGCATTTCCGATTGGTTCATCGTTGAGACCTACAGCTTTTGCCTCAAAAATTGTGTCAGCGCCAACTATAACAGCCCTATCTTCCCCCGCATAAGCAAAAATCTGTGGTTTAAAACCGGGGAGTGTAAGGTTTTGTTGTTGTGTTGTTTGAGAAGTGGTTGTAGCCACCGCGATTGTTGTAATAGGTGTCGTCTGAAAAACAAAATCTGAAGTTCCTAATGTTGGGCTACCAGCTTTCCACCCAGAATTTATCTTTTGCAATGTGTTTCCGTCACCCGATGCTCCCATTTCCTTATTATATAAAACTCTGTCTATTTGATTGTTTTCTTTGTCAAAAAGCGCAATTTCTCCAGATGTATTTTTCAAACTCATAACAGTATCTATAACCGTCCCCTTATAACTTGAATTCTCTGAAATAAATAAATCGGCATTACCAGAAAGAACCGCATATTCGCTTGGTTTTAAAATTAAAGATCCTCTCCCGCCATTTTTAGGAGGTTCATTTAAAATATGATTAGACCCATCAAAAAATTTCCAACCGGTTAAATCTATCTGCTCTCCTGAATTAAAAATCTCTACCCATTCTCTCCCCGTGTCAGATCCTTCAGCTAAGTCATACATTATTTCTGTAATAATAATTTGCCCATTAACAAAAATGGGTAGAAAAATAACCATAATTAAAGCCGTTTTTAGAAGATTGCGACAAATTTTCATTATTTAAATTGTAGCACTAAAAATAAATAATTTAAAACCTTTTGTGACAAATTTTGTGAAATTTTGAATTTGATGATATTTGGACTAACATCGGAATACTACAAAATTTTAATACTTATATCTGTCCAGTTAACTAAACAAATTATAAATAATTATAAATAATCATTTATTATCAAAATTAAAAGTTCAAAGTTCAAGATTTAAGATTCACTGTCTGTCCAGTTAACTGGACAGATTGGCTTCTTTAATTAAAAAGTAGGTGTTTTCTGAATTCATTTTGTATTTGTGGCGTCATAAAAACCTTTCCATCTTCCTCTCCCAACCTTGGGGGGCATTCTCATTTCTAACAAAACTTTTATATATTCCCATAGAGGACTTTCTTTTTTCTTTTTGGCCAAGAATAAATCACCGGGAATTTGATTCAAAATGAAATTATATTTTCCATCTGTCGCATTATGAAAAATTTTATACACTGTAGTCCCACTAATCTTTAATGTCTTTTTTATAAAAGATGAATCGTAACCATATTTCATCATGACAATCACCGCAAATCTTTTGGCAATCATTATTTTTTCTGATTCTGTAAATAACTGATCTACAAATATTTTTGTTTTTTCTTTTGTGTTTAATTTAAAAATATATTGTGTCAATTGTTCTCCAATTGCTATAAAAACTTTGTTTTTGAGTTTTTTTCTAGAAATGTTTGTCATGTTTTTATAATTTATTATTTAACTATAATAAAATAAAAATAAAATTGGATCCAGATATTCGCCTGTCCA
>JAHIHZ010000015.1 GCA_018899555.1 Patescibacteria group bacterium
CTTCAAATCCCGCCGTGAGCAAAGCAGTTTGCTCACTGCGCGCCTCACTTCGTTCGGGGCGCCGGGATTCGTCTGCCTACGGCAGACCCCTGGGATTTTAAATTTTGTTTCACAAAATAAATAAAATCCCTTCAAATCCCGACATAAGCAAATAAATTTGCTTACTGCTTCCTCCAAAAAATTGTCGGGATGCCGGGATTCGAACCCGGAATCGCCTGTTCCCAAAACAGGAATGTTAGCCGTTACACCACATCCCGACACAAATTTTATCCCCAAAGCATGTATGCTACCGTTACATTTACCCCGTAAGTTCACTCTGTGAATCTTATAGGGCCACGCCCTGCTATCTATTTTCAACTGAAAGATAATAACATAGACGCTGTATTTTAAAAAGATTTATTTGGTATTTGAATTTTTAAGTCACCTCAAAACAACCCTCCTAACATCAATGCTATTCGTTGCATTATTTGTTGCATTGTGTTAAATTAGATGCAACAAATGATTAAATTAACTGACAGGCAAAAAAAAATACTTTCATTTATATCAAAAGAAACGGAAGTCGGTATGTTTGATATACTTGGTTTTTTAAACAAAGATGAAATAAAAATCAGCCGTTTTTCTGTTGTGCGTGATTTAAATGTGCTTATTCAAAATAACTTTATAAATAAAATTGGTGGAGGACGATCTGTAAAGTATAGAGAAGTACAAAGTCATCCTATGCACAAATATGTAGATATCGATGAATATTTTAAAACATCTCAAGACGACAGAAAGCTCGCATCGGATTCTTTTGAATTTGAGATTTTTAGAAAATTAGAAAATGTTTTCACTAAAGAAAACTTGATAAAGATAGATGATTTAAACAAAAAATTTAGAGAAAATATTAAAAAAATTTCTAAAACAATTAAGAAATTAGAAACAGAAAGGTTTACGATAGAGCTTTCATGGAAATCTTCTCAAATAGAGGGTAACACATATAGTTTGCTTGATACAGAAGATTTAATTAAAAACAAAATTGAAGCAAGCGGTCATAAAAAAGAAGAGGCAGTTATGATACTCAATCATAAAAAAGCTCTTGATTTTATAAATAAAAACACTAATTACTTTGAAATAATTTCAATAAAAAAGTTAGTAGAACTTCACAGATTAATAATGGGGGATTTAAATATTAATTATAATCTCAGAAAATTTCCAGTTGGTATAACAGGCACAAACTATAAACCACTTGATAATGAATACCAAATAAAAGAAGCGATACAGAAAATGATAAAATTAATTAATGACACAGAACGCCCAATTATGAAGGCCTTTTTTGCATTGTCCTTAATTTCTTATATTCAACCATTTGAAGATGGTAATAAAAGAACGGCACGATTGCTTGCGAATGCACTCTTGGTTGCTCATAATTATTGTTCATTATCATATAGAAGTGTTAAAGAGAGTGAATACAAAAAAGCAGTTTTTGTGTTTTATGAATCTCACAATCTTGACCCATTAAAGAGAATGTTTATAGAGCAATTTGAATTTGCGGTGAATAATTATTTCAGGTCTTAAATTTTATGAAATGCAAAAACGGGCGGGCTATCTTTTAATTCCATATTTTCTTTGGGTTTCATTCGTGACGATTCTTAACTACTATATTTGGTTTTTGAATTTTTAGAAGCGCTTTATCTTTCTAATGATTTGGTTCTTCTACACATTGCACATTGCATATTTGTGTCCCACTTTTGGGACGATCGTCCCAAAAGTGGGACACGGGGTCTTTATCTCAAACTGAAAAATTTGGGGTTTTGTAGTATGATGGAATCACTGTGCCAGACCTATTTGATGAAAAATTTAATGAGGATTTGAAAAGCAACGCGCCTTTGGCGGATAGAATGAGACCTAAGAATCTTAACGATTTTGTTGGGCAAGAACATATTGTCGGGCCGACTTCACTTTTGAGAAAGGCAATTCAAAATGACGACATCCCATCAATAATTTTTTGGGGTCCTCCGGGAAGCGGAAAAACAACTCTCGCGAAAATAATTGCGGAAATGACGAATTCAAATTTTGTTGAAATTTCTGCTGTAACTTCTGGCGTTGCTGATTTACGATTGATAATAAAAGACGCGCAAGAAAAAAGAAAATTTAATAATAAAAGAACGATTCTTTTTGTTGATGAAATTCACAGATGGAACAAGGCGCAACAGGACTCGCTTCTACCTCATATTGAAAAAGGGATAGTCACGCTTATTGGCGCAACGACAGAAAATCCGTCATTTGAAGTTATTTCACCGTTGCTTTCCCGTTCGCGAGTTTATGTTTTGAAACCGCTTTCGCAAAACGATTTGAAAAAAATTATTGAAAGAGCGTTGAAAGATAAAAAATTTGGATTTGGAAATGAAAAAATTGAAACCAAAAAAGAAGCCGAAGAGTTTTTAATCAAAACGGCAAACGGAGACGCGAGAATAATTTTGAACGCGCTTGAAGTTGCCGTAAAAAATACAAATTATAAAAAAGAAAATAAAACTATTATAGATAAAAAATTAATTGAAGAGGCTCTTCAGCACAAAGCGCTACGGTATGATAAGGGCGGGGAAGAACACTACAATGTAATTTCTGCATTTATAAAATCTCTTCGCGGTTCAAATGTTGACGGCGCTTTGTATTGGCTTGCGAGAATGATTAAGGCGGGGGAAGATCCAAAATTTATTGCGAGAAGAATGGTTGTTCTTGCTTCAGAAGATATCGGAAACGCAGACACTAACGCGCTCATTGTTGCAAATGCAGTTTTTGACGCAGTTGAAAGAATTGGTCTGCCGGAGTGCAGAATTAATTTAGCGCAAGGCGCTGTTTATTTGACGAGTGCAAAAAAATCAAACAAATCGTACAACGCATTTTGCAAAGCAGAAGAAGTTGTTGAAGAAACGATGAACTTACCGGTACCATTGCACTTACGAAACGCACCGACTGGTTTGATGAAGGAGCTGGGTTATGGAAAGGGATATAAATACACGCACACCGAAGACGATTCAAAACAGACATATTTACCAGAAAAAATAAAAGATAAAAAATTTTATTCTGAGGATTAGTTATACTTGCTTTTTCTATCTATAAGGTGTATTTTAAGATAAATTAACTGTTCATTTAAAAATGGAGGTGCTTAAAATGGATAATAAAACAACGGACAAAATACAGATCTGTTCATTAACGTTTTCAAACCTAGAAAACTTATTCAAGAAAAAAACATTCGCAGAACAATCTCCCCATAAGGTAGAAATTGCATATGTAGAAGAAGCAAAAAATCTTTTTGAAAACACCCTTGCTGGTAGTTTGTTTTTTAAAGCCACAGGGGTATTCAATTTTCCCAATCTTGAAAGTATGTATTTTCTTCCTACTATTTCGGAGATTTTTAAAGAAAATAAAGATAAATTGTCGGAATTGTTTGTGGAAAAACATTACGACGAACTTTTTGAAAATAGTGATTCAATAAAAATTCTTTCAACAGTTTTTTATTGGATAACTTATTTAGAAAAACGAATTCAGAAAAAGGAAGAAATGGGGAAGATTCCGGTTGATTCTTTAATTTCCCTTTTTTCTCTTATACGAAAGGAATATGAAAAGAAATAATTCATTTCCATAATATAATCTTTAAAAAAACAATCTTGCGAACAAAAACGAGCGCCACAAGTTGGCGCTTTTTTTAAATTCAAACACTCTTAACGAGTGTTTGAATTTATAATGTTTTTTTGTTTTTAACCCCGGGAGAGTTTTTATCTCCCCTTATTTCTCTAAAGCAGTTATCAACAGATTTTTTAAATGAAAAAGCTCTAAATGAGCTTTTTCATCCATACTTAAAAACCCCTAAACGGGGTTTTTAAGAGTAGTGCTAGATTTTTATCCACATTTTTTTTGTTTTTTAAAAAAGCCCGTTGGGGGCTTTTTCATTTTTCTAGAGCGGTTATAAGTAATTTTTTTAACACAGGAGCTTTTACTTTATTAAACGATTTTGATGTTTCTACTAAATTAAATGATAAAAAAGTTTTAATATCTAAACCAATTTCTTTTTGTAAATTTCTATTTATATGCGCGAGAGTTATTGCTCCTAGGTCTCGTTCTTGTGTTAATTTTGAATCCGTTGTGGTTACTATAAGTCCAATTAATTTGTTTTGGTTATTCATAACTGCGCCGCCAGAAGACCCTTTCTGCGCGAGCACTGACCCCCCAAGAGATATAAAATCAAGCGTTCTCTCAGAAAATGTGTAAAGTTTTTTTATTTGTCCTATTGTTGTTGCGATGTTTAAATCTTTTTGTATTGTTATTCCACCCAAAAATCCTGCGGGGTATCCACCAAGTAAAACATTAGACCCTACCTCTAAGGTATTTTCTTCCACATCATAATCAACTCGCGGAAATTTGTTGGGGAGTTCATTTTCGTTATTTGTTGTTTCTGTAATTAAAAGGAACGCATAATCACTCTCACCGTTTTCTGAATAATTTTGTTGTGTAATGTTTTGATAATTATTTATTATCCACTCCTCGGAAATATACAACGGTTCTGCTTTATAGAGCGGATACGAGGGGCTACCCATACGAATAGAACATGTCACGAAATCTTTTTTGATGTAATCTCTTAAAAGAAAATATTGAGCTATGTGCGCGTTTGTTAAAATTACCCCCTTTTCATTAATTATTATTCCACTTCCGGATATTGGGCTAAAAGACCCAGAACTTTCTGTTGTGCACAAAATATTAACAAGCGACTCTCGTGTGGATTTATTAATTTTTTCAAAAGAAACAATATCTTTTGATACTGCCGGCATTGGGGGCTGAATAATTTTTTCTATTTGTGGTGGTGGCGTAAAGACCGTTGATATTGACGGAAGTTCCATTTGTTTTTTAGAGGAGGTAGGGGTTTCTTCTTTTTTGGTTTCATCGGTTTCGTCAATTTTATTTTCAGCCCCGTTCTTTGTTGTCTCTATTTTATCTTGTAGGGTTTCCTTGAGCGGAAGCTCTTCTTTAATATAGGCCCCTTTTTTTTGGGCTATATCAAAGACGGCAGCCATTAGAAGGAATAAAATCAAAATTCCTAAATAGGTTTTTATTATATTTTCTGTTTTTTCGTTAAACATATTTCTTTTAATATACTAATAAAGCGGTAAAAATACAAAACACAAAAGCGCAGATGCGTGAAAATATAAAGTACGGAGGAAATTTCCCTATAGGGTTTTCTAAAGATGAAGATGATAATAATTCTAAAGAATTAACAGGAAGTGGAGGGCCAGATTTTTAAAAGATTATAAATTAATAAAACCTCCTCGCGTTTACGGGGGGGTATTAATGTGCGGGATACCGGGATCGAGCCGGTGACCACAGTTTGGAAAACTGTTATTTTACCACTAAACTAATCCCGCGTATTTATTTTTTTGAAATAAACGAAACTTGTAGAAAAGATATTAACAAAAAGGGAGACAAAATCAAATTATAAAAAATAAAAAGCCGCATAAAGCGGCTGAAGAAAAATTAATCTCGGATAGAAACCAGGAAACCCGTTCCGTTGAAAATCAAATCATACCAGACCATTTTCAGAATATTTTCTGTTTGGTCATCTTTTGAAGAGTCCGCTGTTTTCTCTGAATTTTTGGGTGTGGGCCTATAGGGATCCCTTTTTTTTTAGAAAAAGAATCAACCAATTTTCCGTTCTCGTCTATTTTCATTAAGGGCATAATTTCTCCTTTATTATATGTTTTGTAAGAACTTAAATTTTGATTAAGTATACACTAAATTCAAAATCTCTCAAATAAGATTTGAATTTATGAGAGAGCAGACAAAAACAAAACGACCGAGCTTACAAGATAGGCTCGGTCGTTTTTTTAGCGCAATATTACCTAACTGCTTCCTTCAAAGCTTTAGCGGCTCTGAATTTTGGAACTTTCATTGCAGAAACCTGTATGGACTCTCCTGTTCTGGGGTTTCTTGCTGTTCTAGCAGCTCTTGCTTTAACAGAGAAGATCCCAAGACCAGCTATAGAAACTTCGCCGCCTTTCTTTAGCGTGTCCACAATACAATCAAGAATTGTATCAACAATTTTTTCTGACTGAACCTTTGTTCCTCCTAGGGTTTCGTGTACTTTGTCGACAATAGCTTGTTTATTCATATTCGTAAAAAAAATTATTCTAAAAATTATTTAACTATGTGTTCGACCTTATTTTTGACCCCCGGCGTTATCTCGTCCGAAGAGCCCTTTTAAATTACTGCCCCATTATACAATTAAGCTATATTTTGTGCAACAAGAAACAAAATCTTTAAGATTTTGAAATTCCAAACCACAAATTCCAAATTACAAACAAATTCTAAATCCCAAGTTCAAAAAATATAAAAACAAGCTTAGTATTGTCGAAGCACGGCTATAAATAAGGATATTTTTGCGAGGTTCTAAAAAACACAGGAAACAAGGTGGCAATTAGACAATTTAACAACATGATTTAAATTAGACAAATTCTGTGGATTGTTATATTATTAACACATTAAAGGATTAAACGAGATTTCACTTTGGTTTTTTTATTCTGAATTTTACCGATTTTTCAAAAAGACAGAAAATACAGAAAACAAACAATAAAATTTCTCAAAACAATTTAAATTTTTAAACATGTTTTTGCTCCCTTCGAACAATAAGGAATTGATGTTTTCAATTGAAAAAGGAAAAAATTTCTAATTTTTCAGAGGTTTTGTTTATCTATAAAAACTAAATTGAAGCTATAAAAAATTATGTCATTAAAAATCGTTATGCTTCTGGCGGGTTTCGCGGGGCTCATTGGTATTGCTTTGGGTTATTTTCTACGATGGCTTCTCACAATTGGAAAGAGAGGTTCAATGGAGTTGGAAATAAAAAAGATGATGTTAGAGGCAAAGGAAGAGGCAAAGAAAATAACATCTGAAGCCGAAAAGAAATCAGTTAAGATGTTAGAGGATTCAAAAAGGGAAGTTTTTGAAAAAGAAAAAGAATTAAAAAAGACAGAAGAACGCTTTATAAAAAAAGAAGAACTCTTAGATAATAGACAAACTGATATTGATAGAGAGGTTGAAGAAATAAAAAGAAAAATAGTTGAAATAAAAAACACAAAAGACAAAATAGAAAAAATAGTCGCAGAAAAAGAAAAAGAACTTGAAAAAGTTTCTGGATTATCAAAAGAAAACGCAAGGGAAGAATTATTTAAAATAGTTGAAAAACAATACGAAGAAGACCTTAGTATAAGAATTCAAAAAGTTGAAATGTCCAACAATGAAAAACTTGAAAGAAAAGCGAAAGATATTCTTGTTAGCACGATACATAGATTAGGTAATTCTGTTGCTTCAGATGTTATGGCGACAACGGTTTCAATTCCGTCCGATGACTTAAAGGGTAAGATAATAGGGAAGGAGGGAAGAAATATAAAAGCATTTGAAAAAGTTGCCGGAGTTGAGGTAATAATTGATGATACACCCGGAACCGTGATAATTTCTTCATTTGACCCGGTTAGAAGACAGATCGCCCGCGTGGCTCTAGAGAATTTGATTTTAGACGGGAGAATACAACCCGCAAGAATTGAAGAAATGGTTGAAAACGCAAAAGAAGAAATAAATAAAATTATAAAAGAAAAAGGAGAACAGGCGGCGTACGAATGTGGAGTTTATAATCTTGACGCAAGGGTAGTTTCTATTTTGGGTCGTCTTTATTTTAGAACAAGCTATGGGCAGAATGTTTTGCAACACTCTATTGAAATGTCTCACATCGCAGGAATGCTGGCTGAAGAATTGGGAGCAAATGTTCAAGTAGCAAAGGCCGGCGCTCTTTTACACGATATAGGAAAAGCTGTTGACCACGAGATACAGGGGACACATGTGGAAATAGGGATAAGAATATTACAGAAATTCGGGGCTGATAAGTCGGTTATTGATGCAATGAAATCGCATCACGAAGAACATCCATACGAAACAACTGAGTCAATAATTGTACAGGTTGCCGATGCAATTTCTGGAAGTCGGCCGGGCGCAAGAAGGGACTCTGTAGAAAATTACTTAAAGAGATTAGCAGACCTTGAAGCTATTGCGAATGAAACTTCCGGAGTTGAAAAATCTTATGCCATTCAGGCCGGTAGAGAAATAAGAATTTTTGTTAAGCCAGATAAAATATCTGATGTTGAGGCAAAGAAAATTGCTCGTGATATTGCATTAAAAATAGAGAAAGAATTAAAATATCCCGGAGAAATAAAAGTTAATGTCATTCGTGAGACGAGGGTTATAGAATATGCCCGTTAGGCATCGCAGATATACGCAGATAACAAGACGCAGATGTACGCAGATGGAAAAACAAAATTATGTGTTATCAACAAATAATTTTGTTTTAACCTCTTTTCCCTGATATAATTCAAATGTTCATCAGAACATTTGAATCCATAATACTTTTTCATCCCTAACGAACATTTGAGTCCATCCCAGTTAAATATACTTCGTATTTAACGGGACAAGTAATACTTTTTCATCCCTTGTTTTTTTAACAAACTCCACTTGGAAGCCGAGCTTCCAAGTAGAATAAATGAAAAATGCCTACAATGGCATTTTTCATCCATAATTTTCATGTTTTTTATTCCCAAACAACTTTTTCTAACAACATTTCTCTGATACAATTAAAAAGCAATCCAAATTGCTTTTTAATCCATAATACTTCTTAACCACTTAACCCAATGTTCAACTCCAACAAACAAAATTCATCCCATCCACCTGCGGAGACAGGTAGCTCCACCGAAGGGCGAATGGTATGGGATAAATCAAAGCTACTACAGGCCTTTCTAATACCAATAGCTGTACTATTGTTCGTATTCGGTATTGACTATGGAA
>JAHIHZ010000016.1 GCA_018899555.1 Patescibacteria group bacterium
CAAGATGTAATTTGGTTTGATTAAAAATTGTCGTTAAGCGACAATTTTTAACCCTGTTTTGTGTGCAATCTAAATTGCTTTAAAAAATCACTTGGGTGCTCCGCACCCAAGTGATTTTCCCACGGAGGCAACACCTCCGTTTTATTACATAGGAAACTCCTATGTATGTTATGTTTCTGTAATGTAAGTACGAGCTTAAGATAAAAGGTGCAGTTAAAAGGTGTCAGGAACCTTTCTTTGGCCTTCCTCTTTTCCTTCACTTGGGTGCGGAGCACCCAAGTAATTTTCCCACGGAGGCAAGGCCTCTGTACAAAAAACATTATGGATTTAAAGCTCATTCAGAGCTTTTTAAGTATGGATGAAAAATACTCAATGGTATTTTTCTAAAAAAAAAACAAAAAGGGATGAAAAAGCACACAGGATGAAAAATAAAAAGGAATGAAAAAGCAATTTGGATTGCTTTTTCATTTATCCACACTCACTATAAAACACTCTTGACAACGAAACGAAGGTTGTATATACTTATCAGTTATATTTTGAATGATTGAGTTTCTGGAGAATTTCGGTTTTTGTATTTTATATTATTAGGGGCTAACTTTTTAAATAATATAATAAAAATAGTCCTAAAAACCTAAGAATTATTAGGCACATCCTACTGTGTTGTGGTATTTTATTTAATTTTTTATGCAAAAAAAATACTTTTCTAGATACAAAAAACCATTAACCACATTACCTAATCTTGTAGAGAGCCAATTAAAATCATTTAATTGGGTTGTTAAAAATGGATTAGGTGAATTATTTAAAGAATTTTCGCCAATAAAAGATTATTCCGGGAAAAAATTTGAATTAGAGTTTATTGGATTTAAACTTGGCGAACCAAAATATGATGAATATTATGCAAAAACCCAGAAATTAACATTTGATGCCCCTCTTAGTGTAAAAGTAAAATTAGCAAACAAAACTTTTAATAGTTCAAAAGAACAGGAAATATTCTTGGCCGATTTTCCTATGATGACAAGCCACGGCACATTTATTATAAATGGCGTTGAAAGGGTAATCGTTCCACAGCTTATAAGGTCGTTCGGCATTCTTTTCACATCTCAAATATTAAGAGGAAAACAGTATTTTGGTTCAAAAATTATTCCTTCACGAGGAGTATGGGTTGAAATAGAGAGTGATAATACTGGGGTAATTTATGTTCGTATTGATAGAAAAAGAAAATTTCCAATAACATCACTTCTTCGTATTTTAGGCGCCAGTTCAGATGAGCAAATAAAAAATTTATTTAAAAAAGACGAATTGGCCCTGAAACATATTGAAATTTCATTAGCTAAAGACACATCAAAAACAGTAGATGATTCTTATATTGAAGTTTACAAAAAAATAAGAGAAGGAGACATTGTTTCAATAAATAATGCAAAAGAATATGTTGACGGAATATTTAACGAAACAAGATATGACATATCTGAGGTTGGTAGATTTCGTTTTAATCAGCGTTTTGGGAAGGGGGCAGATAAAAAATCTATAGCCATAAGAACAATCACATTGGATGATATAGCCGCAATCATATCTCACATAGTTAAATTAAATGAAACTCCAAATGCAGCACCCGATGATATTGACCATCTTGGTTCAAGGAGGGTTAGATTCATAGGAGAAATACTTCAACAAAAATTGAGAGTTGGTTTAACTCAAATGAAGAGAAATATACAAGATAAAATGTCCACAATAGACACTGACGCAACATTGCCTACAAATTTCATAAGTCCCAGACCCCTTCAAGCAAGGTTGAAAGAATTTTTTGCGACTAACCAACTTTCCCAGTTTATGCAACAGGAAAATATTCTCACAGAAATAGAGCACCTAAGAACGCTTTCTGCTCTTGGCCCAGGAGGTCTTACAAGGGAAAGGGCTGGTTTTGAAGTCCGCGATGTTCATCCTTCGCACTATGGAAGATTATGTCCGATTCATACACCTGAAGGGCCTAACATTGGTTTAATACTTAGATTAGCTATATTTGCTAAAGTTAATGATTTTGGGATGATAGAAACTCCATACGCCAAAGTTTTAAATGGCAAAATTACGAATGAAATTTTATATATGAACGCATTTGAGGAAGATGGGCACTATATTGCCCATGCCGCCATTCCGTGCACAGAAGATGGAACAATTATTCCTGATGAAGTGGAAGTTAGATTTAACGGGAAACCGGATTTTGTTAAAAAAGAAAAAGTTGATTTTATAGATGTTTGTACAAGACAGGCCTTTTCTGTCGCGACATCGCTTATTCCTTTTCTTGAACACGACGATGCAAACAGAGCGCTGATGGGTTCTAATATGCAAAAACAAGCAACGCCTTGTATTATTCCAGAAGCGCCGGTTGTTGCCACCGGGATGGAAGAGAAGGCAGCAAAAGATACGGGCAGATTAGTTCTTGCCGAAGAAGATGGTATTGTTGTCCACGCCGATGCGAAAAGTATTATAGTAAAAAATAATGGAGGAAAGAAAAAAACTTACAAGCTTATTAATTTTTCAAGAACCAATGGATTTACGGTTTTTCATCAAAGACCAAGCGTGGAAGTAGACGATAAAGTAAAGAAAAATAGTGTTCTTGCCGATACATCAACTAGTGAAAACGGACAATTAGCGCTGGGGCAAAATATAAAAGTTGCTTTTATGACATGGTTTGGAGCAAATTATGAAGATGCTATAATTATTTCAGAAAGATTAGTAAAAGATAGTAAGTTCACAAGTATTCACATTGAAGAATTTTCTGTAAATGTAAGAGAAACAAAACTGGGTTCAGAAATAACAACGCATGATATCCCAAATGTTAGTGAATTTAAATTAAAAAACCTTGATGAAGATGGAATTGTAAGAATTGGCGCGGAAGTTCGACCTGGGGATATTCTTGTCGGTAAAATTACACCAAAAGGTGAAACACAGCTCACGCCCGAAGAAAGATTATTAAGATCAATATTTGGTGAGAAGGCAAGAGATGTTAAAGATACTTCATTAAGAGTAGAAAATGGCAAAAGAGGCAGGGTTATTGGTGTGAAAGTATTTTCTAGAGAAAACGGTGATATGTTGGAGTCAGGAATAATAAAACGAATTTACATAGAAGTGGCTCAATTAAGAAATGTTTCAGTTGGAGATAAATTAGCAGGTAGGCATGGGAATAAAGGTGTTATTTCAACCGTATTACCAGAAGAAGATATGCCATATACAGAAGACGGCACCCCCGTAGATGTAATTCTTACACCGCTGGGCATTCCTTCCCGTATGAATCTTGGACAAATATTGGAATTACACTTAGGACTGGCCTCAAAAACTTTGGGTTATCAGGCAATTATTTCACCATTTGTTGGGGCAACAGATAGCGAAATAAAAGACGAATTAGAAAAAGCCGGATATCCCAGAAATGGAAAAGTAAAATTATTTGACGGTAGAACAGGTTTTAAATTTGATCAAGATATAGCAGTTGGTTATATGTATATTATGAAATTGCATCATATGGTTGAAGACAAGATACATATGCGTTCTATTGGTCCATATTCCCTAATAAATCAACAGCCACTAGGAGGTAAGGCGCAAAACGGCGGTCAAAGATTTGGGGAAATGGAGGTATGGGCGCTACTTGGTTATGGCGCCGCGTATACTCTCAGAGAAATACTCACAATTAAGTCGGATGATATATTGGGTCGTTCAAGCGCGTTTGATGCGATTATAAAAGGTCGAGATATTAAACATATGAATATCCCGGCGTCTTTCAATGTTCTTCTAAACAATCTTAGGGCCCTTGCTTTGGATATTGAATTAAAGAATGTTTCAAAAACCACTGAAAAAATTAAATTCAAATAAATCAAAATGATCCCCCGGATCATTTTGATCCACAATATTTTTTAATCCACAACAATTTTTTTTAAAACACATGATAAATAGTAATAAGAAAATAATAAATGTCTCAGATTTTGATACAGTTGGAATAAAACTCGCATCTCCCGAGAGAATGTTAGATTGGTCGTTCGGAGAAGTTACAAAACCCGAAACTATAAATTATAGAACACAGAGAAGTGAAAAAAATGGTTTGTTTGACGAAAAAATATTTGGTCCAGAAAAGGACTACGAATGTTATTGTGGGAAATACAGGGGTATAAGATATAAAGGTATAATTTGTGAAAAATGCGGGGTTGAAATAACAAGGTCTGTTGTAAGAAGAGAAAGAATGGGGCATATAGAGCTTGCTACCCCAGTTTCTCATATTTGGTTTTTGAAAGGAGTTCCGTCACGAATGGCCATGATTCTTGATGTGAGCGCTTTTGATCTTGAAAAAGTAATTTATTTTGCTGGTTATATGATTACTTCTGTAAATGATGAGGAAAGGGCGCAAATTTTAAAAGATTTAGATTCAGAATATAAGTCAAAAATAAAAAATCTCAAAGATCAAAAATCAAAAGATAGTTTAAAAGATATATATATAAACACTAAGAGAGAAATTGAGAATATACAAAAAGGAAAAATACTTAATGATACGGAATACAATAAATTCTCATTAAAATATGGAGCGCTTTTTGAAGCAGGAACAGGGGCGGAGGTTATATATAATGTATTTAAAGGATTGGATTTAAATAATTTACAAGAGAAACTGGAAGAACAAATTGAAAAAGCGGGGGCGTTGGAAAAAGAAAAAGCATCCAAGAGATTAAGTTTGATAAAATCTTTAATAAAATCAAAAACCAGACCGGAATGGATGTTCTTAAAAAGAATACCCATTCTTCCACCCGCGCTTAGGCCAATGGTTGCATTAGACGGAGGTAGACATGCTACATCTGATGTTAACGATTTGTATCGTAGAGTTATAAATAGAAATAATAGATTAAAAAAATTACAAGAAATAAATGCTCCCGCCGTAATTTTAAGAAATGAAAAAAGAATATTACAAGAGGCGGTGGATGCTTTATTGGATAACTCTATTAGAAAAAGAGAAAATTCTTACATGGCCACAAGCCAATCACAAAGAAGGCCGTTAAAGTCACTTTCAGATAACCTAAAAAGTAAACAGGGTTTGTTTAGACAAAATCTTTTGGGTAAGAGAGTTGATTATTCGGGGCGAAGTGTGATTGTTGTTGGCCCTAAACTAAACTTGGACCAGTGTGGTATTCCTAAACATATGGCTTTAGAACTTTTCAGACCATTTGTTATATCAAAGCTACTTAAAAACGAATTAGCATACAACACAAGAGGCGCGAATAAATTAATAGACGATGGGATTCCTGAGGTTTGGGCAATTTTGGAAAAAATAATCGCAGATAAATATGTTCTTCTTAATAGGGCGCCAACTTTGCACCGGCTTGGTATACAGGCGTTTAGGCCAATTCTTATAGAAGGAAACGCAATTCAGGTTCATCCATTGGTTTGTACAGCATTTAACGCTGACTTTGACGGCGATCAAATGGCTGTTCATATTCCATTATCAAGAGAGGCGCAATTTGAAGCGAGAAGCTTTATGGCTTCAAACAAAAATCTATTAAAACCCGGCAATGGTAGACCTGTTGTTAGCGCTAAAATGTTGGATATTATTTTGGGATGTTTTTGGATGACGAAAATTATTAATGATAAAAAAGGAGAAGGGAAAATTTTTTCTAGTCCAAACGAAGCAATTTCCGGATATGATTATGAAATGATTGATTTTAGGGCAAAAATAAAAATATTACCTACAATAAATAAAAAATACGAAAAATTTAACGGAGAGATTATTGAAACATCTGTTGGTAGGTTAATTTTTAATAGTGTTTTACCAGATGATTATCCTTTTGTTAATGAAGAAATAAATACTGGGCTGATGCACAAATTAATAGATGACTTGATGGATAGATATGAAATGGATAAAGTGCCCCCAATTCTTGATAGAATTAAAACTCTTGGATTTAAATACGCCACATACGCAGGTATCACATGGGGGATTGATGATATAAGAGTTCCAGAAGAAAAAAAGACCATTGTTGATGAAGCCAAAAAGAAAGCGGGGGTTGTTTTATCAAATTTTAATGACGGTCTTTTATCAGACGATGAAAGATACAGGAAAAATATTGAAATTTGGCATGAAGCAAAAAACGATGTTGAAAAAATAATTTCACAAAGTTTAGATAAAAATGGCCCTGTTTATGATATGTGGAAATCTGGCGCAAGAGGTTCATTAAGTCAGATTACTGCCATGGCAGGTATGAAGGGTCTTATTTACAACAGTAAAGGAGAAACAATAGATTTTCCAATAACCACATCAAGCAAGGAAGGGCATACTCCGATTGAGTACTTTATCACTACGCATGGTTCAAGAAAAGGCCTTACGGACACAGCATTAAATACAGCAAAGGCCGGATATTTAACTAGAAAATTATTTGATGTTTCTCAGGATGTTGTTATTACAGAGCAAGATTGTGGGACAAAGGAATCAATATTAATAAAAGGGGGAGAAAGTTTATCTGGGATTAGAGTTCACATATCAAAAAATATAGTGGGAAGATATATTTCAAAAGATATAATAAATGAAAAAGGAGATATATTATTTAAAACTGGTCATTTACTTTCAACAGAAGATGCAATGGTAATAGAAAATAGTGGGATAAAAAAAGTTTATGTAAGATCTCCACTCGGTTGCAAAATACTGAGAGGTATTTGTAGAAAATGTTATGGGATTGATCTGGGAACTAATAAGGTCATTGATATTGGGGAAACAGTAGGAACAATTGCCGCACAGGCCATCGGAGAACCAGGAACACAGCTTACCATGAGAACATTTCACACGGGTGGGACAGCTTCTGTTGGTGGGGATATTACGGCTGGTCTCCCAAGGGTTGAAGAAGTTTTTGAACGCAGAGTACCCAAAAATCCGGCTATTATAAGTAAAACAGGCGGAGAAGTTATAGAAGTTGTTGATACAGATAAAGGAAAAGTAATAAAAGTTCTTCCAGATATTGAAGACAAAAAAGCGACAAAAGATATTACTGAATATATTGTTAATTTTATGAGAACGCCGTTAGTTAAAAAGGGCGATGTGGTAACAAAGGGGCAACTTCTCACAGACGGTTCTGCTGATTTGAAAGAAATGTTTAAATATGGGGGAAAGGAATTAACGCAAGATTATATAATTCATGAAATAAGTAAAATATACGAATTGCAGGGAGCATCTATATCAAGAAAACACATTGAAGTAATAATAAGACAGATGTTTTCTAGGGTAAAAATAAAAAGCAATGGCGATACTGATTTTTCAGATGGTGATATTGTTAGTGTTGCAGAATTAAACGAAAAAAATAATATTGCAAGGCAGAATAAACTAATAGAAGCAAAGGCGGTCCCACTAATTAGGGGGATAACAGAAGTTGCTCTGAGTCGTGGAGGATTTCTATCAGCGGCATCATTCCAGCACACGACAAGGATTCTTATTAACTCAGCAGTTCGGGGAACCGAAGACAAATTACTTGGGCTCAAGGAAAATGTGATAATAGGAAGATTAATACCGGCTGGTACAGGGTTTAAAGGTAGCCCCAAGTCAGATGCTATGGAGAAATATATCTCTGAATTTAGAAACGAAGAAGAATAAGAAAAATTCAAAGTTAAAAAATCAAAATGAAAAATGACAATTTAAAATGTTAAAGTCGTTGAGCAAATTTTCTAAAAGAAAATTTGCAGTCATTTGTTTGTCTGCCTACAGCAGACTCCATAACTTTTCATTTTGAGATTTACATTTTACATTTTACATTTTTTATCATGTCTTCTGATATAGAAAAAATAAAAGAAAGGATTAATATTGTTGATGTTATTGGGTCATATATAAAACTTCAAAAAGCAGGTAATAACCTAAAGGCAAATTGTCCTTTTCATAGTGAAAAAACACCTTCCTTTTTTGTATCACCGGGGAGAAATATGTATCATTGTTTTGGGTGTGGCGCTAAGGGGGATATTTTTACATTTGTTCAAGAATTTGAGGGCCTAGATTTTTCGGGGGCCTTAAAATTATTAGCATCTCGAGCAGGGGTTGTTCTTAAACAACAAAGTAAAGAAAATAGAGATGAAATAACACAGATGTTCACAATTCTTGAAGAGGCCACGCGGTTTTTTGAAAATAACATAAAACAAAAAGATGGACAAAATCAGGAGTCGTTAGATTATTTAAAAAAAAGAGGAGTATCTGAAAACACAATTAGAAATTTTAGGATAGGGTTTGCTCCAAATAGTTGGAGAAGTTTGTATGAACATTTAAAAAAAGAAAATTTTAGTGAAAAAATGATGTTTGATGTTGGTCTTGTTAGAAAAACAGAAAAAGGTTTTTATGATTATTTCAGAAATAGAATAATGTTTCCTATTTTTGATTCTGCAGACAGGGTTGTTGCCTTTTCGGGGAGAATATTAAGTGGAGAAAACGAAAAAATCCCGAAGTATATTAATTCTCCAGAAACAGAATTGTATAATAAATCCCAGATACTTTATGGGTATAATAAGGCAAAGCACAGTATGAGAAAAAATAATTTCTGTATTTTAGTAGAAGGGCAAATGGACCTTATATTAAGCCACCAATCTGGGTTTTCAAATACAGTTGCTTTATCAGGGACATCTCTCACTGGTTATCATTTAAATCTGATAAAAAAACTTACAAATAATTTAATCATAGCGTTAGATTCAGATAACGCGGGTATAGCATCGGCAAAAAAAGGATCAGAAATTGCAATATTAGCCGGTATGGATGTAAAAATTGCAGAATTAGAATCATCTAAAGATCCGGCAGAAATAATACTTAAAAATAAAGATGATTGGCGCAAAATAATAAAAAAATCACAGCACGCCATAGATTTTTTTATTAATTTTATTGAAAAAAAGAATTTTCCAGAGAGAAAATTTTGGAAAGAAATCAGAGAGAAAATACTTCCAATGGTAGGGAAAATTGATAACAAAATAGACCAGGCGCATTTTATTTATTCAATTTCATCAAAGACAGGAATACCGGAAGATTCATTAAAGGAAGAATTGGTAAAGATTAAAAATGAAATATATAGTAATTCAGAAAAATTTGTTCAAAATAATAGAGGGATTTTAAATGGAACGAAAGAGGGTGGCGTAGAAAAATTATATAGGATTGATATTATAAA
The DNA here is from genome assembly GCA_018899555.1 of Patescibacteria group bacterium. Classification (GTDB taxonomy): domain Bacteria; phylum Patescibacteriota; class Minisyncoccia; order Phycocordibacterales; family 21-14-all-36-13; genus VMGX01. The sequence goes on from JAHIHZ010000016.1 coordinate 9,147, forward strand.
AAGAAAAATAAAGGGTTTAATTTTATGGCAAAAATCTCTACAAGAGCCGAGTATTAATTTGGAGAAAATTATTAAAAAATTTGAAGAAATTGTTGGGGAAAATATTTTTAAAGAAGATTCGTCTATCATGCCTTCTACAGAACAAGTGGGGGGAGATGATTATGACCTTATGTTTGATACAGAGATGAATTATTTAGAGAAAGAAGATGCATCGTATGAAATAGAGGAATTATTATTGAATCTTGCCGGGGAACTTTTAAAAGAAAAATTGAAAATAACCACAAGTGAAATGAAAAAAGCAGAAAAGGAAAATAATGAAGAAAAAGTAGAAAAACTTTTAAATACTTGTAGTATTTTGTCAAAAGAGATCCAAAACAAAAAAGAAGAATTATTAAAATTGAAAAGGGTTTATCCTAAAAATAAATAAAAAAGTCACAAAAAGTAATTAAAAAAATCGTGAAGAAAAATAAAAAAATTAAAAAAATTAAAAAAATTGTCAAAAAACAACGCTTTTTTACGGGTGCTTCAAAAAGTAAGAAAATTTACTCTGTTAAATCCAGCAAAGCTGGCGCGAAGCAATTCAATAAGGCGAGAAGAACAAAAAAAAGTATATCTAAAAAACCATTAGTAAAGAATGTCAAAAAAGCCAAGATGACTTTAATGGAGAAAAAGCTAAGCGGAAACTTAAAAAAAGAAGAAGGAAAGAAAGTTTTAAAAATGGAAAAACTTGTAAAAATAGGAAAGGACCGTGGGTTTGTAACATATGGTGAAATTTTAAAAGAGTTTCCAAGAATAGAAAAAGATATTCTTTTGTTAGAAGAGTTATATGATGTTTTTTCTGATGCCAATGTTGATATTCTGGAAGGGGGTGGGATGCTTAATCTGGAGGACTCAATTGGTAAAGATATTTATACTAGTGATTCTACATATGATTCAATTCAGATGTACTTGAAAGAAATTGGCAGATATGAATTGATAAATGCAGAAAGAGAAAAGGAACTCGCAAAAAGAATAGAAGCAGGGGATGAAGAGGCAAAAAATATACTTGCCAGAGCAAATCTTAGATTAGTTGTTTCAATAGCAAAAAAATATGCCTCTAAAAGTTCCGCGCTTTCTTTATTAGATTTAATTCAAGAGGGTAATTTAGGTTTGTTTAAGGCGGTTGATAAATTTGATAGAACAAGAGGGTTTAAATTTTCTACTTATGCTACTTGGTGGATAAGGCAAGCAATCACAAGAGCAATAGCAGACCAATCAAGAACAATTCGTATTCCGGTGCATATGGTTGAAACAATAGCTAAATACAAAAGGTTTGTAAGACAATTAACCCAAAGTTTGGGGAGAGACCCGATGCCGGAGGAAATTGCAATAGAGATGAATATTGATGTTGATAAGATTCATAATATAGAAAAAATAAATCAGAGTACGGTATCTTTAGAAACGCCAGCCGGTGATGATGATAGCAGGTCTGTTTTAGGTGATTTTATTCCTGACGATAAAATTGATTCACCGGACAAGGAAGCATCAAGAAGAATTTTATCTGACCAAGTAAAAGAAATACTTAGCGATTTGACGCCAAAAGAACAAAAAATTCTTGAGATGAGGTGTGGTCTTAAAGATGGAATAAATCATACACTTGAGGAAGTTGGGAAAGAATTTGGGGTTACTCGTGAAAGAATTAGACAAATTGAAGCAAAGGCGCACGAAAAAATAAGACAACACGAAAAAGCAGAAAGGTTAAGAAATTATTGAATGAAAAATGTCCCCAAGGACATTTTTCATCCCTTTTTTATTTTTTTGGGAAAATGTCCCCAAGGACATTTTTCATCCCTTTTTTATTTTTTTGGGAAAATGTCCCCAAGGACATTTTTTATCCCTTTTTTATTTTTCAAAAATAAAAACTGTACTTGATTACACAAAAAACCGCTCACTTTTGTGAACGGTTTTTAAATTTGTTATAAACAAAATTTGTGCTACCTACCAATAATCAATTTTATAGCATTATTTGTTGTTTCAAAATCTTGTTTTTCATCTACTGACTTTAATACTATATCAATTACGGACCTCATCATTTCATAAGGCAATGCTCCATCAACTTGAAACATATCATTGTTTTTTGTTAATAAGATATTATGAGGAGTTCCATTTCCTCCCGAAGCAATGGCATCATCATAATTTAACATTATCTTTTTTATAAATTTTTGATTCTTCTGACATTCTTCAAATTTTACCTTGTCAAAACCAAGCTCAACGGCTATTTCAGGAAGTTTTTCCAAATCTAACCCATCATTGGATGGAGTTATTTCGTAAACTTTATTTATATAACTCCAAAATCCTTCATTTCCTCCCAATTCATATGCGCACTCTGTTGCATTTGCTTCTTCAACTGCCTTTGTGTGGAGTGAAGTCAGAGGAAAATGTCTATATACCCAAGCAACGCGACCGTTTTTTCCATAATTTTCAATGATTTTGTTCATTGTCTGATGAAATGTTTTACAAAATGGACATTCCGTATCTGAAAACTCAACAACGATAACATCGGCATTTGGGTTGCCTAAGATATGGTCGTCTTTTGTTATAGGGTTTAATTTTATTTCTTGGTTATTAGATATATCACTTGGGTCTGTTTCTGTTTTTATATCACTATTACCGAAATAAACACCAAAACCTATCAATAACCCTGCCAAGATTATTGCACCAGCTATTAAATATGTTCCTTTATTTGATTGTTCCATATTTTATAATTACTTATTCTCTGTTAATATTGGGACATAATATATCATATATGGAGAACAAAAACAAAAATAGCAACCCCAGTAGCAGAGCGAAGCTCGCTACGGGGCAGGTAATAAAAATAATCTCTTCCACATTTGTGCGAGGTTTTATAGGTGAAAATAAGATTTTTTTTGACGGAAAGGAACAAATTGCCTTTATTGGCAGGTCAAATGTGGGTAAATCAAGTGTGATAAATACACTTGTCAGCAAAAAAAACCTTGCCAAGTCCAGCTCTTTACCGGGGAAGACAAGAGAAATAAATTTTTTTCTTATTAACCCCGTTAGAAATAGAACGCATAATGTATCCACAATTTCTAACGGGGTCTATTTTGTTGATTTACCGGGCTATGGTTACGCAAAAATGTTGCCCAAATTAGCTAATAGATTGAGAAAAAGAATAATATGGTATTTTTCTGAATTAAAAATAAAACCTAAGTATGTTGTTCTTATAATTGATTCCAGAATTGGTATTACTGTAATTGATAAAGAAATGTTGGAAATTTTAGAAAATGAAAATCACAATGTTTTAGTTCTTGCTAATAAGTTAGACAAACTTTCACAAAGTGAGTTAGTAAAAAATATTAAAAAAATAAAAGATGATTTAAAAAATTATAAATGTGTAAAAAATATAATTTTATTTTCTACAAAAACAAAAAAGGGAAGGGAAGAATTGTTAAATCTTATTATATAGAAATTTCATATACAAACACGCAGGATTTGCTCTCCAAAGGCTTCGCCTTTGCAGGGGCGAAGCCTTTGTGGGGTGGTCTATAATTTTAAGGATTCTCTTTGGAATTATTTTTTCTTGGCATTGTTTAATCTATTGATATTATTAAATTTCTTAATATCGTTTAAATATAGAATAAAAAACTTTTACACTTCCAGTCGCTATAGCGACTGGAAGTGTAAAAGAAAATCCCATAGAAATTTTTAAAAATAAAAATCTCGCGTGTATTTAGCACGCGAGATAAAATAGAAATCATTTCCATCCAAGGAACTTTTTAATTTGTTTTTCACTCAAATCCAATTTCAGGATTTGGTTTCTTTGTTCTTCTGTGATGGGATAAAAACCCCCACCAATGAACGACAAATAAATCTGGAACGAAAGCTTTTTGAAAAAAGATTTCATTTAGGGTATCTTTCTCTGTTTTTGTTATCTCCACAACTGAAAACAGATATTGATTATTTTTCGTGCTCTCCCAGTATTTTTCATATATTTCTCTATTATCAAATGGGGAATAGATTTTATTTCCAACCTCTAAAGGGGTTCCCACCCTAATAAAAAGAGCAACAAAGAGAACTAAAAAAAGAGCAAAAGAAGAAATTCCTAAAAGGAATCTTAGCTCTCTCTTTTATTGGCTCTTTCCCTTTTAATAGAATTGTGGTAATAAAAAATATCAAGGAAAGAAACAGTAAAAAGGTCATAAATGTACCCATTTTTTCTCCTTCGTTTAAATTATTTTAAAAAACTGATTCTGCCATATTATATACCCATTCAACAATTTTGTCAAATTTAATTGAAAAATGTCCGTAAGAACATTATGGATTCAAATGCCCAGTATTGTAAATAAAAAATCTGGCACCACTCTTGAAAACCTCTCCCAGAGGTTTTCAAGTAAGAGCATTTGAATTCAAAACCCCAAAGTTTGAGTTATTCCAGAACTTTCTTTTTTCTCCCACTCGGAAGTATCAATGGGTATTTCTCTTATTTTAAATCCGTCAGAATATTTCAAATGACCATTTTGTAAGGCAAAATTGTATACATCCTTTGTTATTCTAACATCGTCTAAACAATATTGTCTTATTTTATCTATTTCTCCTTTTTTCCACCATTCAATTGCGTCCATGCCGTGCCCGGTTTTTCCTATCCCCAAAGTGGCTTTTGCGACAGCATCCAAACCAATTCTTCTTCCAAGAGATTTTTTTATGTCTTTCATTATGTCAACGCTTTTTATTTTTGTAAGGTCTCCGCTGTAATATTTATTTAAAAGGGGAATATCAAAGTGGTCAGAGTTAAATCCAATTATTGAATCAGCTTTTTCAAAAAGAGGCCAAAGGTTTTGTAGTTCGTTTTCAAGAAAAGAATCAAATTTATCATTTTCAGAATCATAAATGCCGACCAGAGAAACATCTAAAAGAGCGGGGTTTCTTTCTCCCACATCATCAAATGTATTTTTGGTCTCTACATCAAAAAAGATTTTTTTCATTTACCCTGTTAAATAAAATTTGAGATTTTCTCAAATTTTAATTTTAAATTTTTATATAATCAATGAAGACCTTTTATTTTTGTTCGATTTTAAAATACACAATAAATATGTTGTTTTTCTATTTAAAATTATTTAACAGGGTGAATTGGAAATTACTTGTCCCGCCTGCCTGCCGGCAGGCAGGAATCACAAAAACATAAAATCAAAAAAAAATATTATTTATTAAAACTCTCAAAATAGGATAAAAATCTAGCACGATTCTCTAAAACCCCATTTAGATGTTTTAAAAGTTAGAGAGTTTTAATAGAACTGATAAAATTTGATATTTGATCAAATTTTATCTCTTTTTCCTCTCCTGTATCCATATTTTTAATTTTATATTTTCCTGTTTTTACTTCATTTTCTCCTACGCACACGACAAAGGGAATTCCTTTTTTGTTTGCTAAACTTAATTGGTCAGACACTTTTTTGCTTGTTAAATCAACCTCCACATTCAAATCATTTTCTCTTAATTTTATTGCTATTTTATTTGCGTGTGAGATGTATTCATCTGTGAGTGTGCAAATATACAAACAAACTTTTGCTTTATGGTTTGGCAGTAATTTATGGGTTTCAAGAAAATCTCTTATGGTTACATCCCCCATACCAAAACCAATGGCTGGGATTTTGTCTTCCCCAAATATATCTAACAAATCATCATATCTCCCCCCACCAAACATGGCTCTGTTATTGTTTGGGTTAGTATCATATATTTCAAATACGGTGCTTGTATAATAATCAAATCCTCTAACTAAACCCGGGGAGAATATAACATTTTTAATCCCCATGTCTCGGAGTTTATTTATAAGAATTTGTATATCTTTTACTCCCTCGCTCTCTACTAATTCTTTTGGCAAAACAGAGGAAAAATCAAGAATATTTTTTATCTTGAGTATTTTTATAAACGCATCACTTTTTTCTCCTAAAATTATAGATAGTTCAGCTTCAAAGTCATCCTTGCCAATTTTTTCTTTTCTATCAATAAGTTTCATTAAATTTTTTACTTCTTCTTCGTCCAAATTCAAAAAGTTTCTAAAGATTGAATTTAAAATTTTTCTACTATTTACTCTTATTTCAAAATCATTATCTTTAGCCCCAAATTTTTTCATTAATATATATGCCAAAGAAATTATCTCAACATCCGCATCTATTGATTTAACCCCGAATATATCCACATTTAATTGCCAGTGTTCTCTAAGCCGACCTTTCTGCGGTCTCTCGTATCTAAACATATTTGGTATTGAATACCAACGCAGTGGGAATACCAAATCTCTTTTTCTTTTTGCGACCATACGCGCTAGGGTTGGAGTCATCTCAGGACGCAAAGTCACTTCACGACCACCGCGATCTGTGAAAGTATATGTTTGTTCGTTGACTATTTCTTGCCCCGACTTTGCTTTATATAATGAAGTTGGTTCTAATATTGACGCGCTATATTCTGTGTATCCAAAACTCTCTACAATTTTTCTCATTACATCAAATATATAATTTTGCACGAACATATCTTCAGGATAAAAATCCCGCACACCCTTATAAGGTTCCTTGTTTATTTTATTTAATTCTTCTTCTAGGCCGTTTTTTTCCATATATTATTTATATAATAATATTAACAAAATGACACTAATATACAACTTTGTCCTCAAATGCTATAAATGTTATCTATGTTATCTATGAAGAAAATATTGAATCTTTATAAAGAGATAGGGGAGACACCCTTAGAAAGATTAAATAGATTTAGAAAAGAAAGCCCCAAATATCTCAGTGAAAAGATGAGTTATGTTGGGCGCTTAGACCCAATGGCCGAAGGCGTTCTTTTAGCTGTTGTTGGTGGGGAAAACAAGAACAGGGAGGAATATTTGAATATGGATAAAGAATACAAATTTGAGGCGCTTTTAGGGATTAAAAGCGATACATATGACACACTGGGATTATCTGAATTTGTTAATAATAAAGAATTAAATAAAGAACAAATTGTGGCGGGATTGAATAAATTTATAGGGGAAAGAAAACAAAAATATCCGATGTTTTCATCAAAGACAATAAATGGAGTCCCTCTTTTTGAAATAGCAAAATCCTCACTTGGTGGCGGAGCCACCAAGTGCGATGATATTAAGGAAAGGCCGGAAAGAGAAATAGAAATTTATAAGGCAAAAATTTTGGAATTTAAAAAAATAAAACTCGGAAAATTAGAAAAAGAAATATTAAATAAAATAGATTTGGTTAAAGGAGATTTTAGACAAAATGAAACAATCAAAAAATGGAAAAAGATTTTTAACTCTCACAGAAAAAAAGAATTTTCAACATTTAAAGCAAAAATTAAATGTTCAAGCGGAACTTATGTAAGAAGTATTATTGATGAGATCGGAGAAAATCTTGGTTGCGGCGCGATTACTCTTAATATCAAAAGAACAAAAATTGGAAATTATAATATAAATAATTCAAAAAAATAAATGAAAAATGTCCCCAAGGACATTTTTCATCCACAATTTTTTTGTTTTTTAAAAAAATGTCCCTAAGGACATTTTTCATCCACAATATTTTTATTTTTTGTGTTATGCTCCCAGAGAGAGTTTTCGTCCATAATTTTCTTTTTTGGAAAGAGGATAAAATGCTATTCTAATGTTCTTAAGAACATTAGAATAGCATTAAAATAAAAACATTAGAATCGAGCGCGCTAATTTAGGTAGCTTTCAAATTAAGATATAAAATTGAATAAATATGAATATAAAAAACATAATTCTAATAGATAAACCAAAGAGAATTACATCTTTTGATGTGATAAGAATTTTGAGACGAAAATTGGGAATTAAAAAAATGGGACACGCAGGAACATTAGACCCGCTGGCTTCCGGCCTGATGATTATTGGTATAAACGAGGGAACTAAAAAATTAAATGAATATTTAAAACTTTCTAAAATATACATTGCGGATATTTTAATTGGAATCAAAACTACAACAGGGGACAGAGAAGGAGAAATAATTAAAAAAGCAAATGTTAATGATATAGACGAAAAAAAAGTTAAAAAAATTTTAAAAGAAATGAAAGGAAAATTAAGATTACAAGTCCCAATTTATTCTGCGATTAAAATTAAGGGGAAGCCCCTATATGAATATGCAAGAAAGGGGAAGGGGGTTGAAATACCTAAAAAGGATATGGAAATTTTGGGGGTCAAACTGATTAAAATTACAGATAACAAAAATGATACTTTTAATATAAAGATTGAAATAAGTGTATCAAGCGGAACATATATTCGTTCAATTGCAGAAGAATTTGGAGAGCGATTAGGATACCCGGCATCTCTTTCAGATTTAAGGAGAATTAAAATAGGGGATTTTGATATTAAAAATGCACAGCACATCGCAGATGAGCGCAGATAAAAACACGCAGATTCACCCTGTTAAATCCAGCGAAGCTGGTCCGCCCTTGGCGGAATTTAACAGGGTAAACGCAGATAGAAAACAAAAAACAAAAAAGTTTACCCCGTAGCTTCGCGAAGCGAATGGTATGGGGCAAGAAAACAAAGAAACAAAAAATAAAAAAAACATAAACCTCGTTCTATTTCTGCTATCGCAAAAATAGAACGAGGTTTATAAAATAGAACAGAAATAGCTTTTTAAAAACATAAAAAAACTATTCTGTCATTCCGCAGAATTATGAGAATGGAAAAAAGAAAAAATAAAACTATTCTCTTATTCGTGCGAATAAGAGAATAGTTTTTAAATAAAAAGGCTATTCTAATGTTCTTAAGAACATTAGAATAGCAAAACAAAACATCCCTCCCCGCTAAACGGGGAGGGATGTTTTTTAGACAATTAAGCCAAAGATACTTTGGTTGCATATGGACCCTTTTGTCCATCAGCAACTTCAAAATTTACAGCATCTCCTTCTTTTAGTTGGCTGTATTCAGCACCACTAAGTTCGTTTGAGTGGAAGAAAAGATCTTTCTTTTCGCCCTCTCTAGAGATGAAGCCGTATCCTTTGTCTGTCAATCTAACTATTGTTCCTTTTTGCATATCTTCAAATAAAAATAAACTCTAATAAAACACAAAGCCCTAAATCTAACTAAATAAAACTCAACCTTATTTTTATTTGTAGACATCACTTTGCGACTCAATAACTATAGCATATAATCAAGAAAACAACAAATTCAAATGTTCAAAGTGGAATTAAAATCTGGCACGACTCTTAAAAACCTCATTTAGAGGTTTTTAAGTCAGAACATTTGAATCCATAATGTTTTTTCTTATAAAATCATAACCTGCCTGCCGGCAGGAATCATTAAACCACCAAAACATTAAATCAATTAAATAAAAAGTTTAAATATTTTTATTTTTATATTTTGCACTGTCATTTTTTACCCCGTTAAATATTTTTGCTTTACAAAAATAATCTTCAAAGAAAATTATTTAACAGGGTGAATTTTGATTTTTCAATTTTACAATTTTCCATCATTCTACTCCCAACGCTTTTATTGGGTCCATTTTTGAGGCACGACGAGCAGGGTAGAGACCAAAGAGAACACCGAATATAATTGAGAAAAAGAAAGAAACAGCGAAAGCTTTTAGTGGGATAGAAAAGCCCAAATTAATTCCATAAGACTTTGCTCCTACTGAAATTAAAAAAGAAATTAGAATTCCAAATATTATTCCTACAATTCCGCCGGCAAGAGTAATCAAAACCGACTCAACAAGAAATTGCCACATTATATCTGATTCATTTGCACCAACAGCTTTTCTTAAACCGATCTCCGGCGTTCTTTCCGTTACGATCACATACATAACATTTGTTATGCCGACTCCTCCAACTATTAGTGAAATCGTTACAATAGCTAAAAGCAAAATAGTGAGCGCTGAAGTTATGGACTCTAATACATCCATAGCTTCTGTCATAGGCATAACACGAAAATCATCCTTACCAGTATCCCACGGACCATCTTGTTTTTTTATGGGAGCCGCTATATCGTGATTTTCTCTCAAGATTATTCTCATATCTTCAGCCGTCCTGTCTATTATTGAAACATCATAAACGCTATGTATCATTGAATCTATATAGTCAGCTCCTAAAATTCTTTTTTGCCGTTAAAATCTCCGATTCTAAATTACTGCTCATACTTAAATTATCCAAAGAAGTTTTCCAAGGACTAAAGATTTTTTCTATTATAAATCTTTTCCACTCTAAATCTATTTCTGATTGAGAACCGGTGTTTGAGAGTTTCAAATCAGGATTATCACTTCTTGGATTATTAAAAAGCTGGTCGGCTTTATTTCTAATTGCGTCATCAGATTTTATATATCCATCTTGAATTTTATCTATGACGCCCTGTTTTGCGTCGTTGAGAGATCTTTTTGCATTATCAACTTTAACAATTTGGATTTGTATTTCTTCTGGTCTGGAACCTCTTTTTAATTCATCCAATTTGGCTTCTTGCGCTTTTAATTGGGCTTCCGCCCACTGCAGTTGGGCATAAGAATCCGCGTTATCTAATCTTAACAATATTTGTCCCGCAAAAACCCTATCTCTAACATCTACATAAACCTGCCCAATTTTGCCGCTATTTTTAAAAGCCAATTCAACCTCTGTAACCGGCTTTATTCTTCCTGTCACATCAACTTCTTGGATTAGAGAGCCCTTTTCGGTAATTATGAATTCATAAAGCTCTTCTTTCCCACCACCGAATAATATGAATAAAATTATAATTACAACAACAACACCTATAATAATTTTAAAACTCTTCTTTTTAAAAAAATTTTTAATTTTCGTTTTTATATTTTGCATATTTTTATAGATCAAATTATAACATTTTTTATTTACTTTTTTATGGTATTATTTAAAATAATGGATCCCGTTAGAAGCCGCGGTCGTGGTTTCAAAACGGGTTTCAAGGATAAACAAAGATTGGTATTTTAAATTACAAATTTAATCTAGCAGAGCACGGCTGACCGCGACCTGCCCCGTTACAAGTTTAAAAAACGGGAGCACAATATTATAAATATAATTAACACAAGCAATAACTTATATTTTCCACATCCAAATGGATGTAGAACTTGTAACGGGACCTGCTTCTAAACGGGATGGATCAAGAAATAAAACAAAAAATTGAGAAACAAAGCGTCAAAATTGATGCAATTTATAAATCAGTAGAGAAAACAAGAAAGTATTTTCAAATAACTCTTTGGATTATAATATTATTATTTGTGCTTCCTTTAGTGGCTCTTATTTTTATAGTGCCTTCTTTTTTGAGTTCTTATACTAATGCACTTGGCGGACTATAAAGATTTTTTTGTAAATCGTAAGTATAGTTTTTGGACAAGAAAAGCAGTGAGAATACCTAAAATTGCTCCACCCACAATGTCGGTTGGCCAATGAACTCCTACAAAAATTCTCGCCAGACCAATTAATATTGCGCAAACAAAAAAGAAGAGGCCAAGTTTTTTATTGTAGAAATAAACTCCCATTGCCAACGCAAAAAAGAAAATAGCATGACCAGAAGGGAAAGATTGAAAATTTTCACCCAGATTCATCGGCAAGAGATTGTGTGTCTCAGCTAAGGCAATAAAAGGTCTTGGTCTGCTATAAAAAAATAAAATAGCATTTTTAACAATAAATTTTGAAATGAGAGCAGAAATTAAAGCGACGAACATCATAATCTGATTTTCTTTTTTGTTTATTTTTGGATAAAAAATAAAAATCAACAAAATCGCAACTAAAAGATAGGGAAGGTATTCAGCTAAAAATACTCCAATCACATCCAAAATTTTTGATTGTCCCGCAAACCCGTTTATAAATTTAAAAATTGTAAAATCAAAATTCATTTTTTATATTATTTTTATTATATTCCACCAATTTGCTATGTAATCAGCTCGACGATTTTGGTATTTTAAATAATAAGCATGTTCCCAAACATCAAGGCAGAGTAACGGAATATCTCCAATTGATAATGGAGAATCTTGATTTGGAAGAGAATAAATCTTTAATTTTTTATTTTTGTCGCGAACCAGCCAAGCCCAACCAGAACCAAATTGGTTAAGAGCTGTTTGACTAAAAATTTCTTTAAATTTTTTGATATTTCCGAACTCAATTTCAATTTCTTTTGCGAGATTTTGGTCTTTTTTATTATTTGGGTCCATTATTTTCCAAAACAGATCGTGATTCAAAGAACCTCCACCATTGTTTTGTATTTTTTTTCTGTCTGTTTCGTCAACGGGAATAAAAGGGAGATTCATTAATATTTCTTTCAAAGACATTTTCCGCAAATTTGGATATTTTTGAATTATGTCATTAAAATTTTTGTAATAAGTCATGTGGTGTTTTCCATAATGAATTTTCATTGTTTCCTTATCAATGTGTGGTTCAAAAACATCAAAAGAGTAATTTAATTTTGGTTGTATAAACATAAAGAAATTATATCAAAAATAAACAAAAATAGAGCCTGTCTTTCTGAACACACCTCTTTTTGTACAACAAGAAATATTTATTTGCGTTGCTTATTATTTTTCTTTGTGAGCATCTCGCGTTTTATTGCAAGTCGTTTCTTGGTCTTTCTTGAACGCGACTTTTTCATTTTTCCCACTCCTGTTTCTCTTTTTCCCATATAAACAATTATACATCATTTATTTTTTTAATTCTATTAGTAGTTTTACAATTCCATTAATTTTGATATCATTTTCCTATTCGTTAAGAACGAAATATTCCGGTGTAGCTCAGTGGTAGAGCGGTCGCCTGTTAAGCGATTGGTCGTAGGTTCGAATCCTACCGCCGGAGCCAATGAAAATAACCCATAAACACTGGGTTATTTTTGTTATCCACAATTATTACTTGATTTTATAAATCTATAGTTATATAATACTTATATCATTATGAAAGAGACCCTTATGTAGATTCGTCTGCATCGGGGGCTTTTTCTTTTTATACTCTGTTTGAAAACTTGTGATAGAGATTATTTAAGAATGTAATTTCTATGTTTTTATTTCTTAGGAGAATAGAACATTTATTTTCATCAGGGGCAATGATCATCTTTAATGAATTGCTTTCTTTAAGAAATTCAACTAAACATCCAAAATCTCCATCTCCTGTAATTAAAATACACTTTGAAAAAGATTTTGTGTAAAAATCTGATACAGTTTTTAATACAAGTTCTGCATCACAATTTCCTTTTATTTTTTCTCCGATAGAAACTGTTTGCTTAAAAATTAAAATGTAACCACAACTCTGTAAATGTTCATAAAATTTTACTCTTTCAGGCACAAGCCCGATGAATAGATAAATATTTTTTGCATTATATTTTTGTCTAAGCCAACCTCTTAATTTTTTGTAATCAATATCAAACCCTAATTCTTTAGCTGATCTGTATAAATTATTTCCATCTATATAGATATTAATTTTCTCCATAATTTAATTATATCACGCAAGATTAATAAAATAATTTCTAACATTCCTCCAAAGGTGGACAGGTAGCGCAGATAGGTTTGGGAGGCACATAAGGTCATCCCTTTTTTATTTTTTGCTAATAATAAATTAGTTAGTTTTTCAGATTGTTTTATTTGAATTGAGTTGATTTGTCTGTGATATAATAAATTGATATGAACATAAACACAAAGGCAACAAACACAACCTTAACCCCAGCTATAACAGGCCACCTTAATAAACGACTTTCAAAATTAAACAAATTTTTAGACCCGAACGATACTAGTATAATCGCAGATGTAGAAATAGGAATGATAAAAAGGGGACAGAACACAGGAGACATTTTTAGGGCAGAAATAAATCTGCATATTGCTGGCAAAAGTTTCAGAAATGTTGCGGAGGGTAGTGATTTATACAATGTAATTGATGAAATGCAGGAAGGAATAATTAGAGAGGTTAGACAACATAAAAAAAGAAGAATACATTTATTGAGAAGAGGAGGGCAAAGAATAAAAGAAATGGTAAGAGGAATAAAAATATTCAGAAAATCATAAAATCATAAAATCATAAAATCATCCCAGTTAAATGTGCTACGCACTTATTTAACGGGACAAGTAAAATCATAAAAACAAAAATCTATTCTCTTATTCGCACGAATAAGAGAATAGATTTTAAAATAAATAAAAATGGCTGGAATTGGCCGTTTTTTGGTGTTTGGAACCATATGTCTGTAGCCTATTTTAGACCTTTTTGGAATTCTTCGTAAGACATTTCTTTTTTCCCCTCAGGAACTATGCGCAGGATTTTTAGTTCTCCATTTTCAAACTTAGCATCTGTAATTATTACACGGATTTTTTTACCCGCTTTTTCAACAAAGAAATATGCTCGTGGATTGTCATCAAACGCTTGTATTTTTCTGTAATTCAAATAAGGGTCATCTTTAAAATCAATCAGGGCGTCTTCTTTTTTAATTTTTTTTGAATAAGTCGCGGATTTGTGATTTTGTTCTTGTATCTCAATTTCTCCGTTAGTCCAGCGGGGGATTACATCTACTAAAAGGCCGGCTCCTTCTTTAGCAAGTTTTTTTTCAAGCTCAAGAGATTTTGGTGGCCAATTCCCAATTTCTGTTTTTTTACTTACAACAATAGGCCCATGGTCCATTTCTTCATCAATGAGCATGATTGTTACGCCAGTATTTTTTTCATCCTCAAGAATTGCGGTTTTTATAGGCGATGCTCCGCGCAATTTAGGCAAAAGGGAAGGGTGAATATTTAGAGTTCCGTATTTGGGTAAATCAAATATATTTTTTGGAATAATTTTTCCATAAGAGGCGACTATAAATAAATCCCACTTGGAAGCCGAGCTTCCAAGTCCACTTGGAAGCTCGGCTTCCAAGTTTGCCTCCAAATTTTTCACAACAGAATGGTCTAATTTTTCTGGTTGAATGCAGTCAATATTATTTTGGTCAGCCCAAACTTTTACTTCTGGTGGCGTCATTAATAGTTTTCTTCCTTTTGGTTTGTCTGGCGCGGTTACTATTAAAGACGGCATAACCCCGCCCTTTTTAAGTTCTTCAAGAACAACAACTGAAAAGCTTGATGTACCCCAAAAAACAATTTTCAGATTTTTCTTTGTTCGGTGTTTTTCAATTTCCCGTTGGTCAATTTCCCACATACTCAAGGTTTTGTCAGTAAACAAAACGCCTTCCAGATGGTCCATTTCATGTTGAAAAATTTGAGCTATTAAGCCACTTCCCCCCATAGTAAATGATTTCCCATTTTCATCATATGCCTTTATGGTTGCCTTTTTTGACCTATTTACAACACCATAAATATCTTTAATGGAGAGACACCCCTCTTCAACGCCTGTCTTTTCTTTTGATAATCTGATCAATTCTGGATTTATAAAAACCTTGTCATTAAATTTTTTAAGAAGACCCCCTTTTTCTTCTGAGATTATCTTGAAGGCCTTTTTGGATATAACAAATATTTTTAACAATTCGCCAATTTGAGGAGCTGCTATTGCGACCCCGTCTTCTCTTGAATGTACGGCCTTTTTCATTTTTTCTATAATTGTTTTTATTTTCTTACTGCCAATTTTATTTAAAGGAACAACCGCCGTCTTTTTACGAAGGACTTTACTATTTTTTTGTAATATATTTTTATCCATTTTTTAATTCATTTTAAATCTTACAAACATGCTTTTTAAAACGGTTGGGTTTACCCCGTTAGAAGTTCATTTTGATTGTAATCTGTCGTTTAGATTCTATCAATGAATCCGCCTAACGGCTCCCTTTTTACATAAACTCGTTTTTTAATATTCAACTTCTAACGGGGTTTAGGTCTGGGTTTTAAAAAGAATATTTGTAAGATTTTTATAGTTACATTATATTTTCTGGGTCAACTTCTATTGAAAATTTTTGAGGAAATGAACGCAATTTTTGTAAAAGTTCCATATCAACCCACTTATCACTCGGTATAGATATTAAGAAATTTATTGTCTCATTGCCTTTTATTTTTGAATAAGCCGAAGGATATATACTCATATTATACTCCTTAAGATTCTTTTTAATATCCTCGCTAATTCTTTGAATATATTGTTTTTTTTCTGATATAGATATCTTTATAAATTTTACAAACGGCGGGTAATCAAATTTTTTTCTGTTTTCTATTTCATATCGATAAAAATCACCGATATTTCCACTCGCCGCTAGATTGATTAAGTTATTATTTGGGTTTCTTGTCTGAATAATAAATTTCTTTTTAGTAAACAAACGAATTTGATTTATTATAGAAAAAATCTTTTCTCCCATATAAAAATTTGGGACAGAAAATAATGAATCAAGTGAAATAATGGCACTATATTGTATCTCGTTCTTTATATAATTTAATCCCATTTCTGTTGAGAGAAGTATCCCAAAATTAGAATCATTGAAAGATTTTATTATTTGGGAGGCCTCTTTGGGTGTTTTTACAGAACTGCTATCTATTTTAAATACAGGGATATTCTTGTATTTTTTCTTTATTTCTTTCTCAACCAAATCTATACCAACACCAAGTGAATTAAGTTTCCAACTATTACAAATTATACATTTTTTATCAACATCTCTTTCTTTACCACAAAGATTACATTTTAAATATCTTTTATTTTTTTCTTCATATAAGACCACAGGGTGTTCGCAATTATTACATTTTACCAATGTCCCGCAGTCAACACATATTACGATGGGGGAAAGGCCTTTTCTTAATGTAAAAAGAAACATTTTTTCTTTTTCGTAATCCAATTTTTTGATTTCTTTGTCTAAACTATCTCCAAAAATTTTAAAACTCCCACCTTCTTTATCTTTAGAAAGGTCTTCTACTGATACTTCTATTTTATCGTCATATCTTGTTTTTATATGTCCAACTTCAAAAATTTCACCTTCTTTGTGCCTCCAGAGTGTTTCTATTCTTAATACATCATCGCCTAAAATTACATTTGCGCCGATTTCTTTTGCGAAAAATTCTGTAAATTTTCTTATATCTAAAAACGGCCGTCCCTCTAATTTATAAAAAGATGAATTTTCTTTTTCAATAATTATTGTTTTTATATCATTTCTGGGGATAGAAAGGAATTTCCCTGTTGAAATTATAACAACGGGGTGTTTTTTGTTGCAGATATCATTCCATGTAGATATTATTTTTTTCTTACTTAAATAATTATGAATAATAAATATGTATTCTTTCAGGCCCTTTTCTACCGAATTTGATATATATTCTATGTCGTTTATAGTTGGGGCGCATATAAACACGGAAAATCCTTTCGCGAATTCTTCTCTTATGATGTTTTTATATCTTGAAATTCTTTCCAATGTCCCGTCTTCTATGGCGGATATTTCAGAAGATTTTAAAAAAAATTTTTTTTGTCTTTGTTTTTTTATTTCTACCTGCGAGATTTCTTTAGGGTTTTGTAATATTGTTGCAGGGATTAAAGAATTAAGAACCATACCGTGAGAAGAAACATAATATTCAGATGCTTTTTGTGTTGCTTTTATAAATTCAGGTAAAAAAAGTTTAAAAAACGAAGAACTGTCTATTTTTTTCATTTTAAAATCAGCTTTTTTAACCGAGGCCTTTAAATTTCTCAAATCTTCAGATGAGACGACAATCCCAAGAGGGGTTTTATTTCTTAATGAAATTTTAACAACCGACCCAATTTCTGTTTTTTTCTCAGAAAAATAAGACAGAGTATCTATAGATACACTTTTTGTTATTGGTATTACATTTACTATGTACATTTTTTTATTTACATTTTTATTTCGGCTAAGATATTTTTATCCAAAATGTATATGTTTTGGTTGTCTTTTTTGATGAATTTAGGATTTTCTCCTTGGAACAGTGGTTGGAAATTTTGATTATTTTTTATGCTCGTCTCAATCACATAAATATAATTACCGGTTGAAAACAAAATTACATCATCGCGGTCTTTATAAAAATCAACACCTGTTATTTGATTAGTTCCTGTAAAAACTTCAACAACCTCTCCGGAATCAATTTTTTGGAAGAATATAGTTTTATTATAAACCCACAAAGACGCTCCGGCATTTGTAGAAACCAGCTTATGGTCTTTGGTGGGGATGAATAAATTTTCAATTTTATTTTTAATGTCTTTGTATAGATTACTTTCTTTATCTATTGCGGTAATATCTTCCTGTAATATTTCTGTAAGAAATGGATAAATTATAGTTTTTTTACCTTCAGAAATTTCAATCTTTTTCATCCACGGCCAGTATCCATTTTTTGATATTAGGACGGAGTTTAAGCCAACAGGGACTTTCTTAAATAATATGTTTAGTTCTCTCGGGTTTGTAATATTTTTCTCAATTTCATTTATAAAAATTTTTACATTATTTTCTGGTAATACTATCTCCAAAGAACCGGTTTTTACTATTTTCCAATTTGAGAATCCTAAATTACCCTCTTGATATAAAACGAATAAAACAATCATTAAAACAGGAACAATAAACCACCAATAATATTTTTTGAATATATTTCTCATACTTCTATATTCGCAAAAATAAGTCAAAAATTCAAGCCTGCCCAAATCTTTACTTTTTTTATTGAAGGAGTATATTTAGATTGAAATAGATCATTTATAAATTAATTTAGGAGAAAAAATGGAAAATAACTTTGTTTTCTATCCAGGGGAAATGATTGTTGATTTCCCAATGAAACCCGAAGCAGTCCCCCAAAAAGAGGGATACGAATTCAGGGATAGTTTTTGGGGATTTGAATCTCCAAAAGATTTTGAGATTTCTGGGCCGGTGAAAATTAGGCTTTTAAAGATTCCAGAGAAGGGATTATTTTGTGGCCAAGTGGCGAATGGTTCAATTTTCTCCAGACGAATAAGAAGCTCCTTTCTCAGTTATTCCCACATGATGCATTTGATCTACTCACGAGCATGTGGGAAAGTTTATTCTCCAAGTGAGTGGAAAAATGGAATTGAGATTTTGTTTCCAAACTCTTATTGGAGTTCAGCTACACTGTTAGTATACAAATACGCAATTTGTTCAATTAAACTCCTTGATGGAATGTTTCAGGAAATTAACAAATGGAGCAGTGAGTTGGTAAACCCGAAAGAAACATTCATCGCCGTCTCATTTGAAAAATTTTCCAAGCTTATTCAAAGCTCTAAATCTAACTAAATAAAACTTCATTCAGACCCTGCATTCTTGTAGGGTTTTATTTTTTCTTGTTTAAGGGGTAGAATAACTAAAAAGCTCTAACTTGAAAATCTCTAACTTTGAAAGCTCTAAATGAGCTTTCAAAGAAAAGTGCTAGGTTTTAAATCATAACCCTGAGATTTTCAAGAGTAGTGCCAGAATTAATTCATATTTCAAGCTTTTTCATCCATACTTAAAAACCCCTAAACGGGGTTTTTAAGAGTAGTGTTAGGTTTTTAATCCACAATACTTTTTCATCCGTAATATTTTTGTTAAGTTCTAGAAGATTTTTAAAATGATATAATTAAAGTCACCCCAGTGAAATATTCTACGCCCCAATAAAATAGCTTTCAGATTTTATGGGGTAAAGATTTCACCTGCCTACCGCAGGCAGGCGGGGCAAGCAAAATCACCCATGTCTTTTTTTTCAAAAAAATTAGGAATAGATTTAGGAACAGCAAACACGCTTGTGTATGTTCCCGGTAAAAAAATTGTTTTAAATGAACCTTCGGTCGTTGCTGTTTCAACACACGATAACAAAATATTAGCAGTTGGAATAGAGGCAAAAAATATGGTTGGGAAAACCCCGGATGACATAATTGCCTACAAACCAATGAAAGATGGTGTAATTGCGGATTATAGAGTTACAGAGGCAATGCTTGAATATTATATAAGTAAGGCGCTTGGTAAATGGTCGTTTTTTAAACCAGAAGTTTTAGTTTCTGTTCCTGCGGGGGTTTCTTCAACCGAAAGAAGGGCGGTTATAGAGGCCGTTATGAAAGCAGGAGCTAAAAGCGCATATATTGTAAAAGAACCAATTCTTGCAGCGATAGGGGCGGGCATTCCAATTCATAAGGCCGAAGGTCACATGGTTGTTGATATTGGTGGTGGGACTACAGATGTTGCCGTTATTTCACTTGGGGGAATTGTTGCCTCAACATCTGTTAAATGTGCGGGGAATAAAATGGACCAAGCAATTGCAGATTATGTGAAAAAAAATTACAATCTTTCTATAGGTGAAAAAACGGCGGAAGAAATTAAAATAAATATAGGGTCAGCGGTTGCAGTTGAAGAAAATTTGGTGATGTCAATAAAGGGAAGGGATTTTGTTTCAGGGTTACCTCGTTCTATGGATATTTCAACAAATGAAATAGTTAAATCAATAAGAAATGAATTAAACGAAATAATAAAAGCAATAAAGTCAGTATTACAAGAAACCCCACCAGAGCTTGCGTCGGACATTATTGATAAAAGTATTGTAATGACGGGGGGGACTTCTCAGTTAAGAAATTTCCCCGAATTAGTTTACAGAAGAACTGGTGTAAAAGCATTTGTAGCAGAAGACCCGTTATTTTGTGTTGCAAAGGGGACAGGTGTTGCGCTTGAACACTTGGATATATATAAAAAAAGTATAATTGCAAAGAGGTAACTTAAAAACCTCTGGGGGGAGAGGTTTTTAAGAGTAGTGTCAGGTTTTTCATCCAGAATTCAAATGTTCTTAATGAACGTTTGAATTTGTTATAATATAAACTCATGAAAGAAATTCAGGAAAATTACCAAGGGTAAGCCTTGGTATAAAAATAAAAGCTATTCTAATGTTCTTAAGAACATTAGAATAGCTTTTATATGGAGGCAACGCCTCCGTATGAAAGAACAAGAAAACATTATGGATTTAAAATGTCTTTGGAGACATTTTGAATTTATCCCCAAACAACCTTTTTCTAACAACATTTCTCTGATATAATGAAAAAGCAATCAAAATTGCTTTTTCATCCCTTGTTTTCGTGTTTTCATGATTTCATGATTTCATGTTTTTTTGTTTCTTGTTTTCTTGTTTTTTTGTTTTTTAGTTTTTTTGAACAAATATGTCCAAACTTTACACATTCTACAAACAAAATTCATCCCATCCACCTGCGGAGACAGGTAGCTCCACCGAAGGGCGAATGGTATGGGATAAATCAAAGCTACTACAGGCCTTTCTAATACCAATAGCTGTACTATTGTTCGTATTCGGTATTGACTATGGAA
>JAHIHZ010000004.1 GCA_018899555.1 Patescibacteria group bacterium
CCGAGCCGTATGTAATCGGCGAATCCTCCCGGGAGCACATTTGTGCGAACGGAGAAATTCAAATGCTCCGGGGGAGCATTTGAATCCATAGTATTTTGTTTTTAGATTATTTATTTTCGTGAGGATTCGAAGGATTTTCTATGTTGAGCGGAGCGAAACAAGAAAATCACCAAGCCGTATGTAATCGGCGAATCCTCCCGGGAGCACATTTGTGCGAACGGAGAAATTCAAATGCTCCGGGGGAGCATTTGAATCCATAGTATTTTGTTTTTAGATTATTTATTTTTTCCAAAAAATAAGGAGTAGAGCGACTATATTTTTTGAGAACCCCGCCCTACTTTTACGGAATAATTTTTTAAAAAGTGATTTTATATAGTTTTATAAGTATTGAAAATATCCAGCCCTACTTTTGTTTCCGATCTTGAAAATATTTTTAGATCGGAGATGCTTTCTTAAAGTTTAGTATTAAAATGAAAATTGGTTACAAAAGTAGAGCTGGATGAAACAATTGTTTTGTAAAAGTAGAGCGGGGTGATGATTTTTATATTCGCTACGCTCATTAAAAATCTATCATGCAAATACCAAAAGAAATATCTCAAACAACCGGAAAACTAGAAAACGCTGGATTTGAAGCGTATATTGTTGGTGGCTGTGTAAGAGATATTTTTATGAATAAAGAGCCAAAGGATTGGGATATAACAACGAACGCAAACCCTGACCAGATCACTTCCCTTTTTAAACACTCACATTATGACAACAATTTTGGAACAGTTCGTGTAATCAACGATAAAACGGAAAATGAAAAATTAAAAGTTATAGAAGTTACAACATACAGATTGGATGCAAATTATTCTGATAGCAGAAGGCCAGATAGTGTCATCTTCAGTCAAAATCTTGAAGATGATTTAAAAAGACGCGATTTCACAATAAATGCACTTGCATTAAAAGTTTCACATGAAACAACGAATGTTCTTTATGAAACAGTTGTTGATTTGTTTGGTGGAATAAAAGATCTAAATAACGGCATAATAAAAACTGTTGGGAAAGCGGATGAGAGATTTGATGAAGATGCTCTAAGAATATTAAGGGCAATACGACTTTCTTCCGAACTTGGTTTCATAATAAATACTGAGACCGAAAGATCAATAAAAAAAATGGCCCAAAAGATAGGGCTTATCGCAAAAGAAAGGATTCGCGACGAATTCATTAAAATTATTATGTCAGATAGACCAATGTTTGGAATAGAAATGATGAATAGATTAAATCTTTTAAAATATACAATCCCAGAAATAGAAGAGGGGTTAGGAATAAAACAAAACCAAGCCCATTCATATGATGTTTGGGAACATTCCTTGAGGGCAGTTCAGGTTGCTTCAAACAAAAAATGGCCACTTGAAATAAGGTTGGCAGCGCTTTTTCATGACATAGGGAAACCAAGAACCAGAAGGTGGTCCGAAGAAAAGGAAGATTGGACATTCTATGGACACGAAGTTATCGGTTCACAGATGACAGAAAAAATACTCAGAAACCTAAAATTCCCGACAAAAACAACAGAAAAAACGGTATTATTGGCAAGATGGCATATGTTTTTCACGGACACAGACCAGATAACACTTTCGGCCGTTAGAAGAATGCTAAGAAATGTCGGGACCGAAAACATTTGGGACCTAATGAATGTAAGAATTGCAGACCGTGTGGGAACGGGAAGGCCAAAAGAAGACCCATATAGATTAAGAAAATATAAATCAATGATTGAGGAGGTAATAAGAGACCCTATTTCTGTAAAAATGCTTAAAATAGACGGGAACAAAATTATGGATGTTTCACAAGAAACGGCCGGGCCTAAAATAGGATATATACTGAACGCATTGCTTGAAGAAGCTTTAAATGACCCGAAAAAAAATACAGAAAGTTATCTTAAAAAAAGAGCCCTAAAATTATCAAAACTTGATAATGAAACACTTCAAGGGCTTGGGGAAAAAGGAAAGGAAAAAATGGGAGTTGAAGAAGAAAGAGAAAAAAAGATATTAAGAGGCAAATATGGTGTAAAATGAACTACTGCACCGCAATTGGCGAGGTTTTATACCAATCGATTGTGGTCTTGCAGTAATTCCACCCAGCACCACTTTTACGGAACGATTTTTACTAAGTGATTTTATATCATTTTGTAAATATTGAAAATAATTTTTGGTCTTTAAGACCAAAAATCGGGATGGTTGTCTTGTAAAAGTGGTGCTGGGTTTATTATCCGCTCATCGCATTCACCCCCGCCGCAAGCGGCGTAGTATTCTGCGAGTGAATAATAAGATGTTTCATGAATAACATTTAAAAAATAGGGGCTTTTAGGGATAGTGCCACGTGAAACATATAAGATGCAGTGTTTCACGAATAACCAATCCTACCCCCACATCAATTTTGAACAATATTTTAATGGCAATGCACTCGTTTCGCTCGGCTTATTTCAGCCCTGCATTGCGAGAGAATATAGATATTACTCAAATTACAGATTTTTGTACAAAAACCAAAGCAAAATTGATGAAGGGGTCCTCAAAAAATATACCCGCTCCACTCCTTATTTTTTGGGAAATAAAAAAGCCGCCCAGCAAAGAGGAGAATGATTGAATTTCTTTTATTGCTAAGCGGCTATATAAAATCTTCCACCAGCAAACTTGCGCATTTAATGTGTCATTATTGTTACACAAGAAACCGAAAAAAAATAAATGTTTGGGGTTTTGTGTAATTGTTTACAAACACACCTTGCCAGAAGAGATTGCTATTAGTAGAAGACCAGCTGATCTTTAGAGAACAATTCAAAGTTATCTATGTCTTAAAGACATTGAAACTTTTCTATTAGTAAGTTTATTCTTAGGAAAAAACTTGTCAAGGACAAAGTGTGGATAACTTGTCCTTTATAAAATGTCCTTTAAATTATAGGTGAAGAGATTTTCAAAAAAATTATGAATCCAAAACCTCAAAATATGAATAAATTCCGGCACTTTATTCTAAAATCTCATTCAGAGATTTTAAAATTAGGGGTTTTTTAAAAAAATAAAACATTGTGGATCCAAAACCCCGTTTAGGGGTTTTGGATTTCTAACAAGACAGGACAGTGATCCGAGCCATAGATATTATTTAAAATTTCTGATTTTTTTACATTTTTTATAAACTCTTTATTTACAAAAAAATAATCAATTCTCCAACCAACATTTCTATCTCTGGCGTAAGTTATTTGATCCCAGTATGTATAAACATTGGCCCGATTTGGATTAAAATATCTAAAAGTGTCCACATATCCGTGCGCTATAACCTTATCAACCCACGCCCTTTCTTCCGGTAAAAATCCTATATGATTTTGATTTTCTTTTGGCCTCGCAATGTCTATTTCTTTATGCGCAACATTTATATCTCCACAAAAAATTACATTTTTATATTTCTTTTTTAATTCAATTACTTTTTTCAAAAACAATTCAAAAAATTCAAATTTAAAATTCAGGTCTGCGGTTTTACTTCCTCCGTTCGGGATATAAACATTTATTAAAACAAAGTTTTTGAAAAAAAGTGTTTGCATTCTTCCTTGCTCATCAAATTTTTTTATTCCGATTCCGTTTTCAGTTCTTTCTGGTTTTATTTTCGTGTAAACAGCAACCCCGCTGTATCCTTTTTTGGTAGATGAGGGAAAAAAATAAGAAAAGTATCCCAAGGGTTCACGAATTTCGTCTGGCACTTGGTGCGGGTCTGCTTTAACTTCCTGCAAACACAAAATATCCGGCGACAAATTGAAAATCTTTTCAACATAACCGCCTTTATGAGCAGACCTCACCCCGTTTATATTCCAAGATATAATCTTCATAATTATTTTTTTATATTAAAACTTATGTTATTTATAAATTAAAATTTTCATTAGTAGTTAGTAATTAGAAATTAGAAATTAGAAATTTTTATTTTCCTTTATTATGAAAATTTTTATGAATATCTTTTAGGTGTTTGTCGGTAACATGAGTATAAATTTGTGTCGTGGATATGTTTGAATGCCCCAAAAGCACTTGAACCGAACGAAGGTCTGCTCCATTTTGCAAAAGGTCGGTTGCAAAAAAATGTCTTAAAACATGCGGCGTAACTTTTTTTGATATTCCCGCCTTGATTGCATATTTTTTTATTATTCTTTCTATAGAGCGGGGAGTGAGACGATTTGATTCTTTGTCTGCGTCTTTGCTTGAGGGAGAAATTTGGACAAATAGCGCGTCATCCATATCTGCTCTTTTGTTTAAATATTCTTTTATTGTTGACTTCGCTTTTTCGGATGTAAAAACAACCCTAACCTTGTCGCCCTTTCCTCTTACAGCAAACTCTCCTTTATTTAAATCAATATCTCTCTGTAAAGAGCATAATTCTGAAACACGAAGACCTGTAGAAAACAGAAGTTCTAAAATGGCTCTATCTCTAAGGTTTTTTAAATCATCTCCGTCTGGTGATTTTAATAATCTCTGAAGTTCGTCGTTTGTTATCACATCTATTGATCTTTCTGGTGTTTTTGCGAGCTCTATTCTCTCTGGAGGAAGTGATCCTATCTGCCTTCTTGTCAAATATTTTAAAAACCCACGAAGAGCTATTAAATAATAATTCTGGGTCCTTTTTTTAAGTGTTTCTTTTATGCCTCCGACACTTGTTCCCGAATATTGCCTGTTTAACCAAAGCCGATATTCTCTTATTGTGTCATCTATTATATCCTTAACAAATTTTATGTTTGAAAATTCAATAAAACGAGACAAATATCTATCATAATTATCTATCGTTTTTAAATTTCTACCTTTTTCAATTTCCAGATATTCAAGAAATTCTCTTTTTAGTTTTGTAATTTCGTTTTCCGACATATTTATATTATAAATCAAAAGTCTATCTTTTAAAAGATTTTGCGACGCTTAAATTTAGTATTAAGTTATCAAAAGAGCTAATTTGTCGCTTTAGAAGTTGTGATTTTTGATTTGTTTATCCTTCTTTAAAAGGTCCCCTGTAGGGACGATAATTTGAAATTTGGGGTTTGTAATTTTCATAAATATGTGCTATTCTTTTAAATAATGTTAACAAAAAGAAAAAAGCAGATGGTTATAAATAAGACAAAAAGGCACGAAAAGGACACAGGTTCCCCCGAGGTTCAAATTTCCTTGCTTACTAAGAAAATAGATGAGCTTGCGGCCCACCTTAAAAAGAATCAAAAAGATAACAGCTCAAGAAGGGGATTGCTTCAAATGGTTGCCGACAGAAGAAAACACATCAAGTACTTGCAAGAAAAAGATTTAAAAAAATACAATTCCTTAGCAAAAAAATTAGATTTAAAGCAGGTAAAATGAAAAATGTCCCCAAGGACATTTTTCATCTATAATTATTTTGTGTTTTTTAAAATCCCTCTTGTTAAGGGGGATTTTTGTTTTAATCTTTTGGTGCTAATATATAAACAAAGTTCAAAGTTTAAAAATCAAAGTGCCTGCCCGCCAATGCCAGAGCGATAATGTTTGTAATCTATACAATGTGACATATTGTCAATATTATTTATATAACCATACAATTGTGCATTAGGCGATGGCAGGCGGGCAAAATTGTGGAATTCGTCTAAAATTTGCCTATGCAAATTTTAGACGAATAAATTTATTTTATATTTTTTAAAAAACTTTTTTATTAACTTTAATATTTTAAATTGTCATTTTTCATTTTGAGATTTGCATTTTAAATTTTTTAATATGTCAGTTATAAAACACAAAGAACAGAGAGTAGGGGTTTACATAGACACACAAAACATTTATCACAGCGCAAAAAATCTTTATCAATCAAAGGTAAATTTCGCCGAGGTCCTCAAAAAAGCCGTCGCTGGAAGAGCCCTAATAAGAGCGATTGCGTATGTAATCAAAACGGAGTCGGGTGAAGAAAAAGGATTTTTTGAGGCATTGGGGAAAATGGGAATTGAGACAAAAGTAAAAGATTTACAAATTTTTGCGGGCGGCGCTAAAAAGGCCGATTGGGATGTCGGAATGGCAATTGATGCATTAGCGCACGCGCCAAGGTTAGACGCAATTATTTTAGTAACAGGAGATGGCGACTTTGTGCCGTTGGTTCAATATCTAAAGATACATGTTGGGTGTCAGGTTGAAGCAATTTCTTTTGGAAAATCTACTTCTTTAAAATTAAGAGAGTCGGTTGATGACTTTACGGATTTAGACGAAGACCCCTCAAAATATTTAATAGGTCGCGGAAAAATTGCAGGATTGATAAGGAGAAAATAAATGAAAAATGTCCCCAAGGACATTTTTCATCCATAATTTTTTGTTTTTTTAGAAAAATGTCCCCAAGGACATTTTTCATCCATAACTGTTTTCACAAAAAATCGGTGTTTATTTAAACATTGATTTTTGTTTTTCTCCTAAAATATGTTAGAATCTCAACATATTAGTTAACCGACTTGGTTTTCAAATGAATAGGTTTTGACTTATCGCAGATTTACCCCGTTAGAAGTTCTTTCGGAGTAAATATATCTTCGGGATTTATAAATGAATTCGCCTAACGGCTTTGTTTATTATTAAATCGAATTTAATATTAAACTTCTAACGGGGCAGGCGCAGATTCACCCAGTTAAATCCTGCGAAGCAGGAATTTGCTGAAAGCAAATTATTTAACAGGGTAAAAAATCACGGATAAACGCAGATAAATATATATCGCAGATATGCGCGGATAAAAAACGCAGATAGACGCAGATAACAAAGCTCAAGCCCTAACATTTGGAAGTCAGGTCTAAATAGGGATGAACAAAAAAGAATATTCATTAGAAGTCGGCGGGAAAACAATAAAAGCTGAGTTCAATGATTTAGCAGACCAGGCACATGGGTCTGTAATTTTAAGAAGTGGCAACACCGCAGTTTTGGCAACTGCCGTGATGTCAGACAATAAAAAAGACGGAGATTATTTCCCGCTCACGGTTGAATATGAAGAAAAATTTTATGCAGCCGGAAAAATATTGGGTAGTAGATTTATCAGAAGAGAGGGAAGACCCAGCGATGAAGCAACCCTGAGCGGAAGGGTTGTGGACAGAACAATTAGACCGCTATTTGATGGAAGAATTAGAAATGAGGTTCAGGTTGTTACAACAGTGTTATCCATCGGGGAAGACGACCCGGATATTCTTGCTGTAAATGCGGCATCGTTGGCTATCGCAACATCAAACATCCCCTGGGACGGACCCGTTAGCGCCGTCAGAATAGGAAAAAATAAAGATTTGTCCGATGTGCCTATTACACCCACAGGTGCATCATCTGCAGAGCAGACAGAAGAAAAAGTTCTCATAATAAATCCAACATATGATGACAGAAAAAACGGGATATTTGAAATGGACCTGTTGGCGTGTGGAAAAGACGGGAATATAAATATGATAGAAGTTGGTTCAAAAGAAATCCCGGAGAGTTTTGTTATTGAAGCGCTAAAATCAGCAAACACTGAAATTGAAAAAATGCAGGAGTGGCAAAAAATGATTGTAAAAGAAATTGGGAAAGAAAAAAGAAAAATTGAAATTAAAGAAGTCAAACAAGAAACTACTGACTTATTTGAAAAGGAAATTGAACCCGAATTAGAAAATGCAATATTCCCAGGAATTCCCGGAAAAGAAAGTATCCACAAAAATTGGGAAAAATGGTCTGAATTAGTAAAAACAAATTTGCCGGATGAAAATTATGCTCTCGCAATGGCTTTCTATGACGAAAAAGTAAACGAATTAATCCATAGCGGAGCAATAGAAAAAAATAAAAGAGCCGACGGAAGAGAAATGGACGAATTGAGGCCCTTATTTGCGCAGGCGGGGGGCATATCAGAATCTCTTCATGGGTCTGGAGTATTTTATAGGGGAGGAACACATGTTTTGTCTGTCCTTACGCTTGGAGGACCCGGCGATTCTCAATTACTCGGCGGTATTGAACTAAGTGAAAAGAAAAGATTTATGCACCATTATAATTTTCCGCCATTTTCCGTAGGAGAAACGGGAAGGATCGGAGGATTTAATAGGAGAATGATAGGACACGGCGCATTAGCAGAAAAAGCCCTCTTGGCTGTGATTCCGCCAGAAACGGATTTCCCTTATACAATTAGATTGGTTTCCGAAGCGCTTGCCTCAAATGGTTCAACTTCAATGGCATCGGTCTGCGGAAGTTCAATTGCGCTCATGGACGGAGGTGTGCCAATAAAAAATCCCGTCGCGGGAATTGCTGTAGGACTTATGAGTAGAAAAAATCCTGCGGGAAAATTGGACTATAAAATATTAACAGACATACAGGGGCCCGAGGACCATCACGGAGATATGGATCTCAAGGTTGCTGGAACCAAAGATGGAATCACCGCGGTTCAGATGGATGTAAAGGTTGATGGTATCTCTGTGCTTATTCTTGAAGAGGCCTTTGAAAAAGCAAAAAACGCAAGAAAACAAATATTAGATGTTATTACAAAAGAAATTTCATCTCCAAGAAAAGAAATATCAAAATATGCGCCGAAGATACTCATAATTCAAATAAAAGGAGACCAGATCGGAATGGTTATTGGTTCTGGTGGCAAGACCGTAAATGAAATAAGGGATTTAACCGGAGCAGAAATAACAATAGAAGATAGCGGTTTGGTTTATGTTACAGGAGTAGGAGACAGCGCCGAAAAAGCGATAAAAATAATTGCGGAAATGACTCGAGAATACAAGGCCGGAGAAAAGTTTGAAGGAACCGTAATAAAAGTGTTAGATTTCGGAGCATTTGTTAAAATAGGATACAACACGGAAGGGCTTGTTCATATTTCTGAAATTGCGCCATTTAGAGTAGAGAGGGTTTCAGATTATCTCAAAGAAGGGGACACGGTTCCTATTATAATTAAAGAGATAGATGACAGAGAAAGAATAAGTTTATCTATAAAACAAGCCGACCCAGGTTTTGTTAAGAAGACCTAAGCGCAGATTGACGCAAATAAAAAACGCAGATAAACGCAGATTTACCCTGTCAACTCCTGCTTCGCCCTCCACGGGCAAAGTAGAAAATTTGTTTAAGCAAATTTATTTAACAGGGCAAGCAAAAATATGCCAGAAGAAACAGAAAAAGACCTACCCGCACAGGTAGAAGAAAAAAAGCAAAAGAGTGGAATAATAAGAACCTATGAAGGAGATATCTCTGACGCTGTAAGGTTTAAGAAGGCATCAATTGCCGGTATTGCCGTTGCAGAACAAAAAAGAAGAGAAGCAAACGAAGAAATTGGTATCTCGGAAAAGGAAAAGGAGAATTATTTCCAAAGATTTTTAAATAAAAAAACACTTATCGTGGCTGGTTCTGTTTTACTTTTTGTTGTCGCAATTATAATAATTGTTTTCTCATTAACTGGGTCAAAAAATACTTCTGATGTAAAAATTCTGCCAACACAAAGAGAAATAATTTTTAGCAATGAAACAAAAAACATAGATACTGCGAGGTTAGACAAAAAAGATATTATCTCAAAAATTTTAGAGGAGAGAAGATTAAATACCTCTCAGTTGGGGTCAATAACCAACATATTAATCACAACGGAAACAGCCGGAGTAACAAGAATACTTAGTGTAGACGAGTTTTTAAATTTACTTGAAATAAAACTGCCTGATTTTTTGTTTAGATATCTGGGTGATGAATTTATGCTTGGTATTCATTCGGTTAGAAATATTGAACCTTTTCTAATTCTTGAAACATCCTCATTTGAAAATGCGTTTGCCGGCATGTTGGAATGGGAAAAAAATATGGAAAACGATCTTGGCCCTATATTTATAGAGAATTCTTCTAAAAATAAAACAGAAGATGAAAGTGGCAATGAAATGGCGCTAGATAATAGTACGACAACAAGTGAATCATTCGTGAATATTAAAAAAACATTTGAAGATATGGTCATAAGAAACAAAGACATTCGTGTATTGAAAGATATAAACGGAAATTCAAAGCTGATGTATTTCTTTCCTGATAGAAAAACAATCGTTATAACAACAAATCAGTACACGCTGGTTGAGGTTCTTGACCGTCTTGTTAGAG
Source organism: Patescibacteria group bacterium (assembly GCA_018899555.1). Taxonomy (GTDB): domain Bacteria; phylum Patescibacteriota; class Minisyncoccia; order Phycocordibacterales; family 21-14-all-36-13; genus VMGX01. The sequence goes on from JAHIHZ010000004.1 coordinate 10,059, forward strand.
TAAAATTTTCTCAATAAAAAAGCCCTGAATGGGCTTTTTTATCCACAATGTTTTTTGTTTATTTTATCGTTTGATTTATTTAGAAAAAATTCATCCTGTTAAATCCTGCTCTGCAGGAATTTGTTATAGACAAATTATTTAACAGGACAAGTTTGCATACCAATAATTTATAAGATAGTATTATTTTGTAATAATAAAAAATAATGGAAAAAGACAGATTGAAAAAATTTAAAAAAGTGTTGGAGGAAGAGTTGTCATTATTGAAAAACGAGCTTAATAGCGTTGGGAGAATAAACCCAGACAACCCAAAAGATTGGGAGGCAGAGCCAGACGAAGAATCTGTGCCATCTGCAGATCCAACAGATTATGCTGACGAAATAGAAGAGTTTGAGGGAAATACAGCTATTCTAAGAGAGCTTGAGATTAGATACAACAACATAAAAAAGGCACTTAAAAATATGGAAAAAGGAACATATGGAGTATGTGATGTTTGCGGAAAAGAAATTCCCGAAGCGCGATTAACGGCAAATCCCGCAGCGGATACTTGTATAGAGCATACTAAATGAAAAAGCTCTGGGAGAGCTTTTTCATCCATAATGTTTTGTGTTTTTAAAATAATCAAAAAGAAAAACATCGTGAGAGCGATGTTTTTTTGTAAACAAAAAAGCCGAGAGATAAAATTCATCTCATCGGCTAAACATTTTGAATATAAAAATAATCCTACTTCAGTTTACTGCTTTGGTTTAACTAAAACAGATAGCGAATTACCGAAACGATCTTTGTTGTCCTCGCCGGGTTGTTGAATGAAGCAACTTACTTCAAAAACCGTGTATTTTATTCCACCTGGCTCCACTAACACGAGCCCCGGGAAGGGAACAATCGGCACGGACCTATTAGAAAAATGAGCTGTGCCTTCCTTTACTTTGCCTACTGTTGTTAACATTTTTTACCTCTATTGTTGTTATTAGTTAGTTCTCCAAAATTACATCCACTTGGAACACCGAGTGTTCAAGTTGATTTAGATAACATAATCTTGAAGAACTAACTAAATTTTTTAAAGAACTTTTTTCACTTGGGTGCGGAGCACCCAAGTGAACAATTTTAATTCGACTCCCAGAGAATGTCGCATCAGTCCTGTGACTGATGATAGCCGTTTTCGATTAATCTGAATTCTCTCACACTAACCTTTCTGGGAGAACGCTGGAGAGGTGTTTATTAATAATAATGTTGTGGCCTCTCCAATGTTCTCCCAAAAATCCATTTCAATTTTCTGTATGTATTATAGCATAACTAAATTTATTCGTCAAGCACTTTTTGTATTTAAATTTATCCGGAACCGAAAGACGGCTCGGTGGAGCCATGTTTGAAGTTTTGTCACTTAGAAATCCGGTCCCCAATCAAATAGATCATAGCCAATAATTTAGTGGGGGACAAAGCGAGGTTGATTCGGTGATACACTTATGATACACTTGTGATACATTCATTTTATTACTAATTACTAATTTAGCAAAAAATATGACTACACTTAAAAAAAGAATAAATATAACCCTTCCTAAAGAGGTAGACAAAGCTCTTTCTGCTTTAGCAAAAAGAGATCAAGTTCCTCAAGCAACAAAGGCTTTACACTTAGTAGAAACTGCTTTGGAATTAGAGGAAGATTACGCTTTGTCAAAGATAGCAGAAAAGAGAGATAAGAAAGGGGCTAAATTTGTATCTCATAACAGAAGTATATGGAGATAAAATTTAGTATTGAATATAGCGACGAGGTTATTAAAAAGGATATTCCGAAATTGTCTCCAGAATGGAAAAAGAAAATTGGAGAAGCTACAGAGACAAAATTAGCAACATATCCAGAGGCCTTTGGTAAGCCTTTAAGGTATTCCCTGAGAGGACATCGGTGTCTAAGAATTGCAGATTACAGGGTTGTTTTTAGAATTCAAAAAAATATAGTAAAAATATTAGCGATAAAACACAGAGAAAGCATTTATGAAACCAAAAGAGAAGGCCTTTGATTTGTTTTTACTTTTTCAACATTGCTTTTTTGCCCCGGTACCATCAGCCTGCGACTGAGCTACGGGGTAAATTTTTTTGGTACATATTGATGTTATGATTTTGCCTGCCCCCACACCAAAATCTTTGGTGTGGGGGCCTGCCCCGTTAGAAATTAAAAAGTTCTAAATGAACTTTTTAATCCATAATTTTTTATCTTTGTTCGCCACTCGCAATTTCTAACGGGGTGTTTTATAATTTTATATTATGATTTCAAAAGTTTATAGCGCGCAAACATCTTTACTTAAAGCGCATTTGATTGATATTGAAGTTGACCTCATCAAAGGTCTTCATTCTTTTTCTGTCGTCGGACTTCCGGACAAAGCGGTTGAGGAATCTCGCGACAGAGTTTCAGCGGCAATAAAAAATTCTGGTTTCCCATCACCAAAAAAGAAAAACCAAAAAATTGTAATCGCCTTAGCCCCCGCTCAATTAAAAAAGGAGGGGCCTATTTTTGATTTGGGAATTGCTCTTGCGTATTTGCTCGCAGTAAAACAAATCAATTTTGATACTGAAAAGAAAATGTTTCTTGGCGAACTTTCGTTGAGTGGGGAATTAAGAAAAATAAGTGGAGTACTTCCGCTTGTCTTGAAGGCAAAAGGACTCGGGTTTGAAGAAATTTTCGTGCCAAAAGAAAACGCGAGCGAGGCCGGACTTATTGAGGGAATAAAAATATTTGGCGCGGGCTCTTTGAAAGAGGTCATTGACCACTTAAATAAAGAAATAAAAACTGAAATTAATTCTCAAGAAAAAACAAAAATTATATATAAAGAACTTGATAATATTTTAGATTTCTCAGATATAAAAGGACAGGAAACGGCAAAGAGAGGTTTGGAAATTGCGGCGTCAGGCGGACATAACATAGCAATGTATGGCCCCCCCGGAACAGGAAAAACAATGCTTGCAAAAGCGTTTTGTAACATCTTACCCCGCTTAGATTTTGACGAAGTTTTGGAAGTAACAAGCATTCATTCCGTGGCCGGCACGCTAAATGAAGACCTGATTACAAACCCCCCTTTTCGTTCCCCTCATCATACATCGTCATATGTCTCAATAGTCGGCGGAGGAACATTCCCAAAACCGGGAGAGGTTACCCTCGCGCATAAGGGGGTCTTATTTTTAGACGAGTTTCCAGAATTTGATCGCCGTGTAATTGAAGCAATGAGACAGCCCCTTGAAGATAGGATTATAAACATTTCTCGTTCGCGGGGGTCCGCAATGTTCCCGGCAAATTTTATTCTTGTCGCCGCAATGAATCCGTGCAGATGTGGAAATTTTGGAACTGAAAAAGAGTGCGCCTGTTCCCCGCTGGAACTTGATAGATACAGAAAAAGAATTTCGGGGCCAGTGATTGATAGGATTGATATGTGGGTTGAAGTTTCAAAAATTGATTACGAAAAATTAGCATTGAGGGGAAGCGGTGGGGAATCAAAAAAAATTCGCGAGCGAGTTGAAGAAGCGAGAAAAATTCAGAGAGAAAGATTCAAGAAATTAAAAATACAGGGAGTAAAAATAAATTCGGATATGTCAGCAAAAGATATTACAAACCTGATTGATTTAGACCCGCAAACGCGCGCGGTATTAAATAATTCCGCAGAAAAATTAGGAATGTCCGCTCGTTCATATCATCGTATTATAAAACTTGCGCGCACCATCGCCGATTTGGAAGGAGAAGAAAAAATAAAGACACCCCATATACTTGAAGCGTTGCAATATAGACCTAAAACAATTCACTAATGTGAATTGAAAACACAAATCACAAGCACCAAATTACAAACAAACAAAAAAAACGGATTTATGTAAGCCGGTTTGAATTAAAAATATTTTATCTGCGTTTACCCTGTTAAATTCTGCGAAGCAGAAAATTTGCCTTAGCAAATTTATTTAACAGGGTGAATCTGCGGTTTTTTATCTGCGTTCATCTGCGATCGCTTAAAAGCGATGTTAGAAAGGATTCGCCGCGCCACGAACTTCAAAGTGCAAGTGGGGACCGGTTGACCTTCCTGTTGAACCAACATAACCAATCACTTGTCCTTGTACAACCCACTGACCCGCGAAAACAATGTTTGTGCTATTGTGCGCATATAAAGTTTGAGTTCCGTTGTTATGTTTTATAACTACATAATTTCCATAACCTCCGTTCCATCCATAGTCCTTGCTTATAACAACCTGCCCCCCGGCAGAAGCAACAATCGGCATTCCAGCCGGCGCAGATAGATCAATTCCGTTATAACCATGAAGCCCTTGTGATTTTATAGAACCGGCAACTGGATTTATATAATAACCCACATAAACTGTCCCGCCCGAAGATCTAATTGGTGATTGGGTAGTTATGCGCGGTTGCGGTACTTCGCCATCTGGAATAACTATTGTATCTCCGACGGCAAGTGCCGTATTCTCATCAATTCCATTGTACTTCATTACTTCTTCTAAATCGCCTCCATATTTTTTAACAACGCTTTTTAGAGTATCTCCCCCTTTGACTTCATATTTTATTCCGGATATAGGCAAAATAACAAGCGTGTCTCCCGGCGAAATTCGTGCGCCTTTACTTATATCATTGGCCCAGATTATTGTATTAACAGAAACGCCGAACATATCCGCTATCTGAGAAAGTGTGTCTCCCTTTCTCACAACATAAACACTTATTTGGTCCGAAGAATTATTTATTGTATTTTCAGAAACTGAACCGGAGGGCCCCGCTTCAGACAAAAGAGCAACTCCATTAACTATCGTTATATCACCGCCTCCTTTTGCTGGATTCGGGTCATTATTAAGAGCCGCATGCAAAAGCGCCATATTCTGAAGATTTCCTTTTTCTGCTAACTCCGCTTTTTCTATCTTTTTGCTATCCCTTAGAAGTCCATATATAAACGAGAACATCCCGGCATTTGCTGTGAGGGGAATATAAATAAGTACGGCCGTAATCAAAAGCAAAAGAGACTTTCCAAAGAAAAGCCTAAAAAATATAGTGTTTTGGCCCTGATTTCCTTTTTTTGAAACTACCGAATGGAAATCCGGGGTTTGATTTTTGAGTAAAATAAGCCTTTTTTTAGCGTATAATCACTCTTTTCATTCAGTATATGGCTTAACAAAGCCATTCTTTATCTTTTACATTCCTTTGACAATCCAACACAAGATAGACTATATGCTTTTGGTTTAAAAAAGTCAACCAGGAAAAGTTTTAAGTGGGGATAGCGAATTTCATTGTTCAATTGTTAAATTGATACATTGTCAGCAATGGAACAATGAAACAATATGACAATCCGGATTTTCAAACATGCTTCTGTTTGTTTTTGGTATTGTTAAATCTTATAATCTAGCTATGAAATACAAAAAATCCCTCGGACAACATTTTTTAAATTCAAAAAACATATTAACCTTAATTAGGGACGCGTCTGATGTTTGTCCTGAAGATATTATCTTAGAAATTGGACCGGGGAGAGGATCTCTCACAGAAGTTTTGGTATTTTTTGCTGGAAAGGTGATTGCTGTTGAAAAAGACAAAGAATTGGTCGTTCATCTGAAAGAAAAATTCGCCGAGGCAATAAAAATTAATCGTTTGGAAATACTTGAAAAAGATATTTTGGATTTTAACCCCGAAGTTTTGTCTTTTTATAAAGATTTTGACTATAAAGTTGTCGCAAATATTCCATATTACATAACGGGAGCGATTCTTAAAAAATTCTTAACAACCAAATACCAGCCTGAGTTGATGGTCTTGATGATACAAAAAGAGGTAGCGCAAAGAATTGTTGCGAGAGACGGGAAAGAAAGCATTTTATCTATCTCTGTGAAAGCATACGGGAAACCGAAAATAATAAAAAATGTATCAAAAAAATATTTTAAGCCCCAGCCAAAAGTTGATTCGGCAATATTGCTTATTGAAAATATTTCCAGAGATTTTTTTAAAAAAATAGATGAGAAAAAATTTTTTGAACTAATCAAAGGGGGGTTTGTGCACAAAAGAAAATTGCTTATAAAAAATTTATCCGAAAAAAATAAAATTGACAGAAAAAAACTTGATGATATTTTTAAAAAACTTGGAATCTCAGAAAATATCAGAGCAGAAAATTTAACAATAAAAGACTGGAAAAGATTGTATTCAAAGTTGTCCACATATAAAAATTACTTGGGTGCTCCGCACCCAAGTGGTATAATATTTTTGAGATGAGAAAAACAGAATTTGCAAATGGAGAATACTATCATATTTTCAATCGGGGTGTTGATAAAAGAAAAATTTTTTCTGACAAGTATGACCTGCAAAGATTCTTTCAAAGTATGAAGGAATTTAATACTCTTGAACCAATAGGGAGCATATACGAAAACTCTTTTAACAAAGATAAAGATAAAAACCACCAACTTGGAAGCTCTGCTTCCAAGTTGGTGGAGTTTATAGCATATTGTTTAAATCCGAATCACTATCACTTTATTTTGAAACAAGTGTCAGAAAAAGGAATTGAAAAAATTATGCACAAGTTGGGTGGTGGTTTCGCAAAATATTTTAATCAAAAATACAAAAGGACAGGGGCTTTGTTTCAGGGAAGTTTCAAAGCTGTCCACATTGATTCAAACGAACAATTGTTATATGTGAGTTCATATGTAAATCTTAATTTTAAAGTCCACCAACTTGGGTGCGGAGCACCCAAGTTGGAACTCGGATTGGTGAAGAGTAGTTGGGGGGAATATGTTGGGGAAGATGCTACAAAAAGTAAGGAGGGTTTTTGTAAAAAGGATATTATTTTAGGTCAATTTAAGAACAAGAATGAGTATAAAAAATATGCACTTAAATCGCTTGATTTGATTTTAGAAAATAAAGAAAGAGAAAAGGAAGATAACATAGAAGAAAAAAAGGAAATAAAGAATTTGTTTTTAGAATAATAATATAAGACAAAAACTTATTCACTTGGAAGCTCGGCTTCCAAGTGGGGTTTGTTTTCGGGTAGGGTTTGTGGGTGAGGGTGGCGCGAAATCCACACAAAAGAGAGCGTTGACAAAATATTTTTGTTATAATTTACCCCATTAGAAGTTCATTGAGAATAAATACTTTTTCAGAATATGCGAGCGAATTCGCCTAACGGCTTTTTTGTTCAATAAGCTGATTTATGTATTTAACTTCTAACGGGGCAGGCCCGAAAAATAATAATATTTTTCAATTGAATAATTTCAAAAACTTGAAATTTCTTCCGAGTAAAAAATTCATAACTTTATTAGTTATAGTACTGTTAATGATAACGGTGATTTTGGTTTTTAATAGCATAAATAATAAAAACAACGAGGCCCAAGAAAAAACGACGGCTGTAACTAAAAATGCTATTACTGAAACTGATTCAGACAACGACGGCCTCGCGGATTGGGAAGAGGTGCTATGGAAAACTGACCCGAAAAACCCTGATACTGATGGAGACGGAACGGCTGACGGAGAAGAGGTTAAAAACAACAGAAATCCATCCAAACCCGCGCCGGGGGACGAATTGACGGAAGAGGAAATAAGAAGCTTAAATAATCCGAGCGGCTATGTTTCTCCGTTTGACCAGATTTCTAAAACAGATGACTTCACACAAAAATTTTTAACCCAATATCTTTTACAAAAAAGTTTGAGCGAGGGGGTGTTAGATGATGTTGCTAAAGAGGTATTGATAAAATCTGTTTTGGGTGGAACCTCCTTAGATTTGTCATTTAGAACTTTTAGTGTTTCGGACATAAAAATATCAAACACAGACGATACGGCAACTATAAAACAATATGGAAATGATGTGGGAAATATTATTAAAAAAAATGATACCGGGATAAAAATGGAAGAGATATTATTATCTCTGAAAAAAGCCGTTGAAACAAATAACAAGACCCCTATTGAAAAACTAAAAACAGTCGTAGAAAAAAACACGCAAATAATAAATGAGGCGGCGAAAGTTTCTGTTCCAAAAAGCGCCGTCAATATACACATAGATTTCTTAAATGGAATGAGCCGTATTACTGAAATGATTTTGGGAATGTATAAGTCAATGGATGACCCGCTCTCGGGACTTGTCGCAATAGGAAATTATCAAGAAACCGTTACTGAATTGATAAATGTCAATAAAAAAATAAACGCGTATTTTGATAGAAAGAGTGTTGTTTATAAATCAAGCGACGCCGGTTATGTTTATGCAAATGATGTCTTCTGACTAGACGCAGATGAACGCAGATAAAAACCGCAGATGCACGCAGATAACAACAAGGCGTGGATAACAACAAGACGCGGATGAACGCAGATAAAAACCGCAGATGCACGCAGATAACAACAAGGCGTGGATAACAACAAGACGCAGATGCACGCAGATAACAACAAGACGCAGATTGGCGCAGATAAAAACCGCAGATGCACGCAGATAATAAATAAATTAGCAAAGAGTGAGTTTATATAATGAATCCCGTTAGAGATTACACATTTTAATACAATCACGGGAAGTAGTAGAATATTATATACCAAAAAAAATCGTCGTTTATTAAAATTAATTGCGGAAATCTAAAAATTTCCTATCTCTAACGGGATGAAACAAAAAATACAAAAAACTATCGTTCTCGTTCTGATAACATTAATGGCTATTCCTTCTGTATTTTTTTATAAACCACAAAAAGCAGAAGCTGGTTTTTTTGATGATGTGGCCACTTGGGGAATTTTTACAAAAGAATATATTTTAGATCCAATTGCGTATGCATTTATAAATATAATGGTATCTCAAATGTCCAAACAGGCAATTAATTGGATAAACGATCCGAACTTCCTTGGACCGGGCGGTGGATATATCCCGGGCTTTATAATCCAGCCCGGAGTGTTTTTAAAAAATGTTGGCGATGCCGCCCTCGGTGAATATATAAAAGATGTGGAACCTCTGGTGTGTAGTCCTTTTAAGGTTGATGTGAGATTAATGTTGGAAACAAAATATAAGAGCATTCGCGGAGAAAGGGATTATTGCACACTAACAGAGGTTGGCGAAAATGTCGGGAAAGCGTATGAAAATTTTATTAATGATTTTGACGACGGCGGATGGAAACAGTGGGTAAAGATAACAGTAAACCCCAATAACAACCGTTATGGGTCTGTTGTTAGGGCAGACGCTGAGGCAAAATTAACAATAGGAGACAAAAAACTGGGGGTAGGCGCTGATTTAGCAAGAGGTTTCTTAGACCAAAAAGTAGAAAATTGTTTAGAAAAAGCAGAGAAAATGAAGAAAATGGATGATGGTCTTTATCATTGGGTTGATGACGCTGGTAGAGACCTCGGTCCAGTTACTGCTGGCGCTGAGGTTCCTTGCGCAAAATCAGAAACAATAACAGTAACCCCCGGGACATTTCTCCAAACACAGGTCTCGGAAGCAATTGGCGACAGCAAGGGCAGGTTAAGAATCGCGGATGAAATTGATGAGCTTATAGGAACGCTTCTCTCAAAATTAATTATGATAGGTTTTGACGAACTTGGTTTGCTTGGTACTGATGTCGCTGGAACAGAAGACTCCAAAAACCTCGCAAAAAAACAGATTAAAATAATAATAGACAGTATAACCGCAAAGACACAAGAATATATAAGTATAAAAAAAGCATCTCTTGAACTAACAGGAAAATTTAAACTTGACGGTACACAGTTGGGAACGGCTGGGAAAGTGAAACAAAAAATCAACTGGAATGGAAACGATTCCGAGTGGGAAGTGGAAAAGTATTACAAGGAAGACCGTTCGTCTAAAATTAACTGGGACGGAAAATCCTTTGCGTGGGAAAATGATATATATTATAAAATAAACCCAGCTACGGGTGCAGTTGAAGAGGCGAGATGTAGAACACTGGAAGACACTGAGCTTCCTGCTTCGTCTGTAACCAATAATGGAGTTCTTAGTCCTTTTTGGAATACATCAAAGTGCTTGGACATTAAAGACGCTAGTGGAAAACATTTTGAATATAAGTGGGGAACGACAACGCCGACCGTGAAAGAAAATTCTCTTGTAAAAGCGGTGAGCGCTTCCTGCAATTCGGTTTCAATTGGGATGAGAGGGTATACTATTGTAACTGAAAGCGATGGTTTTTGGAGTACCTCTCTTTGCCAAGAAATTGGCACTACACGCGCTGCATATTGGATAAATATGGCTAAGACAGATAAAGATATTTATAGAGAAATATCAACACGATACATTGAAAGAAAGACTAACTGGCACGGTATATTATTTAACTGGGAAGATGGTGGAGGGGCTTACAGTTACACTGGGGGTATTGGATACACCGAACGAGACCTTGAGATTTTTCGTACCAAACAATATACATATGCCAGTGGTGATGATTTTATGAAAGCAAGGGAAGAAATACTAAAAATAAAAGCAATGGCGACACCGCCAAAAATTTGTTTCCCTGCGGAAAGGCAAGCAAATCCACAAGGACAAAGGGTGGCGGGCGTGATAGAGGGACAAAAAGACGGATACGAGAGGTGGACGATATTGGAATGTACAAAAACTCCGGGAGACCCAGCATCCGAAAAGGCGCTTAAAACATTTAAAGACAAGGACGGGGACCAAGAAGATTATGGCGCATGGAAGAAACTTAGTGAAAACCCCTTGGCTAAAATAAAAATATTATTAGAAGGAGATATTTTTGATACTCTAATGGAAAATTATGGGAGTGTTCCTATAAAAAATATGTTTGAGAACCTTCTTAAGTGTTTTGAGAAAAAATATGGATCCACCAACCCCAATTCAGCTGAATTGGCCGAAATAAGAACCAAAATAAGAGAAAGAAAAACAAAGAGATTACAAATAATAGCCGATATACTTCTCGCAGAAAAGATGATTGAAAATGCAAAGACCTTGGAAAATCTATCCGCTAATATAGGAGTAAAAGATGCGTTTGATTATCCAACTTTTTTGGCTCAATTAAATGAGATACAAAAGACCGTTGGGATTTCTGACGCGCAAATTTCTGAAGCAAAAGATGAAAAGAATAAAATAGAGGCAGAAAATGCCCGTGTATCCGAATATTACAAGATGTGCCCGGGGGGAGATACTGGTGACGAGACAGAGGCCGCTTATCTGCTTGGGTATAACTACAAATATCCGTTCGGTTGGACTGACGGATATAACGAGTATCCGAACGATAGGTCTGGTTCTCTACCGAGAGGAGATGGCACCAAAAAGGGTTATGGAAACGGGGAGAAGGACGGTTATTATGATGGGTACAAGACCGGATATTCAAGGAGAGACGGAGAGGAGGAGTGAGTAAGAAAAAAAATTGAGAATATGGGCCCCCACACTAATCTTAATTTCGTTTGAAACAGATTAGTTTATAAAATATGGTAAGTGGTGGATTTTGAGGCATACAAAGAAATAAAAATGATCAATATTATTAAAATTAAGATTAGTGTGAGGATGAAAGAAATAATAGAAAATTTATCTCAAAGTAAAAAAAACATCCTTAGATTTATTGGATGTGGCCTGCTTTTATTTTTTATATTTTTGGTTCCCGCAAGTATTGGCGGATTGAATGTGGCTCACGCGAATTTTGTTGGGTGGTTTGGCGGTTTGGTTATGGATGTCGTTGGCATTGGGGCGGAAGCCGTTACAACTGTCGCCGCGCAGGTTTTATCTTGGCTTCTTGAATGGGTCTGGATTCCGATTTTTTCTTGGATACTCACCGTAATGGGAAACTTGTTGGACCAGTCCATTAATTTTTCATTAGACGCAAAAAATATAAGCGGCATCCCCGGAATAAAAATTGGATGGGTAATTATGAGAGATTTTATAAATATGACTTTCATATTTATTCTCCTTTACATAGCAATAAGCACAATACTTGGAACGGCCGGCTCCGCTACAAAAAAAACACTGGCAAATCTGGTCTTTGCGGTAATACTTATAAACTTCAGTTATTTTATAACGGGATTAATAATTGACGCGGGAAATATCGTCGCGCTCACATTTAGAGACGCAATTGTTACAAAGGGCACCCACGGAGGATTGGGAGCGATTGTAATGAATGCCATAAAATTATCGCAGGCATATGAGCCGTCTGGTCTTGGTTATGCAAGCTTTGTGTCTGCCGCGGTAAGAATGATTCTTATAGGTGTGACAATATACGCATTTTTCTTGGCGGCGATGCTTTTTATCGTGCGAATCATTTCATTTGTAGTTTTGTTAATTTTGTCGCCGATAGGATTTATAGGCACCTTATCTCCAAAATTTGCGGAACAATCAAAAAAATGGTGGGCGACTTTAATAGGTCAAACTCTTGTGGCTCCTGTTTTCTTATTTTTTTTCTATGTTATCGCGCAAATAACAACCAGCGATGGATTATTTAAAAATACTCTAGACCCGAAAGCTAATTTGGATGTCACATATTATTTCAACTTTGCGATTATTATTGGATTGATTTTGACCGCGGTAAAATTGTCAAAGCAGTTTAGCAGTGAGCTGGGAGGAAAAGTTGCTAACTTTGCAAGCGGTGTTGGTAAGCTGGCGCTTGGTGTCGCCGGTGGCGCAACTATTGGCGCAACGGCTCTGGCTGGAAGGGCGGCATTGGGAAGAGGGGCATCCGCGGTTCTGTCTAAAAAAGGGAAAGGATTGGCTGAAGCGGGGTCAAAATCTGGAGTAAAAGGATTTGGTGCTCGATTAGCACTGAAAGGATTAAAGAGGACGGAGAAGTCAAGTTTTGATATTAGAGCAACCGGCGTTGGTAAAGCTGGTCTTGGTTTGGTTAAAGGTGTTTCGTTTGGAAGGGCGAGTGGAAGTGGCGGATTTAAAGAAGATGTGAAAGAAACTGCAAGAAAAGAAAGGAAGAGGATGGATGAAATGTTTGGGATAGACGAAACTCAAAAACAAAGATATGCAGAAGAGGTGTTGCAAAAACCAATTTGGGCAGGTGGTAGGAAAATTGACCCGGATTCGTTGTTAGGAAAAATTTCTAAAAAGGTTTCTGCCGGTGGTATTATTTCTAAAGAGTCAGGAATAAGAATTGAATTAAATACCGAACTTGAAAAATTAAAAAACCACAGAGAAAATATTCGAGCAGGAGGTACAGGAACACTTTCAGCCGATGAACTAAAAGATGTGAGAGGCAATATTTCTCACCTCAAAGAAGAGTTGAAGGAATTGGCGGGTGAAGCAAGAAAGAAAACGCCATAAAAAAATGAAACAAAAATAAAATTATGCAAAACGAGGAACAAAATGAAAATTCATTAGAAAAACTTTTTAAGGAACTGCCTAAAAATGTGCAAGACGCTATTTCGTCTGTCGCCGTGTCTGAAAAACTTCAGGAAATAGCAAAAAGAAACGGGTTGCATATAGATGAGGCGGGCATTGTTTCTGATGAAGCGACTATGGTTATGTTGGGGATAGAAAACCCCAAAGATTTTATTGATGGATTGGAAAATAAATTAAAATTACCAAGAGAAAAAATTATTGCATTAGCAAAAGACATTGATAAAGAAATTTTTGAACCAATAAGGGAGTCGCTGAGGAAGATGTACGAGCACGAGGAGGACCTCGTCGCAGATGAACGCAGATCAAATCTAGAGCCAGAAACACAAAACGATCAGAAAAAAGAAATGACAATGGAAGAATTAGGTCAAAAACTTGCGGAGGAGGATGCTATTTTTAGAAGCAAAACAGAGGGCGTTGCCAATTTACCGAGAGAGGAAACAATAATAAAAGACAGCGCGCCGATACGAACAGAAAGCAAGATAAGGCACATTGACCCGTACCGCGAGCCGACAGAATAAAAATTTATTGTTTCATTGATTCATAGATTCATTGTTATGGAAAAAAAATATTTGAAACTCAATGACATAGATGCGTATAAAATATCTTTTAATTTATCAAATGTGATTTGGAAAAATGTTCTTTGTTGGAATAACTTAGCAAAAGATACAGTAGGAAAACAGTGGATTAGATCGGCAGATTCAATTTCAGCAAACATAGCAGAAGGTTTCGGTAGATACACAAAAAAAGATAAGGTTAGTTTTTATAGATATAGTTATGGGTCCATAAAAGAATCGTTGGACTGGAACGAAAAAGCAAGAAAAAGAGGTCTATTAACAGACGGTGAATATGAAACAATATTTAACGAATTACAAAAACTTCCCAAGTTAGTAAATCAATTAATAAAATATACGAACGAGAAATTGGAAAAGTAAATTTTTAACAATGTTAACAATAGAACAATGAAGCAATAAAATTATGAAATACCAAGTTCCACAATTTATTGATGTAGAAGATAAAATATTCGGGCCGCTCACATTCAAGCAGTTTGTTTATTTGGCGGGCGGGGCGGGGTTGGCTTTTACCTTGTATTCAATCTTCCCTTTATTCATAGCAATAATTTTTATTGTTCCAGTCGCTGTATTGGCTATCGCATTGGCTTTTTATAAAGTAAACAACAAACCCTTCATATTTGTTTTGGGTTCGGCTATAAAATATTTTACGGGCGCTAAATTATATCTATGGAAAAAAAGAGATAATATAAAAAAGGACGCCCTTGTGGAAGAAAAGGGAGAGGGTGAACAATATATACCAAAACTTTCAGACAGTAAGTTAAAAGAGTTAGCTTGGAGTTTGGGGATAAAGGAGAGTATATATTCTGGATCTAAAGATCCTTCAAAATTGTAAAATGCAAAAATCAAAATGCAAAATGACAATGTAAAGTTTAAAAATGAATTTAAGAAAAGATTGTATGTGTGGGTTTTAGATTTAATAAAATTTATTGATTCTTTACCGAAAGATTCTGTCTGTAATGTAATGGGAAAACAGCTGTTGAGAAGTGGAACAAGTGTTTTGGCGAATTATGTTGAAGCAAATTCAGCTAGTTCTAAAAAAGATTTCATAAATTTCTTTACACACTCTTTAAAATCATCAAACGAATCAAAGGTGTGGTTGTCTTTGTTAAAAGACACAAATAAGGGAGATAAACAAAGTATTGAAAAATTATTAAAAGAATTAATAAAAATATCAAATATCATTGCATCTGGTATTATTACACTGAAAGGTAAAAGATAGTGATTTTGACATTTTTGACTGTCATTTTACACTTTGAGATTTAAATTTTAAATTAAGAATTACAAAAACAAGTAGTAATATCACAAAACATAAAATCATAAGAACAATTATGGCCACGCAAATATCAAGGGCGACGCAAGATTTTGTGCCAATAAAAGAAATCCGAAATGAAACCGTTGTGCTTAAGGACAGGTCTATTAGGGCTGTCTTGATGGCTTCTTCTTTAAACTTCGCTTTAAAGTCAGCCGATGAACAGATAGCAATAACTTCCCAGTTTCAAGATTTTTTAAATTCTCTTGATTTTTCTCTTCAATTTTTTATTGAATCCAGAGAGCTGGACATAAGGCCTTATATAGCAATTTTAGAAGACCGATATGAAAAACAGGTAAATGACCTTATGAAGATTCAAGTTAGAGAGTATATGGAGTTTATAAAAAATTTTACAAAAAATGAAAACATAATGACAAAAAATTTCTTTGTTGTAATTCCCTATACGCCGCCAATTTTAGATGCTACAAAAAAAATGTCGGGGCTTTTCGGGAAAAAAGAAGATTCGGCAAGAAAAAGCGACTCGTTTGAAGAAAATCAAACGCAGTTGGAACAAAGAATAGCAATGGTGGAGCAGGGGTTAATAAGAACCGGGGTGCGTGTGGTTCGTTTGGGGACAGAAGAGTTGATAGAGTTGTTTTATAAAATTTTCAATCCGGGAGACCTAGAAAAACCTATAAAACTCAATTAATCACCAAATCATAAAATCACAAAATCACAAAAACAAAATGGACGCCTTCCAAGAAAAGTTAAAAATAAAAATGAACGAATATGCCCACGGTGTTTATAATTCAAGTAAAAAATTCCCAAAAGACGAAATATACGGTATAACATCGCAAATTAGAAGATCGTCTTTGTCGGTTGTGTTAAATTATATAGAAGGATGGGCGAGAAGAAAAAATTTGGTTCGTATTAACTTCTTAGAAATATCCTATGGTTCACTTCAAGAATCTAAATATCTATTAAGATTCTGTTTTGAAGAAAAATTAATGGATGAGAAAGAGTATGAGAAATTATTAGTCACAGCAGAGGAAGTTGGTGCAATGTTATGGTCAGAAATTAAAAGATTAGATAACAAAAAATGATTTCGTGTTTTAGTGATTTTATGATTTTATGATTTTTTATGAGTATATTAGACATCTTCAAAAAAAATAAAAGGGGAGGGCGGGATATAAAAATCGCGCCCATACTCCCAAAACAAATCTATGATGCGAGTGTTTTAGAAATGCAAGACATAATTTCTCCGTCTGCACTAAAAATAACATCCAAAGAAATATACCTGGGGGATCGTTTGGCTCGCACATTTTTTGTAATATCTTACCCAAGATTTCTTTCGGACAATTGGTTTTCTACGATTGTTAATTTAGACAGAGTGTTTGACATATCAATCTTTATACATCCAATAGACACCTCAAAGGTGCTAAAACAATTTCAAAAAAGGGTTGCCGAAGTAGAAAGTCAAATAAATATAAGAAGCGACAAGGGGTTGGTTAGAGACCCAAAACTTGATACCGCTTATCAGGATTTAGAAACATTGCGGGATAGTTTATTACAGGCAAGAGAAAAACTTTTTAATGTCGCTCTTTATATAACAGTTTATGGAAAAAGTTCCGACGAATTAGACAAAATTGAGTCAGAAATAAAATCAACTCTTGAATCTAGGTTGATATATCTAAAGCCCTCTCTGTTCCAACAAAAGGAGGGTTTCATTAGCACACTGCCAATATCTAGCGATTTGTTAGAGGTTCGCTCAAAATTAAATTCCTCCCCCCTATCAACAATGTTTCCTTTTGTTTCGTTTGATTTAACCTCGGATAGGGGAATTCTATACGGAGTAAATAGACATAATTCTAGTTTAATTTTATTTGATAGATTTTCTATGGAAAACTATAACTCTGTTATATTTGCAAAGGCAGGGGCGGGGAAATCATACGCAACAAAACTTGAAATTTTAAGGTCCTTGATGTTTGACGCAGATATAATTGTTATAGACCCGGAAAGAGAATACGAATATCTCGCCGAAGCCACAAATGGAAGATATTTTAATATTTCTCTGACATCAGAACATAATATAAATCCATTTGACCTACCAATACCGAGAGAAGACGAATCCCCCGCTGATGTGTTAAGGTCGCAGATAGTAAACTTAGTTGGGCTTTTCAGAATTATGTTGGGGGGGCTAACACCGGAAGAGGACTCAATAATTGACAGAGCAATTACTGAAACATACGCGCTGAAAGACATCGTGCCTGATTCTAATTTTTCAAATATTTCTCCGCCAATCCTGTCTGATTTTGAACTGGTTCTTGCCGGCATAGAGGGAAGCGAATCGCTTTTGAATAGATTGTCAAAATATACAAAAGGAACTTGGTCTGGTTTTATAAACAAACAAACAAATATAGACATAAATAAAAAATTTGTTGTCTTTTCGGTTCGCGACATGGAAGACGAGTTAAAGCCGGTAGCAATGCATTTAGTTATGCACTATGTTTGGAATTCTATAAGAAAAAATCTAAAAAAGAGGTTGCTCGTTATTGATGAGGCGTGGTGGATGATGCAGTCGGAGGACACCGCTTCATTTTTGTTTAGTATGGCAAAAAGAGGCAGAAAATATTATCTGGGACTTGCGACAATAACACAAGATGTTGGGGATTTCTTAAAATCGCCATATGGCTTGCCAATAATTACAAACTCATCAATACAATTGTTATTAAAACAATCGCCAACCGCCATTGATGCGTTGCAAAAAACATTCAACCTAACGGATGAAGAAAAATATCTTCTATTAGAATCAGATGTGGGAGAAGGAATATTTTTTGCCGGACTAAAGCATGTCGCAATAAAAACAGTCGCTTCCTATACGGAAGACCAGATTATAACTTCTGACCCGTCACAAATTTTGGCTATAAAAAAAGCAAAGGAGGAACTGGCATTACAGGAAATGTAACCCCATAAAATAAAATTTAAATCTGTGTTAAAATTTACCCTGTGGAGTATGATGCTTCAGCATCATAAAACCCGAAGGGTTTTTACTCCACGGGGTGAACTTCAAAGAAAAAATATGCGCAATCAAGAAAAAAACAAAAAAATTTTCCTAGAATACTCACTGGTTTTTTTCGCCTTCTTGCTTCTATTTCTACCAAGTATTGTTGGGGCTGAATTTTCATTGGCTGACATAAAGACAACAATAGAAGCGAGCCCCAAAAATCCCGGGTCTTACCAAAATGTTCTCCTGTCAATCAGTAGCCCTTTTATTGAACTGGACAAGGCCGAGATTACTTGGAGTTTAGACACAAAAATCGCGCTAAAGGGGATTGGAGCAAAAAACCTACACTTCAAAACGGGGTCTGTGGGAAGTATAAATAAGATAGGGGTTGTTATTAAAACACTTGATGGAAATATCATATACAAGGACATTATAATAACACCCTCAGATGTTGATATGCTGTGGGAATCATATACATATACTCCGCCGTTTTATAAAGGAAAGGCGCTTGATACACAGGAATCTTTAATAAAAATAGTCGCTATTCCACATATTGTTGATGCCGATGGAAATAAGTTGTCGTCAGAAAACTTAATTTATAAATGGAAAACAAAGGGGGAGCTAAGGAGCGAGGCATCGGGTTTTGGTAAAAATGTTTATGTTTTTAGAAACGGCATAGTTCCTGTTTTGGAAACAATAGAGGTAGGAGTGTCTTCTATTGACGGGACTTCATTGACAAATAAATCATTAACACTAACAATTACTGACACAAAACCTATCATTTATAGAAATGACCCGCTTTTGGGTGTGTTATTCAACAGGGCTCTCGCGGGTACAATAAATATAAACAGTGTGGGTGGTAATGAGATAAGATTAAGCGCGTACCCGTTCTTTTTTTCAATAATTAAAAATAAAGAAGAAATAGATTATTCTTGGAAAATGAATAGAAAAATATTAAATATAGATAGTGATTCTGTTGTTTTCACAAAACCGGCCACTGCGGGTTCGTCTCAAATAGAGCTCAGGGCAACAGGAGACCTCAGTGTTTTTCAGAGAGGGTATGTTGGTTTTTCTATAGATTTTGATGAGGAGATTTAAATGCTCTTAATGAGCGTCCAAATGCATAATTTTATTGGCTCCAAATTACAAATCACAAGCACCAAATTACAAACAAATTCCAATGACAGAAATACAAAATACAAAACAATATGATTTGGAAGAACGAACGGCAAGATTTGCTGAAGTATGTAGAAATTTTGTTAGAAAGTTATCTAAAAATACAACAAATTTTGAAGATGGAAAGCAATTAGTAAGATCCTCAGGGTCTCAGGCGGCGAATTATATAGAAGCCAATGAATCGGTTAGTAAGAAAGATTTTGTTCATAGAATTAAAATATGTAGGAAAGAAACAAAAGAATCTAATCTGTGGTTAAGATTATGCGATACTCGTAATGATGAAAATTTACAAAAAACGAGAGAGGGTTTGATAAAAGAGGCGACAGAATTAAGAAAAATATTTACCTCTATTTTGGAGAAAAGCAAATAATTTCATTTTTAGAATTTAGAATTTAGATATTGTCCCAGTACCACAACAAGTTGGCTACGGGATAAATTTGTAATTTGGAATTCGTAATTTGGAATTTAATAATCTTAGAATCAAAATATGAATCCCCACACTAATCTTAATTTCGTTTGAAACAGATTAGTCTATAAAATAGGGTAAGTGGTGGATTTTGAGGCATACAAAGAAATAAAAATGGTCAATATTATTAAAATTAAGATTAGTGTGGGGATGAAAAAAATAAGAGAAAAAAAATTAGATTTTATATAGTGTCTGCTGTTTCGTCTGTTTTTGTTTTTCTATTAAATTTTGGTTTTGCGATGGCAGAGTTTTCGTATCAACCATTATCACCATTGCCAGACACCCTTGTATCGGGAAAAGTAACAAATCTCGGCACATATATTACGGGTATATATAAAATCGCGATTGGTTCGGCGATTGTTTTGGCTGTGGTTATGTTAATTTTTGCCGGTTTGGAATGGATGACGGCTGGAGCAGTTGGGAAAAAAGAGGACGCGATAAAAAAAATCAACGCAGCTCTTTTCGGCCTGCTCTTAACCCTCGGCTCGTGGTTGTTTTTAAATACAATAAATCCGGCGGCCGTTAATTTTAATTTAAAGTTAACGGAGGTTAATATTGTAGACACTTCCGCTCCTATTATTGGAGGATATTATTGTCAATCCGAACCTAATGGCCCCTACTACGGCCCCTACAAAACAGAGGAGTCGTGTGTTGAAAAAACCGATTGTGTTCCCACCAGCGTCACCGGAGAGGGAAGTCGTTATTGCATAAAGGCGGGTCCGGAGTGGAAGGGGGGGCCAACGGATACTGGATTAAACGATGAAATACTAATTGATAAGTTTTTTGATACAGGGATTACTACTGGTGGTAAATTTATAAAACTCAGTGGTCCCGGTATGTATTTTAATGTTGATATTTATAGTTACGACCCAATAAGTAGGGGCTACATTTATGATAAAAGCGAACAAAGGGGTCCTTATAAAACAAAACAATTGTGCGTAGATGCGCAAACTACCATAGGAACTGGTGGGGCCACAGAAAAGGTGAAAGGGGAATGTTATTTCGTTGAATGGGGGGGTAGTGATTTTGTTTTAAATAAAATGTTGGCGGATGAAAATACCAATGAAATAAGAAAAAAGTTCTCTGTTCCAATAAACAAAGAGGCGTGTAAGTATGTTGGGCAAACGGGGTGTACAAATGTTGGCGGTTTACATTTTTCAGTGATTGAAAATACAAATGCCCTAAAAACTTATTGTGATTCTTGGGTAGTAAAAGAGAAACTACCAGAAAAAAGTTGCCCCATCACATTAACTGCTGGAACCGAGTGGTGGTTGCACGGAGGAGGGGTTGAAAAAAATATAGATAAAAACACAACATATCACAAACCAACTTTTTGGAAGCCGGAAGTGGGAAGGGACATTGATATGTCATCCAATGGCACAACAAAAAATATATTTACCCATTATATAATTAGACATACAGACAAAATTTGCAGTGGTGGTAAAGACATAACGAAGGAAAAAACAATGGACCCTGATAAGAAAAAAGAAAATCTAACATATCTTGAACACCTTGCTATTGGGCAAACTTTTAATCCCGGTAATATGGTCAAGTTTTGTATAAAGTCCCCGTCTGCAATGTTTAGATTTGAGACAAAAGATACACATTGGCATGTTAGGTTCGGCACATGCGGATGTAATTAAATAACTATGCCTAAAAAAAATGCAAAAATTATAATAATACTGGTAGCGTTTGCTCTCATATTGTTCGGGTTTATTTATTATTACTTTTTTCTAAGAAGCACTGCGCCGGAAACCGCTCCCGGGATAGATGAAACGACGGGCTTATTCCCTTCAGATGGGCGAGGCGCTCCTGACGATTCCACGGGCAAAATAGGAGAACCAGACGGGACTGGAGGTCTTCCCGTTCCCAGATACAGAAAGATTTCACAAAAACCTGTATCTGGCGCCGTGATAACAATTATTAAAGATGACACAAAAGGAAACGCAATAAGATATATGGACAGGGCGACGGGACACATATATGAGGCGTGGACAAAATCAATGGGGCAAGAAAGAATTTCAAACACAACAATACCAAAAGTATATGAAACACTTTGGAATAAGTCCGGCGATTCTTTTATAGCGAGATATCTTGATGAAGAAACAGAAGATATAATAAGTTTTTATGCCGGGTTAGTGAAAAAAGAGGGAAGTGAAAATATGAAATCGGATATTTATTCTTTTGACGGTTCGTTTTTACAAAAAAATATATCTGATATGTCTGTGTCTGATGGCGGAAAAAGTTTATTTTATGTTTTAAAGAAAAAAGATGGTTCTTCTTTAATTAAATCTGCTTTTGGGACAACTGAAAATGTTGAGATTTTAAACTCACCACTAAGAGAGTGGTTGGTGGAGTGGTTTGGGAATGGTTATCTTTTGAAAACAAAACCGACATATAAAACAGGCGGGTTTGTTTATCAATTAAACAACGGCGGTAATGTGACCAAATTGCTCGGCGATGTGAACGGGCTGACAGCGCTTGGAAGAGCCGATGGAACCGCTTTTTTGTATTCAGAAAGCACGGATAATTTATTTAGTTTATTTTCGTTTGAAACAGGAAATAGAAAAATTACAAAAATAAATATGAAAACACTGCCAGACAAGTGTGTTTGGAGTAAAAAAAGTAAGACCCTTGTTTATTGCGCCATCCCTTCGTCTGTCTCTTTTGGTAAATACCCGGACGACTGGTATCAAGGAAGTGTTTCTTTTGATGATGTCCTGTGGGTTATTGATGTGAATATGAATCTTGGAAGTATTGTCGCCGACCCAAATATGTATTTTGAGCCGCCCGTTGATGGAATTAATTTGATACTTAGCGAGGATGAAGATTATTTAATTTTCACAAATAAAAAAGATTACTCCTTGTGGGGAATTAATTTAATCCCCGAGCCGTTGGGAGAAGAAGGATACTAGAAAAATTTCTAATTACTAATTTCCAATTCCCAATGAAATTATTATAATTTTATTAATTTAAAACCACAAATCACAAGCACCAAATTACAAACAAATTCTAATGACCAAAATACTGAAAACAAAACAACCTAAAAAAGATTAATTAGTTTTTGAATTAGAATTTAGAATTTAGATATTGTTTGTAATTTGGAATTTGTGGTTTGGAATTTAAATTTGTTGGGTTTTACCCGACGAATTTTATGATTATTCTCCTAAATCTTCCCTCCCCTTCGGACTCTGTCTTAATAAAGGGTTCGTCTGCAAGGGTTGAGTGAACAACCATTCTTTCGTAAGAGGTCATAGGCCCCAGTTCTACATTTCTTTTAAATGTTTTAGCCCTATTTGCCATTGTTAAAGACATCTCTTTTATTTTTCGTATTTTTTTACTATGATAATCCTCGGTGTCTATATAAAACTTCTCCATCATTTCTTCTCCGTCTTTTTTTGCGACTATTTTCTTAACAATATGACTGAAAGCCGACAAATTTTCCCCGTCTCTGCCAATTAAAAGGTTGGAGTCCGCCCCTTTTATAACAAATTTCTTACATTTAGCAACTTCACTGTCTAAAACACACACCTCGGAAAAAGATAGGGGAATCTTATTTAGTATGTCTTCTATTACTTTTTTTATTTCTTCGTGGTTCATATTTATCATAAAAACAATAAATCAAAAAAACAAAAAATCAAGTCCTTATTTAAATTATTTCATTGTTTTATTGTTTTATTGCTTTATTGTTTTATTGCTTCTTTGTTTTCTTGCTTTATTGCTTTATTGCTTTGTTGTGTTTTTATTCTTTTCCTTATATAAATCTCTTGAAAAATATGAACCAAGTTGCTTGTCGCCCAATATATAGCAACCGCCGTTGACAATTTATATGAAATAAAGAAAACTATGAAAGGAAATACATATCTCATCTGTGTTGACATACTTTTCATTATTTCATCCTTGAATGTTTTTGTCGTTTTTGCGTCCTTATCACTTTTTTTATCCTTTGGCATTGCAACCATTGTATGAAAGAATTGCGTTATCCCTGCTATCATTGCTATGATTAAATTTTTCTGTGTTATATCAACCAAACCCAAAAACATAATGTCTACCATCTCTGGTTTTGATACAAATGAGTATAAAATCTCTGTTTTAACCACAGGAAACCCTCCCTTAAGAAATATGAAATACAGCGCTAAAATGATTGGCAGTTGTAAAAAAATAAGAATAAATCCAGAAAACGGTTTTATACCGCGTTTTTTATATAAACTCATCAACTCAACCGCCTGCGCTTGATTATTATTTTTGTTTTTTTCCTTTATTTTTTTTATCTCGGGCTCTACTTCTTTCATCTGAACTTGCGTCCTAATCGCTTTAAAAGAAATGGGTAATAAAATAAGTTTAATTATTATTGTAAATATGACTATAGCCACCCCTACATCAGCCCAAGGAATAACATTCGTCATCAAAAAAATTAACCCGTTATAAAGGGGTTCATAAAAAAATGTGTTAAACACCGAAGAAATCATCAGGACATTCTAACCTATTAATCCGTTCGTTTCAACTCTTTATTTTTATTGCATTTATAATCTAATTTTTTGTATTTTCCCAGCGCAGAAGTAATGTCTTCCTTTAGTTCTCCAAATTTTATATTGACTGCTTTTTTATCAAAAACAAAAATAAGAAAAAGTCCGTCCATTATTTCATTTTTTTGGGTATTTATTATAAATTTTCCCCATCGCTTGAGTTTGTTTTTTTTTACTGCGCTTTTTGTAACAGAGGAGGGGACAACAAATGAGAATCTTTTCTCTTTCTTGTTTACAAAAAATTCTTTTATGAAAAAAGA
>JAHIHZ010000005.1 GCA_018899555.1 Patescibacteria group bacterium
AAAACCTCAAGATTATGATTTAAAACCTAGCACTTTTCTTCAAAAGCTCAAAAGAGGATTAAAGCTTACACGATTCTTTAAAATCTCATTCAGAGATTTTAAAGTTAGAGCTTTTGAAGTCAGAGGTTTTTAAGTAAGAGATTTTAAAGTCAGAGAGTTTTGGTTTCCCCACTTAGCATAAGCAATATTGGCGGCGCTAAGAAAATTGACGAATATGCCCCTGCGACTATACCAACTATAAGTGTTAGCGCAAAATTTTGAGTTACAGCACCGCCAAATAAATAAAGCGCAAAGACAACGATAATTGTTGTAAATGATGTATTAAAAGACCTTCTATATGTTTGGTTTAAACTTTTACCAATTGTTTCTTTAAACGATTCTCTTACGCGACCGCGATGAACTAAATCTAGATTTTCACGAATTCTATCAAACACAATGATTGTATCATTTATGGAATAACCAAGAATAGCAAGAAGGGCGCCTACAAACAACATATCAACTTCCGCGCCGGCATATTTAATAAGAATAACGAAAACTCCTGTTGGAATAAGAATGTCGTGAACAAGCGCAATTATAGAAACGATTCCATATTTCCAAGATGACACCGGTTTTGAAACTTTTCTAAATGCAAAAGTAATAAACAAAACAATGGCCAAAATGGATATTGCAATCGCGACATACGCTTTGTTTTTTAATTCTTGCCCTACCGTTGGACCAATTGAATTAAATCTTTCTTCCACAATTTTTTCAGAACCATTAAGAGATAATGAATTTACGAGAGCAATTCTTTCGTCCTCGCTCAAAAATCTAGTTCTGGCGACATAGCCATTATCACCAATTGGGCGAATTGAGTAGTTCCCTATTGGTAAATTATTTACCCTACTTTGCGCTTCTGCCAGTGTCGGCCTTCCGTCTGGATATGATACTTCTAAAATTGAACCACCAGCAAAATCAATACCCTCTTTAAGTCCCCATGTAAAAAGTAGAGTAATAGACGCAACAACCATAATTGCTGTAAATATTAAAAATATTTTTCTGTGTTTAATTACAAACATATATTTATCTAAATTCAAATGCTCTAACTTAAAAATCTCTGGGAGAGATTTTTAAGAAAAGTGCCAGATTTTATTCATATTTCTGAGCATTTGAATCCATAATTTTTTATATTTTAAATATCTAATATCTCAAACCTGTAATTTAAATTTTTAACTTTTAAAACCTGAACCAAACATAAATTTAGCAAATTCCCCCGGATGTTTTCTGTAAATTGATAATAAAAATGTTCTTGATATGGAAATCGCGCTTATCATACTTACCAAAACTCCGATACCAAATGTAAGAGCAAACCCTTTTATAAGAGATGTACCGAACCAAAACAGAACGACTGCGGTTATAATACTTGAAATATTACTATCTCTAATTGACAACCACGCTCTTGAAAATCCATTTTTTATAGCATCCTCCATATTGTCTCTGTTTTCATTAAGCTCCTCTCTCATTCTCTCAAAAATAAGAATATTTGCATCAATAGCCATTCCTATGGATAGAATAAATCCCGCAATGCCGGCCGCCGTAAGAACTACTGGGATTAACTTAAATAATGAAAGCATAATCACTATATACATACCAAGCGCTAAAACAGCAATAAACCCCGGTAATCTGTATAAAAAAATTAAAAATAGCAAGACAAAAATTATACCTATGATTCCGGCAAATATACCTTTATTAAGAACATCTTTCCCTAAAGATGCGCCTACGCTGTTAGTTGATATCAATTCTATCGGTACTGGCAATGCTCCTAAATTTAAATCTCTAACTAACTGTTTTGCTTCTTCCGGTGTAAACTTCCCGGTAATTTGCGCATTCCCATCTGGTATTTCTTGTTGTATTACAGGAAGTGAAATTGGTTGTCCATCTAAAAATATAGCCAGCACCTCTCCAATATGTTCTTTCGTAATTTTTGCAAAAAGATCAGTTCCTTCACTATTAAAACTTAAAGAAACTACTGGTTCGTTTGCAAAACCTCCATTTGCGCCAAACTCTAACCGTGAACCTTTCAAAAGTCGCCCCGTTAAACCTGTGTCTATAAAAGCATCACTTCGAACAAGATTATTCTTTTTTTCTTCTTCGGTAGGAACATAGTTTTTATTGAGTAATTTAAATTCAAGCAATGGCGTCTTTCCTATCATTTCAATTGCCTTATTAATATCCGTAACCCCGGGGAGTTCAACTATCAATCTTTTTTCTGCAAAATTTCCCAAACCCCCGCTTTCAACTTGAATAATAGGTTCAGAAACTCCGAATACATTTATTCTTTTTTCTACAACACTACGGAGAGCTTCCATTGAACTAGAAATGTCGGTCTTTTGGAGCTTAGATGTGTCTGCTTTGTATTCCAAATGTGTTCCACTTGCGAGGTCCAAACCTAATTTAAAATGAAAAGACGAGTTTGGATCTGTTTCGCTGTTATATAGAAAAAAGCCAATAGCTACTCCTGCTATTAACAAAATTATTGCTATTATCCTTATTTTTAACATATTTATATAAAAGTATAATGATTTCAAATTAAATTACAAATTATTTTTTGTTTAATATAAAAAAATTTTCAAACAATTTTGATATGGTTATGGGTCCGACTCCACCGGGAACAGAAGAAAACAAAAATGCTTTTTCTAAACAGCCCCCATTTATATCTCCTATTATTTGTCCATCCAATTCACTTGTCCCGGCATCTATTAAAATTACATCGTTTTTTATCATCTGTTTTTTTATTAAATTGGGGGAGCCGGCGCCTGAAATTATTATATCTGCGTTTTTTGTATATTTTAAAATATCATCCCCTTTTTCTAAAGCCGTATGTTTAATACCTTGATTTGAAAACCAAATTGATGCGGGCAACCCGACTAATTTTCCTTTTCCAATAATAACAATTTTCTTATTTTTAAAATCAATTTGATATCTATCAAAAATTTCTTTTATTACTCCAATAACCGGCGGTAGTATTTTTGATTCTCCTTTTTCAAAAAAAACAAAGGCCTCTTTCCCCAAAACATCTGGGTCTTTTTCTTTGGGTATTAAATTTAAAACTGTTTCTGGATTTATATGCAATGGTAAAGGAAGTTGAATAACAATTCCACCCGTATTTTCATCAGAAATTATTTTTTCAATTTCTTTTTTTAAATCTTTTTCAGAAATTTCATTTGAGAATTTTTTTACAAAAGATTTTATTCCAATTTCATCTGCAAATTTTTGTTTCAAACCAACAAATTTATTTATCACTGAATTTTCTCCAACATATACAAAAATAATATTCGGCTTTTTGCCGAGTTTAGAAACTTTTTCTTTAAGAGATTTTTTTATCTCATCTGCAATTTTTTTGCCATCAACTAACATAAATGTTTATAAATTCCAAACCACAAATTCCAAATCACAAATAAATTCTAAATTATAATTTCTAAATTCCAAGTAGAAAGCTTTCGGTTTTGAGTTCTGAGTTCTGAGTTCTGAGTTCTGAGTTCTGAGTTCTGAGTTCTGAGTTCTGAGTTGTGGGCTTGAGATTTTAGATTTTACCCGCCTACCACCCGCCTGCCGTCGGGCAGGGCTAAGCAGGGATTTGAGTTTTTATCATATCCCTGAACGAGAAATTAAAATTTTTATCGTTTTTAGGGCAACCTTAAAATCAAGAAAAATTGAACAATTTTTTATATAGTATAAATCATACGACAATTTTACTTTTGTTTGGTTGGATTGTACCTGAAATTTTGGTGGAGCTTCCTGATAAAGCTGTGCCCAGCCGGAAAGACCCGGTTTTATAAGATGTCTTGCGTTGTAATAAGGGATTTCCCTTTCATATATTTTTACAAGAGCAGGCATTTCAGGTCTTGGTCCAATTAAAGAAAGATCTCCTGTCAAAACATTCCAAAGTTGTGGTAATTCATCAATTCTTAATTTTCTTAAAATTTTTCCAACTCTTGTTATAGCATTATTTTTTCTGGTATTTAAACATTGCTTCCCCATATTGTTTCTTGCCATCGTTCTGAATTTTATAATTCTTATTTCTTTATTATTTTTACCAATTCTATTTTGTTTTATAAATATAGGACCCCCATCATCAAATTTTATTACAAGGATTACAAATGGATAAAAAATAAGCGATATAACGCCCAAAACAGATGAAATTACTATGTCCATAATTCGCTTCAAAATGTTATACATTATTTTGGGATAGGATGAAAGATTTTCCAAAAACCAACTATGTTTTATCAGTGAAATTGGGATACGGTCAAATATTTCTTCATAAATCTTGTGTAAATCAACAAAATGTACCTTTGAAGAAAAGATTAGATTATAAAACTCAAATAACATTGACTCCAATTTTTTGTTTTGCATATCAATAATTACAATTGATATGTCTGTCTTTTGAATAAAGTCCAAAATTTTTGCTTCTATCTCTTCATTATTAATTTTATCAGGATCAATCAAACCAATTAATTTAATGCCATATCGTTCGTTGTTGTCTATTTCTTTTTCTAATTCATCAACATTTTCCCCGCTTCCTATAATAATTCCGTTTTGTTTTTTTGTTCCGCCTATTAAAAATATCCCGTAATTTCTCCACAGGGAAATTAACAGAAAAGAAATTATTAGATAAATAAAAAGATTAGTTTTTGGCGCAATACCAAAATACGGAATTAAGTAAAAAAACAGCATAGCAATAATACTGTTTGTAATTTGTGCGTTTAATATAATGTTTGGAAGTTTGTTTTTTAAAATAAGGGTGTGTTTCTCATATAGTCCAAAAATAAAAAATACAAAAATCCAAACTAAAAATAATATCGCAAATGGAGAAATGTGTTCGCCCAAAGTCGCTCCGCTTGGTAATTCAAAATATCTTAAAAAAAGCGCAATCCATAAAGATACGAAAAATATTACTAAGTCGCCCAACAACAATATCGCCGGTTCTTTTCTGTTAGAAATATACATGTATATACAATAAAACAAAAAAACAAAAAAGCAAGGGAGTGGGAAAACAATGAAGCAAAAAATAAAACTATTCTCTTATTCGTGCGAATAAGAGAATAGTTTTTAAATAAAAAGGTGCCGTTTTAAAACGGCATCTCTAATCAATTTTAGTTCTGCTGAACTTTTGGGGGGTTTTCCGAAAAAGAATAGTATGGTCCCCGAAAGAGCTCTCGTCTCTTTCGTGCAATTTATTTGAAGCACATGCACAGTCCGACAAACAAAAGCATCGAAACGAGCGATATCATTACTAACAATAGCATAACAAACCTCACTTTTTGTTTATAAATTTTGTTCAAAAAACTACTTAAATTTTTAATATATTATATACCCAAACCATTTTTCTGTCAAGAGCTGAAAAAATCCTTAATTTAAGCTATCATTCATCCTGTGGAACCCCCTATGAAAAAAGAAAAAAGAACAAAAGTTATATATGTAATAACCAAAGCAATGTTATTTAGAGTTTTTCCATAATTTTGTAATTTGGGATTTGTGTTTTGTGATTTCGCTTTGGTTTTGTGTGTAATAAGAATGAGCTGAAATATCGTATGAAAAAAAAAGAAAAAAATATCAAGATTATATATGTTATTACCAAAGCGATTTGGGGTGGAGCCCAAAAGTATGTATTTGATTTGGCTACAAATTTACCAAAGGATAAATTTGATGTTTCTGTCATCGTCGGTGGAGAGGGTTTGCTTAAAGAAAAACTTTTAGAATCAAGGATAAGAGTTATTCCCTTTTCTCAGATGAAAAGAGATATAAATTTGTTTAAAGAAATTCAAACCTTTTTTTCTCTCTTAAAAATTTTTATAAAGGAAAAACCAGATATTATTCATTTAAATTCCTCAAAAGCTGGTGGACTTGGCGCGTTCGCGGGACGAGTTACTGGGATTAAAAAAATAATTTTTACAGGTCACGGCTGGGCATTTAATGAAGACCGCGGCTTGTTTTCAAAAATTGTAATCG
The DNA here is from genome assembly GCA_018899555.1 of Patescibacteria group bacterium. GTDB lineage: Bacteria > Patescibacteriota > Minisyncoccia > Phycocordibacterales > 21-14-all-36-13 > VMGX01. Next base: position 5,986 of record JAHIHZ010000005.1, read on the forward strand.
CCATTTTACACTGGTTAACAATAATTTTGAGTCATAAAACAATTGCCGTATCTCAAAATACAAAAAGGCAAATAATCAAAAAACTTCCTTTTGTTTCAAAAAAAATAGTTGTTATACACAATGGATTCAAGGAACAAGAGTTGTATTCTCGTGATGAAGCCCGTGAATTTTTATTCCAAAAAACAAATTTGTTTGGAAAAAGTGTAAATTTATGGAGTACAAAAACAGCTTGGATTGGAACAATCGCAGAACTTCACAAAAACAAAGGTATTGATATCGCAATAAAAACGATTGAGAAACTTTCACAAAAGTTTAAAGAACAAAAACAATCTCTTGTGTATTTTGTAATTGGCGAGGGAGAAGAAAGAAAAAATCTTGAAAAAATTATAAAAGAAAAAAAATTGGATGCAGAAATTTTTTTAATTGGAAATATTGAAAATGCTTCAAAATATTTAAATGCCTTTGATGTTTTTCTGTTGTCTTCAAGAACAGAGGCCTTGCCATATGTTCTGCTTGAATCTGGAAATGCCCGTATATCGGTCGTGACAACAAATGTCGGCGGTATTTCTGAAATTGTTGAAGATATGAAAACAGGAATTTTAGTTGATAAAAATAATGATACAGAAAAAATATCTAATGATTTTTCAAATGCGCTTATAACATTACTTTTGGATAGCGAAACAAGAAATAAAATGGGCTATGAAGCCAAAAATAAAATTGAAAAGGAATTTAGTTTCTATGAGATGATTAAGAAAACAATTGAGATTTATAAATTCAAAAGCTCTAAATGAGCTTTTGAATCCAAAATCAAAATAAAAAAATAAAAAAGAAAGCGTTCACATCTCAGTGCAAATGTTTTTTCAATTTTCTTTTTCACTACCTAAAAACACGGCCTAACAAAGCCCTTTTCTCTAATTCGCTACAATTAGAGAACGGGTCATATTTTCTTGCTTTATTGTTTTCTTGTTTTCTTGTTTTATTGCTTTATTGCTTTATTGCTTTATTGCTTTATTGCTTTATTGCTTTATTGCTTTATTGTCCGCATTGTTAATCCGCGTTCAGTCTGCGTTTTTAGTCTGCGTTATTTCAACATACTCTCCGCTTTTTCCACGCCAAGAAATTCTTTATGCATATCGTCTTTGTGTATCGCACGAGAATAGCGACGCATCCCCATCAATATTCCAAGTCCCATAAATTCTGTGAGCAAATGGCTTCCCCCGTAACTCAAGAAGGGTATCGTAGTTCCCGTTATCGGTAAAAGCCCTATGTTCATACCAACATGAATAATGATATGACTTGAAAAAAGTATTGCTAGCCCCAGACCAAAAAGTACTTCAAAATTTGTTGCTCCGTGTGCAGATATTTTTATTATTTTATAAATAACAATTCCATATAACAAAAACATTACTAACACTCCTATAAACCCCCATTCTTCTGCAAATGCCGCAAAAACGAAATCGGTCTCGTATTCGGGTAAAAATTGGAGGCGAGACTGTGTCCCATAGCCAAGCCCTTTGCCCACCAATCCACCAGACCCTATCGCTATTGTTGATTGATAAGCGTTATATCCCGTCCCAGATATATCAGTTAACGGATAAATAAAAGTTAAAATTCTTTGTTTTTGATATTCAGCTAAAGAAAAAAACCAAAGGAAGGAAAAAACCAAGGCGAGCGAAAGAAACACTAAAAGAAAGTGTTTTTTTGATAAACCAGAAACTAAAACCATCCCTAGCCAAAGCATAAAAATTATTATTGCTGAACCAAAATCGGGTTGTAAAAAAACTAAACCAACAATCACAAAAACATAAGCTCCTGAAATTATAATATGTCTTATGTTCGCAATTTCTATGTGTCTACGAGAAAAATATTTTGCTAAAAGAATTATGACCACGAGTTTTATCGGGTCAGATGGCTGAAACGAAAGTTTCCCTAAATTAAACCAGCTCTGCGCGCCCTTTGTTGTAGTAGCAAACAAAAACAGGGCCAAAAGAACAAGAATTGAAAAAGAAAAAAGGATTACTATAATATTTGTATTATTTAAAAATCTAAAATCAACAAAACTTAGTAAGAAAAAAACAATGAGAGATATCCCAATCCACATTAATTGTTTTTCAAAAAAAAGATTCTCGCCTACAAACGAATACATTGTTACAAGACCAGCGCCAAGTAGTGGAATTACTGATAAAAAAAGTGGCCAATCAATTAAGTTTCCAATGGACCCGTGTTTTGTGTTTAGTTGGAGCATAAAAAAGATTTTAATATTGTGAAATATTAATAATTAAAAATTTAAAAATCAAAATGCCTGCCCGCCAATGCCAGAGTGATGATTGTGGTAATTTAGGCAATGTAACATATTGTTAATATTATTTATATAATCATGCAATTGTGCATTAGGCGATGGCAGGCGGGTAAAATTGTTGAGCAAATTTTTCAGAGAAAAATTTGCAATAAATTAGATTGTCCGCCTTCGGCGGACACAATAATTTTAAAACTCTGCATTGTCATTTTACACTTTGAGATTTACATTTTACATTTCTAATCAATCTGACAGCTAATTTACTGCTCAACAAACAAAAAAGGGAGGCTACTTTAAAATCGAATAATCTAAGGGTATTATTTCAATCTTCGCTATACTATCAGCAAATTCATAAGGCCATGTAAACACAATTTTTTCACTTGAATCTTTTTTAATAAAATCAACAACCGTTCTTGATGAATTTACTGCATTTCCTTCAATATCAAATAATATAGAAATAACTTTAATGTCTTGAATCTGGCTAAGTGTCGGATTTTCTAAAACGGCTTCTAATTTAGTAAAACCTCTTTCGTTTTTTATTGATATATTTTTTGTGTTTAGTTTTGTTTTGTCTGCCTGAGCAGATAGGTCTTGTTGTGTTTTTTTCCAAACTGGCAATGAGGTAAATTCAAATGTTGTCCTTTTTGGAATTCTGTTTCCTGTTTGTATTGTTTCTTCAAAAATTGGGATTATCCTTTGTGCTGGAATATTCGTTATGCCTTTTCTTTCATAAACAAGTATCCCATTTTCGTCATAAAGTTTAAATATATAAGACATCCCCTTTGTCTCAAGATTTATATTAGGATTTTCAACATAAGCCAGCGCATTATAAATACCCTCTTTAACAATAAAAAACCTGCTCCATTTTATAACAAGTTCTTCTGCGGAAAATTTGCATATATTTTCACACCGCCCACCACAATCAATTCCTTGCTCGTCTTGGTTTTGTTTTCCATCAGTACAGGTTGGACTTTTAAAATCTATAACAAAAATCACTAGCAACAAGATTATAATTAAAAAACCTATTATTACATATTTTGTTTTTTTTCTTTCTGACCAGGACATAATATTCAAAAAAGCAAGAAAGCAATAAAGCAATGAAGCAAATGGTTGAGATGCTTTTTGATTTGAAAATATTATAACACAAAATTCACGCAGTTAAATCAAACAAAAAAGAGCTTTGTGTTGGCGACTATTTACCTCGTTAAATCTTTTTTATAAAAAAGACCGCCCTTGGCGGTATTTAACGGGGCGTGTTTTCTTCACAAGGAGTATCACCCCCAGGCAACCTTCGGTTGCGGGATAAATCGGCGCCACAGTGCTTAATTCCCGAAGTAAAAATTTGAAAAAATTAAATTCTCTGTGTTGGCGATTACCTACTTTCCCCATAAAGAGTATCATCGGCGCTACAGTGCTTAACTTCCGAGTTCGGAATGGGATCGGGTGTTTCTACTGCGCTTAATCACCAACACAGAATTCTTAATTTTTTATTTTCAAATTTTACTACGGGGTAAACTTCCGAGCCTGTCCCGCCCGCCTACCGCAGGCAGGTAGCTCAGCCAGAGGCTGATGGTATCGGGATTCGGAATGAGATGAGGTTTCCATCGCGCTTAATCACCAACACAAAACTCTTTTTCAAGGCCTATATTTTAGTATAACCAACAAAAAAGTCAATAACTTGAACCTGCTTGGAGGCAAGGCCTTTATAATCACCGCCTAAATACACCCCTATTTAAAGCCATATTTTTATCCCTTTTACCCGGAGGCAAGGCCTCCAAGTAAACTACTAAAAACTCTTTCTTTCATGTTTTTTGCTATTAAATTCCAATCATATTTTTCAAGAACTAATTCCTTTGCATTTTTTATTATTTCATTTTTTATTTCCTTATTGTTCAATAAGAATTTAATCTTTTCAGCAATATCTTTTGAATCAGTTGCGTTTACAAAAATCCCAGTTGGTTTCCTATTCATATTTTTTTGAGGAGAAAAAATAAAATCTGTAATTCCTCCAACTTGGGTCGTAATAACCGGAGTCCCGCTCGCCATGGCTTCTATAAAAGAATTTCCGAACCCTTCTGATAAAGATGGTCGTATAAAAATATCTGATATCTTTAAGTATTTTGGAATTTCATCATACTCAGTTTGCCCAACAAACATAACTCTGTTTGAAGCGTCTTCCAATTCAACAAGGTCCTTTAAACTTATTAAATCCGGTCCAGTACCTAAAATTATAAACTTAATATTTGTATTTAAATATTTTAAAGATTTTATGACATCATCTATTGCATTCTTTTTAACAAGGCGCGAAGTCGTAATTAAAAAAATATCATTTTCTTTTTTGCCAAGTTTCATTTTCAATTCATTCAATTCATTTTCTGGGTATTCTTTTGAAAACTTTTTTGTATCAACTGCATTTGGAATAATTTCAACCTGTTTATCAAAGCCCATGTCTTTTGCCCAGTCGCCTAAATATATTGATATCGCCTGAATAATATCCGCTTTTAAAAATATTCTTTTAAATAGAGGTTTTATAAAATTAACTTTTGCTTTTATTTCTGAAATTGGGTCTCCTTCTTGTAGGGTTAAAAGAAATGGAATTTTTTTGTGGGTCCATTTAAAAAACATCCCAGCAAAACCCGCAAAAGCGGCCATTATACTCCATACTGCGTCATATTTATTTTTTTTGTTTAACTTTGTTGCTTTCCAACATGCTGTTATAGGAAAAAATGTTTTATTTAACTTTAGTGGAAATTTAATTAAATCTGCCATTGTTGGCGACTTTTTTGTGAATCCAATTCTGTAAATATTTACATTTCCTATCTTTTCAAATTTTGGTAATTTTCTATCAAAACGGAGGGTAATCATATCAAACTGAACATCTGTTACTCTGTTGGTTATTTCTTTTACAGCAATTTCAGCCCCGCCTACAAACGGAAAATATGTTATTGAAAATATGAGAATTTTTTTCATTCCTACACCAATCTTAATTTTAATAATATTGACCTAAAATATTTATTTATATTTTTTACAAGATAACACACTTATCTTTTTTACAAAATAACTCGTTTCAAACGAAATTAAGATTGGTGTGGGGATTCATCTTAATTTTTATTTTTTTAGTGAATCTCTTATTTCTCTTAGTAATTGAACCTCCTCAGAAGTTTGTGTTGGTTTTTCTTCTTTTTTCTTTTTAAACTTGTTCAAGTGTTTTATCACAAAAAATATAGACAAAGCAATAATTACAAAATCTATCACTGAGTTTATAAATAATCCGTAATTTAAGGTTACAGCTTGTGTTGTTTCGGTCGCGCTTTTTAAAAGAATAGACGAGTCCGCAAAATCTATCCCACCTGTAATAATTCCAATTGGTGGCATTATTACATCTGAAACGAGGGAAGAAACTATTTTACCAAAAGCGGTCCCTATGATTATACCTATCGCCATATCAATAACATTTCCCTTTATGGCAAAGTTTTTAAATTCTTGTATAAAGTTTTTCATAATAAAAGATTGTATCACAAAAAATTTTTTATTTAACCTTATAAATTGGTATCATTTACCCTGTGGAATAAAAATCTTTAGGTTTTATAATGCTAAAGCATTATATTCCACGGGGTAAATATGGATTTGAATTTGAAAATTGAAGACATAACACGCATATTGCCAGTACAGAAAAAAGCTCTTGATAAAATAGGTCTAAAAACTATCGGGGACTTGCTATATCATTTTCCTTCGCGTTATATAAGTTCAACTGACATAAAAAATATTATTGATTTAAATAAAGGAGACAGCGCAATTTTGCACGGGAAAATAAGTCATTTGAAAATGAGCAAGGCCTTTAGAAAAAAAATACCAATGGCGGAAGCGTGGCTTGAAGACGATACGGGAAAAATAAAAATTGTTTGGTTTCATCAGCCATATATAGCCAAAATGATAAAGGAAGGAATACCGGTGCGAGTAGAAGGAAAAATCGCAGAAAGAAGGAGTGAGCTGTATGTTTCAAACCCCGAGGTTGTCTCTATAAACAAAATTCCAATTGAAGCTGGTAGCCCTCTTTTCGAAAAAAAGAAAGCGCAAATTCTTGCTCAACCATCCTATCCAGAAAGCCGTGGAATTACATCCAAGTGGTTTTATCATACAATACAAAGAATTTTTTCACTTAAAGAATTTAAAAATATTGAAGACCCAATTCCTGAAGAAATTTTAAATAAATATAATTTACCTAAATTAAAAACAGCTCTAATCTGGATTCATACGCCAAAAAGAGAATTCGACGCCGTCGCCGCGAGAAAAAGATTTGCGTTTGAAGAGGTTTTTTTCATCCAACTCCAAAAACAAAAACAAAGAAAAGAATATGAGAAGGAACCATCTTTTAAAATAGAGAAAAAATTTGAGGATGTTAAAATTTTTATTGAAAGATTTCCTTTTAATGCCACGAGTGCGCAAGAAAGAGCTATTAAACAAATTTTAAAAGATTTTAATGATAAACACGCGATGTCTCGTTTGCTTGAAGGAGATGTTGGCTCTGGAAAAACTGCCGTAGCCGCGACAACCGCTTACTCTGTTGTCACAACAAGACCAAATAATTCAAGCGGACAAAAACAGGACTTTGGAAATCTACAAGTCGCATATATGGTCCCAACAGAAATTTTGGCAAAACAACACTTTGAATCATTTATAGAATTTTTTCAGCACCTGCCAATTCAAATCGGACTTATAACTTCAAGCGGGTGTAAAAAATTTCCGTCAAAAGTAAGCTATCAAAAATATACGGATATTTCGCGCTCGCAATTATTAAAGTGGGTTGAGAATGGAGAAATTCCTATTTTAGTCGGAACACATTCTCTCATACAAAAGTCGGTTAAATTCAGGGATTTGGCCTATATAATAATTGACGAGCAACATCGCTTCGGGGTTCGCCAGAGACAAGCTCTGGCGCGCAAATGTACGCAGATAAAAGAACCGCAGATAAACGCAGATAACGAAACGCAGATTGACGCAGATAACGAAACGCAGATGAGCGCAGATACAAATAACACAAGTGATATTTTTTTGTACAAGGATTTAAGTTATACATTAAGAAATATTGCTTTTACAATACATAATCAACTCGGCTGTGGACACAAAGAAAGTATTTATCAAAATGCTTTTGAAGAAGAACTTAAAAAAAGAAATATCTATTTTGAAAAAGAAAAAAGAATTGATATTTTTTATAACAAGAAAAAAATTGGTATTTATCAGCCAGATTTCATAGTTGAAAACAAAGTAGTTGTTGAATTAAAAGCACTTCCTTTTATTGGAAAAAGAGAAGAGACACAAATTTGGAATTATTTAAAAGGAAGTACATACTCATTGGTTTTACTAATTAATTTTGGTGCAGAAAAAGTAGAAATAAAAAGAATTGTATATGATACTGCGCGAAAAAATTCACATCTGCGCGCATCTGCGTCTAATCTGCATCAATCTGCGAACAGGTTGCCACACCTGTTGTCGATGACCGCAACTCCTATCCCCCGCACGCTCGCCCTAACAATCTACGGCGACCTTGATTTGACATTGCTTGATGAGATGCCTGCCGGAAGAAAAACCGTCATTACAGATATAATTTCGCCCGACGAACGCAACAAAACTTATGAAGAAATTCGCGAGCAACTAAAAAAAGGCCGACAGGCGTTTGTAATATGCCCAAGAATAAACATCCCGGACCCAACAAAAGAATTGGCGCTTATCGTTAAATCAGTAAAAGAAGAAGCGAAGCGACTCAAGAAAGATGTTTTCCCAGAATTTGAAATTGAAATTTTACACTCAAAAATTAAACCAAAAGAAAAAGAAGAAATTATGAGTCGCTTCGCGAATGGTGAAATTGATATTCTCGTTTCGACATCAGTTGTTGAAGTCGGAGTAAATGTTCCTAACGCAACTATGATAATTATTGAGGGGGCTGAAAGATTTGGTTTGGCTCAATTACATCAACTCCGCGGAAGGGTCTTAAGAAGCGAACGACAAGCATATTGTTATATTTTCACAGACACAAAAACAAAAACCTCGCTTGATAGATTGCGAGCATTAAAAACGGCAAAAAATGGATTTGAGCTCGCTGAAAAGGACTTAATGCTCCGCGGTTCCGGGCAACTCGGAGGAGGAAAACAATGGGGCATTTCAGATATTGGTATGGAAGCAATAAGAAATATAAAAATGGTTGAAGCCGCGCGTATAGAGGCACACGAAATTATTGAAAAAGATTCCCAATTAAAAAGTTATCCTTTGTTAAGAGAAAAGATGGGACGAAAGGATGGAGAGATACACTTTGAGTAGTGCGCAGACCTACGCGGACTAGACGCGGACTTACGCAGACAAAAATCTATTCTCTTATTCGTGCGAATAAGAGAATAGATTTAGTATGAGAAAATAATTGAATGATTGAATAATAAAAAACCATTCTCTAATTCCGTCCCAGTACCACAACAAGTTGGCTACGGGATAAATTGGATTAGAGAATGGAAAATCTATTATTTTTCTATACAACCATTTAATTTTACCCCGTAGCTCCCGCCTTGGCGGGATGGTATTGGGGTGAATGGTTGTATAGAAAAACTATCCCCTTATTTCCTCCCAAGGCGGACAGGCGCTACGATTAGAGAATACTTTATACAAGGGGAACTCTTGGAGTTTTTTTGTGTAAATTTGATAAGATAACATTCACTATTTATTTTTTTCTATCAATCCTAACTTAATTAATCTGGCACGAATACCACCGATTTGGCGACCAGATAATGCTGAAATGTTTTTAATAGATTTTCCGTTTTTAAATTGCAAAACAATTTCTTTTTCTTCTTCGGTAGTCCACTTTTTATAAGCATTTTGATGTTTAGTACGAATCTGCTCTAGGCGACCTCTTACTTCACTTGGGAACTCGGCTCCCAAGTGGAGCCTCTTCTCCTCTTTTTTTTCCTTCCATTTACCACCCAAAGCCAGCACAAAATTTTTATGCATCTTTTTTATTTCTTCTGCGTTAAGCGCGCTAAAAGTTTTTTGCGCTTCTTCTGATTTCTTTCGAAAAATATTGTCTTGCTTTAAAATTTGCGGATGTACTTTGAGCGCGTGTTCATTACATCCTAAAAGATATAGCCCGTCTAATCGCCTCACGCGCGAAAGCGCCACATAACCCTGACCGTATTCAAACACAGCCGACAAATCCATCACTGCGGCATCCATACTCATACCCTGACTTTTGTGCACAGTCATCGCCCAAGCGAGACGAAGCGGAATTTGTGTAATCTTTGCTTTAATTTTTCCGTTTTCTTCGACCGTCCAGTCCATCGGAGTAATTAATATATTTTTGCCATTTCTAGTTTTAATAATTGGGTTTCTGGAAAAAGAATCAAAATCCACAACTGTGCCAAGTGTCCCATTTACAAAATGTTCTTTTAAATTATTTTTTGTGCATATTACTACTGCGCCTTTTTTCAAAACTAAAACTTCCGGCGACAAACATCCTTTTTTAAGCGCAGTGACGAGAGGCAACGAGCCGGTTGATTCCATATTAAATTTAAAACTTTCTGCTTCTATTTTTGAAAGTGTTTCATTATTCACTCTATCTACATCCAAATTATGTGAAAAAAGTTTTGTAATATTTTCTGGGAAATTTCCATTTTGGATATAACGCGACTTTATCTGATTTTGATGCTCAATTGAAAAAGTATCGTGACGAATAGCAAGCAGAAGCGAAAGAAAACTAGCATCATCTTGGCGATATTGTTCGCTGATATAACATACCACCGGGCATAAGCGCGCCCAAACACTAGACTCATATCCAAAACGCCCCTGTCTTTCTTCTATAAAACTCGCTTGTTTTTGTTCAATATTTCTTTTCTCAATTGGTGGAAGTTGAAAAAAATCTCCAACCAATATCATTTGTATTCCACCAAAAGGTTCACTGTTCTGTTTTATTTCTCGACAAACCGCATCTATCATAGAAAGCGTCTCCGCTCGAAGCATAGATATCTCGTCAATTATCAAAACTTTCGTCCGGCGTACCCGACGACTGATATATTCGCTTGTCGCAATTTTATCCAAATCATATTTATTTAAAGTTTCTTTAATGCCAATACCGCTCCAAGAATGTATGGTCATACCTCCAATGTGCGTAGCGGCAATGCCCGTACTAGCAGTAATAGCATGTTCAATCTTGCAGTATCGCAAATACGCGATATATTTATTTATGGTGTAAGTTTTTCCCGCGCCCGGTTCTCCAGTTAGAAAAACATTCGCGCCAGTTTTCATTATCTTTAGCGCTTCGTCTTGAGTCATTAGACAATTATAATATAATTTTTCTATTTTCTTAAATTAAAACCTTTATTTATGCACTTGTCGCAAGTATATTTACCATTAAAAGTTCCATACCCTACATTAGGTAAAGAAATAATTTTTTTACACCCAGCACAATATGTTGGTTCAAATTTAGGCGGATTTGGCAATTTTTCAAAATTATATTCGTTGGTGCCATACCAGATATACATTTCCAACTCATGTTTTTAAAATTTGATAACCGAGTTACTAAAAAGTTACCAAAATACATCTATGCCATGGCGTAAATGTAAATTTAAAAATAAAACTATTCAGCAATTTAGCTAAATGGTTGAATAGTCGCGCGAAACAAAAAACCATCCCCTAAGCCATGGCGTATATGTAAATTTAAAAATAAAACCATTCAGCAATTTAACTAAATGGTTGAATAGTTAGATAATATATAAAAAACCATCCTCTAATTCCGTTGGATTAGAGAATAGAAAATCAATTATTTTGTATTTGTGCAACATCGGATGTTGCACATTAGCCATCGCTCCACCATAACAAACTAAGTGATGTCGTATCTCTGCGATAGCAGAGATACGACGTCATTCAAATCTTAAATAAAAACTATTTTCTAATTTAATTAAATAGTTGAATAGTTAGATGAGACACAAAAAACTATCCCCTTATTCGCTACAATTAAGGAATAGATTTTATTTACAGCGGTTCAACCGCTGAATTTTTACAAAACTTCGTTTTGTGCGCGGAGGGACTTTCGCCCCACGGTCGCTGGTGAATTTCGATTTCGCCTCCTTTCAGTCGACTCAATAACGAAATTCCTTTCAAGTCCCAACGCTCGTGCCGAGCTACTAGAGTCCAAAATTTATCAGCAAAATCGCTGATAAATTTTGACCTTGTGCGCGCGGAGGGACTTGAACCCCCAACCCATCGCGTATAAGGCGATTGCTCTACCAATTGAGCTACGCGCGCAGTATTTAACAAAAATATTTTATCATAATCTCATATTTTTGACATATTCAATTCCTTGCAAAATGTAGTCCTGAAATTCTTGACCAGAATAACTTATATTACATGTTCCGTGATTAAAATTCTTTTTATAAGTTATATCTGAAAATTTAGAATTTTTTATATACGCTTTATTAAATTGTTGTTTTGATAAATTCAATTCTTTTACCCAAAAACTGGTTTCTTTTCCAATATTCATATCAGAATATAGTTGTAATCTAACTTTTAGTTTATTTTTTGATACATCAAGAGTGCGAAGCCATTTCATAAAAAATTTTATCATAGCAGGGTCTGTGTTTGATAATTCGGTTTTCGCATTGCGTACTTTTAATCCTTCTCCCCAATATAAAAATAGTCCCGCAATAAAAATTTCTCTTTTACTTAATTTTGAAATGTCCCTGCCAACTTTTTCATAAACTTTTTCCAGTCTCTGCTCTCTCTTTTTTCTCATTGTATTTCTAAAATTTTCAATTCTTTTTGGATTATTACCACAAAGTTCTTTAATTCGTTCAGCAGAAAGTGGATATTCAGAAAGCCAATAACTCAAAGTGCTTTTGCTTATGTTTAATTTTTCTTTTATTTGAGAATAGCTCGCACCAGCCAAGCGCATTTTAATTGCTATTTCTTTATCTTTTCTTCTTGCCATAATTGAACCTTTAATTACTATTTGTATGTATATTATACCGCGGTCCAGTAGTATATGTAAACATGAGACTCACACATTCAAAAGCTATACAACCATTCACCCCAGTACCATCCCGCCAAGGCGGGAGCTACGAGGTAAAATTGAATGGTTGTATAGAAAAACTATCCCCCTATTCGCTACAATTAGAGAATACAAAATAATCGGAAAATAAAAAACTATCCCCCTATTCGCTACAATTAGAGAATACAAAATAATCGGAAAATAAAAAACTATCCCCCTATTCGCTACAATTAGGGAATAGAAAATAATCAGAATTCAACAAACCACTTTCTAATTCGCGCGAATTAGAAAGTGGTTTATTTTTACTTCTTTACTTACTGATTAGAAACTCTTTTTATTTTACAGCCCCACCAAATAAATACTAGCAACTAAAAACAAAAGGTATGACAATAATAAATAAAACCCCTCTCGCCGGTCTAATCTTTTTTGGCTATAACTAAAGTAAATAAATAGAATGAGTATTAAAACCAAAAATAGCGCGGTCGTATAAAAAATCGGTCCTGCAATAAATTCTATTGGATGTATAACTGCCAGAACACCTAAAACCAAAACATTTGTAAAAGAGGAACTTATTAAATGACTTAAAGATAATTCTGACGCTTTTCGTCTCCATGATGTAATGGCAACCGTTATCTCTGGTATGTTTGTGCCGATTGAAAAAATCAATAATCCTATTGTAAATTTTCTAATATTTAAACTTTCCAACAAATCTAGAGATACATTAACTATTCCGCGGGATATAATCATAATCAATATAACCCCAATAATAGACAAAAAAATGGCTTTAATAATTTCTTTCTTATCCGTTGATACAATCTGGTTTTTATTAAATGAATAATTTGCATAATACAAATAAAATAATAAAACGGCGTATGAAAACACCATCATTAATCCATCTGAAATGCTGTATATCCCATCCATCCCGAGCAGGAGAGAGAAAAAAATCACGATTGACGCCGGTATCAATGAATTTAGATTGTCACTAGTATCAACTTTTCTGTTTAGAAAAAGACTAGCGCCCACTATAAATCCAAAAATAACTATAATGCCGCCAAAAATATTGCCAACCGATAAAGATGCGGCGCCTTCAGGAATTGCGTTAATCCCTATAGAAAGTTCGGGTAATGTCGTTATTATTCCTAACAAAATACCCACGGCGAAAAGGCGTATTTTCAGTGTGGCAGTAATAAATTTAATATTTCTAACTACCAGATCAGCAAAAAAACCCAAAAGCCCGAAAAGAAAAATTAATAGAATTATTTCATTTAAAATATTCATTTGATTGTTTATCAATTTATTTCTAGCTTTTCAAAAACTCACTCTTCTTTTTTCTTTGGAGTAATTCCGTTTGCGATAAGTAGTTTTTCAAATTCATCTCTTTCTATTGTTTCCTCTTCAATAAGTTTCTGAGCTATTTGTTCTAATAATTTCATATGCGTTTTTATTGTCCTTTCCGCTTTGTCATGCGCTTCTTTCATTATCCTCATAACTTCACTATCAATTTCGGCATTAATTTTTTCAGAATATTCTTTCTCAACTTTGGCAATACCACCGCGAATTACAACACCAATATCTTCCTCAAACGCAACCGAACCGAGTTTGTCGGACATTCCATATTTTGTAACCATATCGCGCGCCTTTGCCGTAGCTATCTGTAAATCGTTTGACGAACCTGTTGTTATATCATCAAAAATTAATTTTTCTGTTACATAACCACCAAGAGAGACCGCGAGGTCATCAAGGAAATCTTTCTTGGACCTTAGTCGTTTTTCTTCAATCGGCAAATGAAGGGTATAACCAGCGGCGTGTCCTCGTGAAATTATTGAAATTTTATGAACTGGATCCGCATACTCTAATACAGATGCAATAAGAGCGTGCCCCGCTTCATGATAGGCAGTAATCTTTTTTTCTTTTTTTATAAGCAAATGACTTTTTCTTTCGGGGCCAAGAATGACTTTTTCAATTGAACGAACAAAATCAAACTGCGCAATTTTCTTTCTGTCTTCGCGCGCCGCGAGAATCGCCGCCTCATTAACAAGCGAGTAAATGTCCGCACCAGAAAACCCGGGAGTTCTTTCTGCAATAATTCTCATATTAATATCTTCAGCAAGTTGTTTCTTGCGAATATGAATTCCAAGAATCGCCTCCCTGTCGTTTCTGTCTGGTAAATCAATAACGACTCGGCGGTCAAATCTCCCGGGACGCAAAAGCGCTGGGTCAAGAACATCCGGTCTATTGCTCGCCGCCATAATAATAACTTTTTCATTTTGTTCAAACCCGTCCATCTCAACAAGAATCTGATTTAGTGTTTGTTCCCTTTCGTCATTTCCTCCACCGACTCCTGTCCCGCGGACTCGGCCAACCGCATCAATTTCGTCAACGAATATAATTGCAGGCGCCGCTTGTTTTGCCATTTTAAACAAATCACGAACACGGCTCGCGCCGACTCCGACGAACATTTCAACAAATTCAGAGCCAGATATTGAAAAGAAAGGAACCTGGGCCTCACCGGCAACGGCGCGAGCCAAAAGTGTTTTTCCCGTGCCGGGCGCTCCCATTAACAAAACTCCTTTTGGAATTTGCGCGCCTATGTCCAAAAACTTTTTAGGATTTTTTAAAAAATCAACAATTTCACGCAACTCTTCTTTCGCTTCCTTTGCTCCAGCGACATCATCAAAGGTAATTCTTTGCTTCGTGTCTTTTGGGTCTGTTATCCTTGCGCGAGATTGCCCAAAATTAAACGCCTGCGCTCCTGCGCCTTTAACCTGTCTTGATAACATCCAAACAAAAAACAAAATAAACAAAATAGGAAAAATGAAAGGAGAGAGATTTAAAATCCAATACCAAAGCCCGCTTTCATTTTTTACTTCTATTTTTAAACTATTCAATGCTTTTAAATCAACTCCGTAATTTACAAGCGTTTGTGTGAGAGCAATTTCACTTTCTTTCTTTGTTTCTTTATTTGTTCCGTCAACAAAAAGAATCTTCACATTATTTCCTTCTATTGTTATCTCCTTCACTTTTTCTTGATTTATATTCTGGGCTAATTCAGAAATTGAAATTTTTTGAGTAGGTTTTTCTTCTTCTGCAAATGCTGAATAAATAGTTGCTATTACTAAAAACACCAAGATTACACTCAAGAAGTTACTAATAAATTTCACCCCCTTTGGGGACTTCAGTTTGGGTATTTTTAATTTTTTACCCTGCTTTTTATTAAATTTTTTGATTTTAAAGTTTATTTTCATATGTGTGGTTATTATACACAAAAACATAAAAGCATGAAATCATGAAATCATGAAATCACTAAATTCAAAACTCCTAAATGGAGTTTTGAATCCATAATAATTTAAAAGCGATGTGCTTTCACATGTCGCAAATTTTTTTATAGTCTATTTTTAAATGTGTTCCATATTGATTTTTTTGTTTTATTATTCAAACGGGTGATATTAAAATATGAAACCAATATTTCACATTCTTTATCAGATAAAACATTTTCCGATGATAAAATTTTGATTTTATTCCATGAATCAGAGTTCAACTGACCTGGAATTGGAAATCCTTCAGTACCAAAATTATCACCAAAGAAAAAACTCTCTATTTTTTTTCCGTGTTTGATTAGATAAATCATAAGGGGACCATTCCCCCAATTTGATTTAACTATCAAAAATCCAACTCCAGATTTACTATCTTTTGGATCTAAAAAGATGGCCCTTTTTGTTATAGTGTGAACTCTGTTGTTGTGGCCATCATCATCTTTCTCAGTAAAAGTATACTTTATTAGTTTTGTTTCGTTAGGCATTTGGCCTCCTTTTTTAAATTGAACTTTATTTAATTTCCATTTGCAACAATATGCTCTTTTTATATTTTTATCAAATATTATATTCCTGTTTCGTAATAATTGTTTTATACTTTAAGGTATGGAGAGAATTTTATATAATAGAAAAGTTAGCTTTAATTATGAAATACTTGAAAAATTCAACGCAGGAATTGAGCTTTTTGGATTTGAAGTAAAATCATTAAGACAAAAGCACGGTTCTCTTGATGGCTCTTATATAATTATTGAGGATGGAGAGGTTTTTCTCGTTGGCGCTCATATCCCGGCATACCAGCCCAAAAATACACCAAAAGAATATGACCTTTATAGAAAAAGAAAATTGCTTTTGCATAAAGAAGAGATAAATAAACTTATTGGTATTAGCGGACAGAAAGGATTGACAATTGTACCTATTTCAGTATATAATGATAGAAGGAAGTTAAAAGTTGAAATTGCCGTAGCGAAAGGAAAAAAGAAATACGATAAGAGAGAAACAATAAAGAAAAGAGATGTTGAAAGAGATATTGGAAGAACTTTAAAAAAATAATAGTCGGTCGTTTGCCTAAAGTATGTTTTATTCTATAAAATTTGTTTTAGGGGGATGATCGGCCTTGATAAGAAACCTTTTTTAATGTGTGCAAGATAAGAGTTTTCAGTTCTCTTCAACAAGCTGAAAAAATAAGTGCAGAGAAATCTGTAGCGTCACCTTATTTTAATAAGATGGCGTTCGTCTACGCCTAAGGGTCTAGATGGCATTGGTCTATCAGATGTTCGATATGATAAAACTAATGTTATAAAATTCGAACTAGGAATTGTGAATTTTCCAACATAATTCCGAGAGCCGTAAGGCAAAAGGAGATCGGTGTTTGAATATTTTGTTTATTTTTTAGTTCATTCACTTAAATCAAAAAAATAAACTAAATCTTGTAGATGTGCATTAAATAATTTTTTACACGGCGGTTCGATTCCGCCCATCTCCACAACAAAAGAAAAGCTGGCTTCATGCCAGTTTTTTCTTTTGTCTTGACAGAAGAATGCGTGGCATTCGTCGGAATCGAACGGGCGGAGGCGGGGCCCACGCGAAGCG
>JAHIHZ010000031.1 GCA_018899555.1 Patescibacteria group bacterium
AAAACCTCAAGATTATGATTTAAAACCTAGCACTTTTCTTCAAAAGCTCAAAAGAGGATTAAAGCTTACACGATTCTTTAAAATCTCATTCAGAGATTTTAAAGTTAGAGCTTTTGAAGTCAGAGGTTTTTAAGTAAGAGAATTTGGTGTTTTGTTATAAGAAAAAATATTACTTGCCCCGTTAGAAACAGGGTGCTTGCACTCGCGGTTTCTGACGGGGTGGATTCAAAAGCCCATTCAGGGCTTTTGAATTTATTGACTTTTTTAACGAAAAATGAGACTATATGAACATGCCTTTTTAGTGTTTTTGTGGCTTTAATCAGCTTTAATTTTGTTGTTTAATTTTTTGATTTTAAATTGTCATTTTTCATTTTGATTTTTGCATTTTTAATTTTTTAAGAGTTATCCACAAAGATTTTTGCTGTTAATCCCGCCAAATATTATAATGTTCCTTAGGGATAAATAATGTAAATTAGCGAGAAAAGATGGTGAGTTGTTTTTATGAGAGTCACCAAGCTTTCGTTTGTCGTATTAATGAAATTTGATGATTCTCTGGAGAACAAATCCAGTGCCCCACAAGGGGATTAAGACAGACCTTTGAAAACAAAAAATTACCCACTTAACCTTAGTGGGTGTTAGAAGTTTTAACTGATCTGTTTTTAGTTTATTATTAGTCGATTAGTTATAAAGAAAAACGAAACCGTTTTGAAAATCATGTCGATGGATTTCAATCGGTTGTCGTAGATTATTTCAACTTTTGTTTTTTAAAAAACTTTTGTTGAAATTATCAGTAAAAAAATTATTAGTAATTATTAGTTTATAAGTCGAAAACAATTTACTTGTGTTAACAATTTTTATGTTATTCACAAAAATTGTTACGCATTTTATTTTATTATGAGTAAATTCAAAAATTCTAGTTTTGCGAAAGCAACAGCAGGATTTGTAGGTTTAGCTTCAGGTATGTTTATGCTCGGTATGGTTGCAGTTGCAACTCCAGTACAGGCACAAACGATTGAAGAACTTACAGCACAGATTCAAAGTTTGCTTGCGACGATTACTGCTTTACAGGCGCAATTGACAGCAATGCAAGGCGGGACCCCAGCAACAGCATGCGCTTTCACAAAGGATCTAACCGTTGGTTCAAAAGGTGATGATGTAATCTGCCTTCAGACATACCTGCAAGGCACAGGACACTTCACTTTCACAGGAGCTAAGGGATACTTTGGTCCTATAACGAAAGCGGCTGTTTCAGCATGGCAGACGGCTAATGGGGTTTCTCCAGCAGTTGGTTATTTTGGCCCAATTTCAAAGGCCAAATATTCAGCGCTGATAGCGACAACACCTACGACACCGACAGACCCAACAACACCTCCAGCAGTAGGAACGGGCCTCACAGTATCAAGTCCGGTTCAACCAGCGGCATCTCTCGCGCCTGAAAGCGCGGCAAGATTACCTTTCACAAAGATAACCTTGACAGCAAGCGCTGATGGAGATGTTACAGTTGATAGCGTTGTAGTTGAGAGAGTAGGTCTTTCAGCAGACGCAAACTTTGCGGGAGTAGTCCTACTTGATGAAAATGGAACACAAGTTGGTATTGCAAAGACACTAAACTCAAATCATCAGGCAACGCTGTCTGAGGACTTTGTAGTTAAGGCAGGTCAATCAAGAACAATGACAATTGGCGGTAATATGGCATCAAACAACGATACCAGGGCCGGCCAAGTTGCAGGGTTTAATGTTGTTGCGGTTAATACTTCAGCAACAGTAAACGGCACATTCCCAATAACAGGCGCCTTTCACACAATCAACGCAACACTGTCAATTGGTTCTGTAATAATGCAGAGAGGAAGTGTTGACCCGGGCGCGAGCCAAACAAAAGAAGTTGGCACAACCGGTTATACATTCTCATCTGTTAGAGTCACAGCTGGCTCAGCAGAAAAAATAATGTTGAATTCTATAAGATGGAATCAAACGGGCTCAGCTTCAAAAACCGACCTTGCAAATCTAAAAACATTCGTTGATGGAACAGCTTATGATGTAGTTGTAAGCTCGGATGGCAAATACTACACATCAACATTTGGTTCAGGAATTGAAATAGATAAAGGATTTTCAAAGGAGATGTCTATAAAGGGAGACATAATCGGCGGTTCTGGAAGAACGATTGACTTTGACCTCGCAAAGAGAACAGATGTTAATGTTATGGGCAAATTGTATGGATATGGAATAATTCCTCCACAAACAGGAACTTCCGACCCTACAGATGACACGGCGGCATTTTCTTCAGTAGAAGACCCATGGTATGACGCGGCTCAAGTTACAGTATCATCAGGTACTATAACTGTTAGCTCGGATACTACGGTTGCGGCGCAGAATATTGCTGTAAACTTGGCAAATCAGCCACTCGCAGGTTTCATCATTGATGTAAAAGGAGAAACAATCTCAGTTGCTTCTATGGTATTCAATGTCTTGGCAACAGGAGATGAGGCGGAAAATATCACAAGCATCTCAATGGTAGATAAAAATGGCGCCGTTTTGGCAGGTCCAGTTGATGGCGTAAGCACAGCAACCGACTCAGCGCATGGAACAATCACATTCACAGACACAGTTACATTTCCAGTTGGAGTAACGAATATTGTTTTGAAAGGTAAGTTGGGAACTGCGTTCGAAAGTAATGATACAGTAGCGGCTTCTACAACACCTTCAAGCAATTGGACGACAGTAACGGGTCAAACAACTGGAAATTCACTTACACCAAGTCCAGCTTCAGCTGTCTCTGGCTTGACAATGACAGTTAAGGCAGGAGCGTTGGCTATGAGCCAAGCAACTCAACCAGTTGCTCAGCAAGTAATCGCGGGCCAGCAAGGATTTGAGTTTGCAAGATATATTCTTGATGGTTCACAATCAGGCGAGGACATAAGATTAACTTCATTCATCGCTTTGTTTGCTGATGGAACAGCTGCAGGTTCACACCTAACAAACTGTCAGTTGTATGATGGTTCAAAAACATTAACAACGGGCTCAAACGCAAAGAACCCAACAGCGGACAACGCTGACCAAACATTCACATTTGATGGAACAGGTCTTACAATTCCTAAAGGAACTTCAAAGACGCTTTCATTAAAGTGCAATGTTTCAACATCAGCTTCAGGAACATTTATCTGGGGCTTGACTAACAATGCAGCAACATTTACAGGCGCTACAGGTTTAACAAGCGGTCAGACAATTGTAGAAACAATGACTGCAAACTTAACAGGTATAACAATGACATCGGCAACAAGCGGTTCATACACAGTTGTGGCTGATACTTCAAGCGCTTATAACTACAAAGCTGTTCAAGCGGGAACAATAGATGTTCCTTTGGCAGCATTTAGATTTACGGCCGGCTTGACAGAAGACATTGTTCTAAGACAAATTGCATTACAGTTAGGTAATACAGCATCTAACTCACCATCTGATCTAGTTGGTCAGCAAATGACATTGTGGAGTGGTAGTTCTCAAGTTGGTATAGCGCAATTTGGTCTTGCTAACGCAGACAACGCTACATCAACGCTGACATCCACCGTCACAATTAAGAAGGGTGAAGTTAGAGTAATTGTTGTAAAAGGAAGTTTGATTACGCATGACGCTAATACAAACACAACAAGTACACCTGGAAACGGCGGTTATGGAGCATTCTTGGGCATTACATATGACGGCAACAATGTTGGCCTAAATGGTAACTATGCTACAGGAGTAGCTTCAGGTGCTACAATTTCAAGCGGTACGACATCTGATGTAACGACAAATGGCGTGAGGGTCTTCAGTAGCGTTCCTTCAATAGAAATATTGAGTAGCGGTGGAGCTCTTGCGGCAGGCGCAGACCTCTACAAGTTCAAGGTGACAAACCCAGGAACAAGAGATATAGCGTTCAAGAAGTTCTCATTCTCTCTTGCTACAACTGGCGGAGCAGTAACAGGATTCACACTTTATGGTGATGGTGTTGCGGCAAACGCAACAGCTGTAAATGGTGTGGATGTTGAAACGGTAGGAGTTACATTTGACGCAGTTGAAATTGTATTTGACGCGACTTCAGCGGCTAAGTTGGTTTCAGCTGGAAACTCAAAGACATTCGTTTTGAGAGCTGACACAGCGGTAGATACGGCAAGCGTATCTGAAACATTGAACTTAGCACTTCTTGCAGACCAAGCATATCCATCATTAGCTTACTTGATGGGTGTATATGGAACTTCAGCAGGAGAGTTGAACCTATCAACAGCTTCAACAACAAACAACATAATTTGGTCTCCTTCATCAACAACAACTGTTACAGCAACAGCGGCTGATGAAGCAAAACTTGACTGGACAAACGGATATGGTTTGCCGGGCTTCCCATCAGTAGGAAGCAACTTCCCAGTTCAGGTATTCACAAGAGCAAATTAATAAAATTTAAAAATCTAGTAGGTCATTTCGTTTAACCAAACGAATACTAGTCAAAACCCCCTCGCAGAAATGCGAGGGGGTTTTGTTTTTGTATAATATCTCGTATAGGCGAGAAAAAAACATAAAAACATAAAAACATAAAAACATAAAAATATAAAAACACTAAATTCAAATGCTCTATAATGAGCATTTGAATCCATAATGTTTTGTATTTTAAAAATCACTAAATCACTAAATTCAAATGCTCTATAATGAGCATTTGAATCCATAATGTTTTGTATTTTAAAAATCACTAAATCATCCCAG
>JAHIHZ010000017.1 GCA_018899555.1 Patescibacteria group bacterium
AAAATGAGTGAAGCGTCATATGATTGGACAATTCCATTTCCATCTACATCAGCTCGAAACTTCTGGTCAGCGGTGAGAGTGATGGTGCCAACAACTGATTTCTGAATCATACCAACATCGGTACAATTGATGACTCCGTCGGCATTCACATCTCCAACGGAACACGACAAATTGTATTTCTGCAAAATGAGTGCAGCGTCATATGATTGGACAATTCCATTTCCATCTACATCAGCTCGAAACTTCTGGTCAGCGGTGAGAGTGATGGTGCCAACAACTGATTTCTGAATCATACTCACATCGGTACAATTGATGACTCCGTCGGCATTCACATCTCCAATTAAGAACCCGCCATCAACATTAACTATAACAGTCGCACTGCCTTGGGCAGAACCACCCGCCCCCGTACATGCCATTGTATATGTTTGAGATGATGTTAAATTTGATTTTGTTGCAGTACCACCTGTTGCGGTTGAAGATGTCCAGTTTGCTGAACAACTTGTTGCGTTTGTTGATGACCATGTGAGAGTTGATTGTCCGTTGTATGCGACGCTTGTAGGGTTTGCTGTGAGAGCAACGGTAGGGGTAGGTGTGGGTGGTGGTGTTTCTGTAATAGCGCACGCCTCAGGCCATGATGATACACAGGAACCATTAGTAAAACAAAATCTATTTGCTGTTGCTTTTCCTGTAAATAAACCATTACCAAATACAGATAGCGCATTTAACCCTAATCCTCCGTTCTTTATCTGATTTACTGTTCCTATGTTTACAGGCGCGGGCGTGTTCCCGTCTGGGGCTGTTGCTGTTGGTCCTCTCCACGCCGCGTTAGCGTAGTTTAAACCAACAATCAGAATTGCAGACAAAGCGGTTATTTTAATTGCGCTTACGATTTGCTTTTTTGTGAATAATTTTTTCATATTAATATTATTAGCCCCATTAATTTTTATAAAATTGTTTATAATTTAAAATATTTATCCAGCACCTATTTTTGTAGCCAATTATTATTTTATTGATAAACCCAGTAAAATTTTTTTTATTTGTAACATTTTTAAAATCAGAAACAAAAATAGGTGCTGGGCTAAAACTCCTCAATTTTGATATTTTTATTATCAACATTTAAAACTATATTTATTGTGCGAAGCAGTCCTCCACCCTGCCCTTGTATTGTTATTAAATAACTCCCGGTGGCAATCGGATTATTCGCGACAATTCTAAATTCAGCGCCAGAACCATGCTCCGAACCTGAAAGCGAACCCTTTGATAAAATAATTTTTGCTCCTGACAACTGCGGTGGTAAATAAGAAGCCGACAAATTAACTGCTGAAGAAAAGTTATTCTGGGGGATTACCTTAATCACGGTCGGCGTAGAAGTTCCTCTGACACCATTTATTTCTATATTCCCGGATTTTTGCAAACTAAAGTCAGGAGGAATTACCGTGACCAAAACACTATCTTGTGATTCTTCTCCAAGAACATTTGAACATTTTATTGTATATGTGGTATCAGTCAATATCGGCCCAACATTTTCTTTAAAACCACTTAATGCCTCCGCGCCTGTCCAACTGCCAGACCACGGACCGCCAGAGGTATTGCATGTATTTACATTTTTATTAACCCAAAATAATTTTGTTTTCCCGCCGAGGGTAACGGCTGTGGGAAATGCGTCAAGAGAGACATTCCCTACTGCTCCTAATAAATCCTCTGTGTCCACAAAAACTCCGTTTCCATTAAACCCGCTAAAGTTCACCCAACCAATAACATCAGAGCCCCACGCATAACCGCTAAACTTTTTAGCGCCAGAATTAAAAGAGACACCAAATGAGGGGTTAGAGCCCCTTAGGTTTATCCATCCATCCCAGCCAAAATAATCAGCCGATAAAGCCCTTGCCCATCCCATTAGTTCATTGCCACTCAATTTTGCCTTGCATGTTCCGGACGGACAGCTTCCTAAGTCGCTTTGATTAAAACTTATCCATCCAATATTATTACTCCAAGCATAACCGGACATATCTCCGTTTTCAGCAACTAAAACACGGTAATTAACACTACCGCAAGAATTTGTATTGGAGCAACTAAAACTTATCCAACCGATATTGTCCGACCACGCCCATCCTGCCAATTTAAATTCTTCTGATGCCGCGTTTACGGCGCTAGTATTTTTATCAGTGCCAGAATAAAAGAACCCAAATACAACTAACAGCGTTATAATTATTGTTGGTATATAAAATTTTTTTATTGATTTAAACATTTTTATAAAAACTAAGCTACTCTGTTATGGAATCTAATATTTTTATTTTTTCTTCCGTCGTTATTTCTTTGTCGCCTTCCTTGTTTTCAGACAATTTCCTTAAAATATCTAATTTTTCTTCATATGTATATTTATCCGCGTCGCTATTCTTTATTAATTCATCAAGTATTGCCATTTTTTCTTTTTCGCTAAGAGACGCGCCCTGTTTTTCATAAGATAGCCATAAAAATAAAGAAGCGATGATAATAAATAAAAGCAAAACCATAAAAATCGTATTAGATTTTTTTGGTTTCATTTCTTCTGTCTGTTCTGCGTGTGTAGGCGTTGTAGACACGACGGGTGGTTTCTTTTTTTGAAAATCATTTAGTGGTCGGTTTGGATAATCCATTGTCTAAATTATATTCTATACAACTCGTTATGTAAAAAGTATGTGTTGATAACTTTACCCCGTTAGAAGTTTAATACCGAAATCAGCTTAATTAAATAAAGAAGCCGTTGGGCCTGCCTACCGCAGGCAGGCGAATTCGCTCACAATATTCTAACGAAGTACTTATTCTTAATGAACTTCTAACGGGGTTTACCTTGTTAAATAATTTGCCAAAGACAAATTTCTGCCTGCCTGCGGTAGGTAGGCGAAGCAGGTCATTCTATGGCGGAATTTAACAGGGCGAGAATTCTTTTGCGGATTTTTGCCATTTTTTGCTGATTAATGCCGAGTTCTTTTATTTCTTTTGTTTTTTTAATCAATTCAATCAAAAAATTATTATAATTTTCAAAATGAAAAATTTGCGTATAATCAAGATATCTTTGCCAATTAAATTCTGGCAGAAATGCTAAACTGAAAATATCCAACTCGTCTTTTTGCCCTTTAACGGACCCGCGCCGACTACCCCATGCGTATAATTTCAGCATCAACAGAATTTCAATTTCCGGAACTGAAAACCCTTCGCGGCTAACCGCTTTTTCTTCTATTTTTTCAATGTCAACGCCCAAATCAGAATAATGCGGAAGATAAATATCAACATCAAATTCTCCATGTTTTATTTCGTATTTCTTCAATCGTTCATTTTTAAAAATATCAAATTCCGATTTTAACTTTTCCAAGTCATTATAATCAACAATTATATCAATGTCTTTTGATTTAAGAGAGCGCGAATACAAAAAAACCGCCCAGCCGCCAATAAGAATAAAGTTACGATTCTTTTTAAATTCCCGCAAAAACTGCCAGCTTTTTTCGGTAATAATATTGTGATAAAATTGCTGCGTGTTCATTTGAAAATTTTTTGCTTAAGCGCTAAAAGAAATTCTTTGGCGTACCAATCGGATAAATTCCACAAATCAACAAATATCTGAATGTCCGGCGCGATATTTCCGAATTTTTCAAGCTCGGGGTCACTTTCTAAAACAATCAGATTTTCGTAGCCGGCTCTGGCGGGAAATCTTTTTCTAATTTCTTGCTCTGTCTTTTTGTCCGCATAAACATAAACTTTGTCATAATCAGCCGGCGCGTCATCGTATTTTTTAGTATAAGCGTTGTAGCAGGCGAAAATTGCGCCGTCCGGCATCAGTCCTTCTGCTTCGCGAGAGCTGTTGGAAAAATTTGTTTTATAAACGATTTCCTTATTAAGATTCCTCTGGGTTGCCCAAAAATAAAGAAACTTTTCTGAATCAATAATTTTGAAATTTCTTCCGCCAACTTTAATTGCCCCGGATTGGCGGGGAATTTTAAGCGCGTTAAAAACAGTGCTTAAAGAAAAGCCGAATTTCTCCGCCAGTTCTTTTTGGGTAAATTCAATTTTTTTATTTTCTGTCGCTTGATAAAGAATCTCGCGCCAGATTATCTCTTTTTTAGTCATTTTTCTTTTTTTATTGAAATTATAGGCTCGTTTCTATTATATTAGAAACCTAATTATTGTGCAAGTCCCTTTATAAATCCCCCGTTTAGTGCTAGTAGCACCAATTACTGATAGCAAGAACAGTCCTTGTTACATATTAACCGAGTTACTAAAATAATTACTTGGTGGCGGAGCCACCAAGTTGAGGGTTTTCACTTGGAGGCTTCGCCTCCAAGTGGGGATGATAAGAACAAAAGGAATGGAAAAGCAATTTGGGTTGCACACAAAACAGGCTTAAAAATTGTCGCTTGACGACAATTTTCTAAAAAAATAAAAAGGGATGAAAATTGTCGCTTGACGACAATTTTCATTCGTGTATACTTGTTATTGTAAATCAGAATAGTTTAGATTATCTGTCCGTTCACAAACGGATTTTTTTATTCCAAATTCAAAACCTCTTAATGAGGTTTTGAATCCATCCCAGTTAAATATACTTCGTATTTAACGGGGCAGGTAATAATTTTTTGGAAAATTTAATTATTAAAATTTTAATCTGCGTATATCTGCGCTTGCCCTGTTAAATAATTTGCCTTTAGCAAATTCCTGCATAGCAGGATTTAACAGGGTGAATCTGCGCAAATCTGCGTTTAAGATATGTTTGACCTAAAAGTTATAAATTCAATTCTTGAGCAGCTTGAACAAGAAAGAGGAATACCAAAAGAAAAAGTCGTTGAGGCAATAGAAGATGCTTTGGCCACCGCCTATAAAAAAGAATACGGGAAGAGGGGCCAAATTATCAAAGCAAAATTTGACCCACAAACAGGGGAAACAGAATTCAACCAAATAAAAATAGTTGTTGATGAAAGTATGGTACGACCTGAAGATGAAGAAAAAACAGATGAGGATGATAAAAGAACCCGTTTCAATCCCGAGCATCATATTCTTGTAGAAGATGCTAAAAGAATAAAATCAAATGCAAAATTAGAAGATGAAATAATATTCCCTTTGGAGAATAAGGGTGAATACGGCCGTATTTCTGCGCAGACAGCAAAACAAACAATAATTCAAAAAATTCGCGAAGCCGAAAAGGTCTCTGTTTATGGAGAATTTGAAGAAAAAGAAGGGAGTATAATAAATGGAACCGTTCAAAGAGTTGAGAGAGGAAATATATTCGTTGATTTAGGAAGAATAACGGGAATACTTCCCTATGAAGAACAAATCGTCGGTGAAAGATTTAAACAAGGAGAAAGAATCAGGGCGTATCTATATTCGGTTGAAGAAACCCCAAAGGGAATTTTTCTTCGTCTTTCAAGATCAAGACCCGAATTTTTAAAAAAACTTTTTGAAATGGAAGCCCCAGAAATAGCAAGCGGAGTTGTTGAAATAAAAGTGATAGCAAGAGAGCCGGGTGCTCGTTCAAAAATTGCTGTTTTGTCTCATGATGAATATATAGACCCTGTTGGTTCGTGTGTTGGGCAAAGAGGAGTCCGCGTCTCTACAGTAATGAGCGAATTGGGTGGCGAAAAAATAGACATAATAGAATGGTCTGAAAATCAGGAAGAATTTATTGAGGACGCGCTATCTCCCGCTCAAATTTTAAATGTAAAAATAAATGAGAAAGAACATAAGGCAGTTGTTAATGTTTCACCGGACCAGCAATCTCTTGCCATAGGAAAGGGGGGACAAAATGCTAGATTGGCCGCAAAACTTACAGGATGGAAAATTGACATACAATCAACAGAACCAAAAACTGATAATAACAAGGAAGACCAAGAAGATGTGGTGGCGACTGCAGACAAAATAGAAGCAGAAATTGAAGAAAATACACAAGAGAAGGAGAAAGATATTGAAGTGGGTCCTGCTGAAAATAAAAAATAAGAAAAAATAATAAATATCTTATCAACAAAAAACACTTGCATTGCAAGTGTTTTTTGTTATGATTCGTATATATAAAGAATAATTAATTCTGTGGAATATGGTGTTAAAGCATCATACTTCACATAAAAATCATATGAAAAAAATAAGTTTATCTTTAATAGTGATGTTATTATTAACAATCTTGTTTGGTTTTACATCAGGGGTGTTGTTCGCAGAGGAGCCCACTACCGACGGCGTTCCAACAGCAGTAACAAATGAAGATCCCACAATTGTTCAAACAGCTAGCGATGTGGATACAAAAAAATTGTCGCCCTATTCCCTTATAAAAGAAAGAATTCGGGAACTTCAACAAAAGATGAAAACCAATACCGAACAAAAAGGGGAACAAACAGAGGCCGTGAAGGAGGAAATGAATGCCAGAAAACAACCACTTATTAATGTTAACACAGTAAAAAATGCTGAAAAGGTAGAAAATCAAGGTGAAGAAAAACAAATTCGTGAAGAAGTAAGAGAAGAAAAAAGAGAGGAGGTAAAACAAAAATTGGCGGAAAGTTCAATAAAAAGAATTAATGCCTATACCGAGAGAATAGTAAATAGATTTTACGCCGCGCTTGAAAGATTTGTTATTCTTTCAGACAGGGCAGAATCAAGAATCCAAAAAATTGAAGAGGGTGGAATATTGCTAAACGATGCAAAAACACTACTCCAAAAAACCAGAGAAGAAATATCTCTAACAGAAACAAAAATTGGTGAAATGCCACTGAAAATAGATGAAATAGTAGCAAGCGAAAATCCGAAAGAAATGTTTAAAGATTCTAAAGAAATATTTAAGGCCACGAATGAATCAATAAAAGCTGTTCATAAGTCATTGGTCGAAATAATTAAATCTATTAAAAGTGCCGTTGAGAAAGAAGGTGATGTAACAAAACTTGAGGATTAATTACCCAAATTTCATCATAAAATAAAAATATGGAAAATGAACAAAACAAAAATAAAGTAACAGAAATATTCGTTCCGAGAGAGACCCCCGTTACGAATGAGCCCGTTCCTGAAATAGAGGCGCCTCAAACCAAATCAACGGGCGCAATCATTGGGTCAATAATAATTATTATAGTATTGGTAATCGGTGGTCTATATTTATGGGGTAAACAAATAACCGAAAAAGAAGCGCAGAGCTCTATTACACCGGAACAAATTCTTTCCGAAACAGACCCGGCATTAGACCTTCTAAAAACCCAAGGGATTTCAGACAAGATTACCGATATAGAAGCAGACCTAAATGCTACTGACTTAAATAATTTAGATAAAGAACTCCAAAATATTGATGTTGAGTTGAATTTTTAATCTTGTTTAGGTTTTAACAAAAACAAAAAAACTGAATTGATTTCGCCCAGCACTTATTTTGTACACAAAATAAGTGCTGGGTTGTTATAGGATTAAAAAACTATGAATGCAGAAAAAAAATATAATATTAAAATCGGCGACATAAAAGAGGGTAAAATAGAAATTGAGGTGGAAATTCCGTGGAAAGAGGTTGAAAAACACAAAAAAGCAATCGTTGGCGAATATTCTGAAAAAATTGAGGTATCGGGTTTCAGAAAGGGACGCGTTCCTGAAAATATTTTGTTAAATAAAATAGGTAAAATGAGATTGTTGAATGAGATGGTTGAAAGAACGATACAAAAAATCTACCCAGAAATTGTTTTAGAAAACAAAATGGATGTAATAGGACGCCCAACAGTATCTATAACCAAATTGGCTGAAAATAACCCTCTTTGTTTTAAGGCAGTGACTTCCGTAATGCCAAAAATAGAATTGCCAGATTATAAAGAAAAGGCAAAAAAAATAATGGCAAAAAAAGAGGAGGAACCAACCGTAACTGATAGTGAGTTTGAAGAAACACTTTTGGGTATAAGAAAACAATGGGCACTTTATGACCATTTTGCCCCATTAGAAGTCGCGGACGCTGAGCATCCTACTTCTAACGGGGTAAAAAAAAGACCACTTGAGATTGATGATAAAATCTTACCTGAATTTAACGACGAGTTTGTAAAAAAGCTCGGTAATTTTGAAAATGTTGAGGATTTTAAAAGCAAGTTAAAAGAAAACATCTTGAACGAAAAAAGGTTAAGAAATAGAGACAAAAAAAGGGCGGAGGTGATAGAAGAGATATTGAAAGAAACAAAAATAGATGTCCCTGAAATATTAACGGAGTCCGAATTAGAAAAAATGCTTCTGCATCTAAAAACAGATATTGAAAATGCAAAAATAGATTTTAAAACTTATCTTATAAAATCAGGAAAAACCGAAGAAAAATTACGCGAGGAATGGAGACCATCGGCAGAAAAAAAGGCGAAAACACAGTTAATATTGAATGGGATGGCGCTAAAAGAAAACCTTTATCCAAACAAAGAAGAACTCAAAAAAGAAGTTGACCACTTGTTAGAACATTACAAAAGCGCGGACCCAGAGAGAGTTAAAATATATGTGGAAACGGTCTTGGCAAATGAAAAAGTAATGCAATATTTGGAAAATGCAAAATGAAAATCTCAAAGTGCAAAATGACATTTTAAAATGTCAAAATAGTTTTATTTTATGACTTTGCATTGTCATTTTTAATTTTGATTTTTAAATTTTAAATTAGAATTGGCAATATCATCAATTCTTGAAAAGAAAGTGAGAAACTGATAATATTTAGTATATAAACTAAGTAAACATTATGTTAATTCCAACAGTAATTGAAAAGAGTCAGTTTGGCGAAAGGGCGTATGATATATACTCCCGCCTATTAAAAGATAGGGTGGTGTTTCTTGGTGGAACGATTGATGAACACTTGGCAAATATTGTTATTGCGCAATTGTTATTTCTTGAATCAGAAGACCCAAAAAAGGATGTTAAATTGTATGTTAATTCTCCGGGTGGTGATATCGCCGCAACGCTGGCAATAGTAGATACAATGAATCATGTAAAACCTGATGTTTCTACCGTGTGTGTTGGGATGGCGGCTTCTGGTGGAGCAATAATTTTATCAGCGGGAGCAAAAGGGAAAAGATTTTGTCTTCCAAATTCGGAGATTATGATTCACCAACCGTGGGGAGGAGCGCAGGGACAGGCAACAGATATAGAAATAACTGCGAAACATATAATAAAATTAAGAGAGAGATTAAATAAAATTTTATCAAAAAATACTGGTCAACCCTTTGATAAAATTGAAAAAGATGTTGAACGCGACTTCTTTATGGACGCAGAAGAGGCAAAAAAATATGGAATAATTGATGATATTTTAAAAAAGAAATGAAAAATGTCCCCAAGGACATTTTTCATCCATA
Source organism: Patescibacteria group bacterium (assembly GCA_018899555.1). Taxonomy (GTDB): domain Bacteria; phylum Patescibacteriota; class Minisyncoccia; order Phycocordibacterales; family 21-14-all-36-13; genus VMGX01. The sequence goes on from JAHIHZ010000017.1 coordinate 9,291, forward strand.
ATATTTTTTTCATTCATAATTAAATCCCTGCTTTAACAAAAGTTAAAGTGGGGATAAAAATTGCTTAAACTAAAGAAGAAGAAGAGGGTCAAGAAGAAGAGGGTCAGGTACCCTTTTTAGAGAAGAAGAGGGTCAGGTACCCTTTTTAGGTCTCCAAGAAGAAGAGGGTCAGGTACCCTTTTTAGGTCTCCAAGGTAAACGAATAGTCGATTCAAGACCAAATTTTTTAATAATTTTCATTGACCAATTATCATTTCCGTACGGCTTCCCTTTAATTACTGATAATCTAATGGATTCTTCGACTTCTTTCAATTGGGGTGTATTTACAAAAGACAGATAATCATCAGGTTCTGATATTGGCCACACAGACAGAAGCTTTTTCTGTTTATCATTTCCATAAAGTTTTCGCCATAAACTACAAAACTTCCAATTTTCTGCCTTTTTTACTAATTTAGCACGAAACGCATTACATTCAACATAATTTAAAACCGAAAGTAAATGATTATCTTTTTCAATAATAAATGATTTATAACGACCTTGGTAAAGATGACCGGTTCCTTTAGTGTTTTTTTGTTGATGCCAACGTTGGGTGTGTGTAAGGGTAAGCCATTGCATAAACTTACCTAAATCACCATCATTCTTAGGATAAAGCACCAAATGAAAATGATTCGGCATTAAACAATATACAAGGATTCGCATATTATATTTTTCTTTTGCTTCTTCTAGAGTATTTTCAAATAACTCATAATCTTCTTCTTTAAAGAAAATAGGTAAACGAGCATTTGCTCTGTTTATTATATGGTAACAATAATTTCCGACATCTGTTCGAATAGCTCGTGGCATATGTTTAGTATATCATCTTTATTAAGAAAGGGTACCTGACCCCCCCTTAAACAAAAAAATTATGTATTCAAAACCTCTCCCAGAGGTTTTGAATTAACGACAATTTTAAAAACAAGCGGGATGAAAAAGCTCTTACTTCAAAACTTCTTAATGAAGTTTTGAAGAATCGTGCCAGATTTTAAATTCATAATTAAACCCCCACTTTAACAAAAGTTAAAGTGGGGATAAAAATGCTCGTTAAGAGCATTTTTATTCTCTCGTCCAAGTACCAAACGCGGAGAATGAAACATAATTAACAGCTCCTGTCACTGCACCAACTTTAACTCTCATTAATTCTCCTGCTGTTGCTATTGCGTTTGCTGAAATACTCGTGTCAGATGTTAGTGTTGTGAGACATGTTATAGCGTCCATGTCGTTTGTCCCATCTGATGGAGTAAGAACAACTGATGTTCCACCTGTTACATAACAAGTATAACTTGTTAGGGTATACCCGTCTGTTTCAGGGGGAACTGGAAGTGACCCACCATTAAAGAATTCTGGTGATGTTGAGGCCAGCGTAAACGAGAAAATTTTATTTGTTGTTCTTATAACAGCAACGGTTGTACTTGTTGCTATTAATAATTGGTTATCCGTAGTATCAAATGCCATTTCCCCAACAGCATCAACCGTAGGACTAGCTCCTTGAGGAATAACCATTGAAGATGTGAACACAGGGTCTGCAAGTGTCGCATAGTTCGCAATCGTAGCAAAAGCTCCTGTCCCTAATGTTCCTCCTGTTCCTATATTAAGCGTTGAAGAATCTGTTCCTGCAAGAGTTAGGGTATTTGATACGGTTAGGGTTTTTGAAGTCGTTCCTCCCGCTATTGTGAAGCCAGTAGCAGCAGCTGTTAGAGTTAAACCGTTTACTGAAGTTGGAGTAATTGCTCCGAGAGTTAATGTTATTGCAGGAGTAGAGGTCTCTGTTGCGACTGAACCTGATACTCCGTTTGCTGTCACAACTGATACAGATGTGACTGTTCCTGCTCCTTTATTATTAAATGTAGTCCAGTCCGTTGATGAAAGACATCCTGTCACTGAACCAGAAGCGGTGGCGCAAGTCAAGACCGAAGCGCTTGAACCTATAACAGAAATTGGTTGAGATAAGGCAATCGGCGCTGTCGCTGTGAGTGTGGTTGTTGCTATTCCTGTTAAAGAATTAGTTCCAGTCCAGTAAGAAAGTTGTCCATTTGTGCCAGAACCTATTGTGGTAAGATTTCCGCTTGCAGTTCCTGTTAACGCTCCTACAAATGTTGTAGCACTCAAAGCGCCTGTTCCTGAATTAAATGATAATACTGAAGATGTAGCCATTTCTCTTGATGCTCCACCAAAAGGAACAAATGTCGGTGCAATGTCATATGCCAATGTGATATTTCCTGAAGCCGTCACTGGTGAACCTGAGACCGAAAGACCGATAGGAGCTACGACTCCAACTGATGTTACTGTTCCCGAATTACCGGCTGCCCAAGTCAAGACACCCGAGCCGTTTGTCTGAAGGAATTGACTTGTCGTTCCATCATCTGTTGGTAAAGTTAATGTATATGTCCCCGCGGCATCTGCTGGCTGTATAGTTACTGTTCCTGAAGTTTTTCCCTTTATTAATATTTGTCCTGTTGTGCCAGAAGCCCCCAATGTTGTTATATTCGTACTTATAGTAGGTAATGTTGAATTACCACTTACGGTTAATGCTCCACCAGTAGTTATATTCAAACCAATGGTTGTCGCGGCGTTAGCGTTCGTTGCAATGAAAAAAAACAAGAAGGCAGATAACAAAACTACGGTTGAAATCTTTTTATTAATTGTATTTAAAAACATAAAATATATAAGTATAAATTTCTTTACACCTTTTGATGCTGTAAATAATAACATAAATAATAAATGCAAGGAGGGGGTAAAAGTGTTAATAAGTTTTTGGAATATAAGATAAAAAAATAAGTTGGAAGATAAGATAAAAAATTAGGAAAGAATCAAGATAACATCTCATAAAATAAAAGCTATTCTTGTGTTCTGCAGAATACAAGAATAGTTTTTATTTTCTTTTCTTATTAAGTCCGATTTTTATCCGCTAATTTCACTTGTCTCCCGTCGGGAGACAAGTGAAATTATAAAGATGTCAAACGGATGGCGAATGGAGAAAAATAATTAAGAAGTTGATTTTTATCAAGCTCAAATTTTTTTTGATTCAGATCATTAATAATCAATTCCAATATCTCAAGTTCGCCCGTTCGGTTTTTCATTTCCGGAAATTCTTTAATTTTTTTAATTATATTTTCTGCGCGAAGTATTGAATTTCGCATTTTTTCAAAATCTTTTTTTTCATACTCCAAAAGAATATGAGACATCTCACTGCCCAGATTAGCCATATAAAATAATGGTGTACGAGTTGTATTCATGATAAATACTTTAATATAATGGTTTTCATTTTATCACGCAAAAAAATATCCTGCACTTCCATTGTTCTATTGCCTTGTGTTGGACGAATATTTATAAGTGAAACATATTCAATTCGCTCATTTCCACTTTTATCAAAATACCAATTAAAACCCCAGATATTTTGTTGTTTTGAACCATTTTCAATAAGCACAACATTCGCATCCATATGATACTCCCCGCCTATAGCAATAATTTCACGCTCAACATCTACAACGCCTTTCACCATCTCTACATAAAAATCTTTAGCAATTTCACGAAGTTCGGATTCTGCTATTTTTTTATCTATTATTTTTATGTTCATCCCGTAGTGAAATTTCAAATTGTTTTCTTGCCCCGTAGCGAGCTTTTTATCCTGTAGTGAACTTGTTCTACTACTGGGACACTCTGCTACTGGGGTTATTAATTCACAAAAACAATTCAAAACTTTGTTATTAATAATCCTTTAACTATTTTAAAAATCTGATCCCGAGAAAAACAAACCAATGATTTGAAATTCTACTACAGGATTCATAGATAGATTATAACATTTTATTATTAGATTTTATTTCTCACTCCCAATGTCAAAGTTCAACCTTTTGACATTGAGGATGCACTTGGAAGCTCGGCTTCCAAGTTGGGGTTCTCTTCACTTGGAAACTGGATTTCCAAGTTATAAACATAGTGTATACATAATACACACACATAGGAGTTTCCTATGTATTATTACTTGGTGGCTCCGCCACCAAGTTGGGAATTACACCCTATTGGAGTTATAACATTGTCAAACACTCGGTGTTTGACATTACTCTTTTTCATTTCATGAAAAATCACTTGTCTCCCGTCGGGAGACAAGTAAGGTTTTTAATTTAATCAAAAAACATACATAGGGAACTCCTATGTATCCTACTTGGTGCTGTCAGCACCAAGTGATTACTAAAATGTTTACTTGGAAGCTCGGCTTCCAAGTGGGGATGATAAGAACAAAAGGAATGAAAATGCAATTTCTGTGCAACATCGGATGTTGCACAGATTGAAAGTAGTGAATACGGAAGGCAAGGCCTCCGTGGGAAAATCACTTGGAAGCTTCGCTTCCAAGTGAGGTTTTTAATTTAATTAAAAAACATACAATAGGAGTTTCCTGTGTAATAAAACGGAGGTAAGGCTTCCGTGAGAAAATCACTTGGGTGCGGAGCACCCAAGTGATTTTTTAAAGCAATTTAGATTGCACACAAAACAGGGTTAAAAATTGTCGCTTAACGACAATTTTTAATCAAACCAAATTACATCTTGTTTTG
>JAHIHZ010000018.1 GCA_018899555.1 Patescibacteria group bacterium
CCTCGCAAAGCTCGGACTCAATAACGAAATTCCTTTCAAATCCTCTCTCGTGAGCAAATAAATTTGCTCACTCCTTCACACTCACCTTGTTCGTGTGCGCGGGAGAGGATTTTCGCCCCACGGGCGCGGGTGAATTTCGATTTCGCCCTCGCAAAGCTCGGACTCAATAACGAAATTCCTTTCAAATCCTCTCTCGTGAGCAAATAAATTTGCTCACTCCTTCACACTCACCTTGTTCGTGTGCGCGGGAGAGGATTTGAACCTCCACGCCTTTCGGCACTACCACCTCAAGGTAGCGCGCCTACCAGTTCCGCCACCCGCGCATTATTTATACTTTTTAAGATTATAACCAAATGTTTAAAAAATCAAAAAAGAGGACCTACCCCTCTTTTTTTGTTTCTCCTGTCTGCGCAGACAGGTCTGTTTGTGTCACCTCATTTTGTTTTTCTTTCTCTTCTTTCTGCTCTTTCTGTTCTTCTAGAATTTTTCCTGTCTGCGCAGACAGGTCGTCCATTTTCTTTTTTTCCTCTATCTCACTTTTTGTTGAAATATCAACCATTTTTGCTTTTCTCATTTGTTTCTTAATTTCTTTCATCGCTTTTTCTCTTATGTAATAAAGTTTTGCTCTTCTGGCTTTTGTTCTTTTTGTTATTTCAATTTTATCTATAACTGGAGAATATAATGGAAAAATTTTTTCAACACCAACTCCGTCTAAAACTTTTCTGACAGTAAATGTAGCCCCTGCTTCACTACCATGTTTATGGGCAAGAACAAGGCCTTCAAACGCTTGAAGTCGTATTTTTCCTTTTTCTTGTATTTTTTGCCACACACGAATCGTATCTCCGGCCTTAATACCAAGATTTTTTCTTTCTTCCATGTTTACAGGAGAAATTTTTATATTTGATTTTGTCACTATCCTTGTAGCCATAATGAGAAACAATTTAACACAGGCAACGGATTACCGCAATATTTTTAATTTTTCTTATTTTAAAAATGTTGATGCTTTTTCAAAGTCATTTGGTAGAGGTGCCTCTATTTTAAAAACAATTTCTCCTATGTTTTTAAATTCAATAGAAAAAGCGTGCAGAGCCAATCGCCCAAAACCAAGGGCGCGCTCTCTTTTAGGTGCATATAATTTATCACAAACAATCGGATGATTTATTAATTTAAAATGAACACGAATCTGATGTGTTCTTCCTGTTTTTGGGTATATTTCAATAAAAGAAAAGTCCTTATTTCTCGCCAATACTTTATATTCTGTTATTGCCTCCCTCAATTCCCCCCTTGCTTTATCTGATGCTGACCATTGTCTAAAATCTTTTCTATTTTTCCCAATAGGTCTATTCACCGCCCCATGACTTTCCTTTATTTCTCCATAAACAAATGCTTTGTATATTTTTTTAATTTCCCTATTCTTGAATTGATTTTTCAGGTTTAAAAATATTTCTTGATTTTTTGCTATCAAAATAACGCCCGATGTCTCCCTATCAAGTCGGTGGACTATGCCGGGTCTTTTTATTATTTTGCCAGAAGAAGTTTCTGTTTGTTCACCAACATTTTCAAGTTTGGGATAATTTTTAAGAATCCAATCACATAAATTTGGTTCATCTGTTTTTCCATCACTATGAACCACAAGACCGCTTGGCTTATTTACTGCAAGAAAATTTTCATCTTCGTATATTATTTTTATGTCCATATTAAATTAGTATATATCGTGTTTGCCCACATCGTAAAATACAACCTTATTATCGTTCTCAAAATCAAAAATAATTCTGTATTTATGATTTATAGAGAAAGACCAAAATTCCTTTAGGTCGCCGTGTAATTTATGTGTTTCTATTTTTTGTTCAAACGGGTTTTTGCGAAATATCTTTTCTCTTTTTACCGCTTCATTTTTTACTTTTTCTGGAAGTTTCTTGAATTTACGCGAAAATCTTGGAGTATAATAGATTTTCATATTTACCTGAGGGCTTTTAAAGATTTGAGAGTTCTTAATTTTATTTTTCCTTTTTTTACATCGCCATAATCTTTCTTAAGTTCTTCTGCTAATTTTTCCTGATTCCACATACGAATAAGGTGGCGAAAAAATTCGCTTGTAGAAGCGTACCCCCTTTTTTTTACTTCTTTTTTCACAATATTCACCATATCATTTGGCAATGATATATTTACTATATTTCTCATATTTTGTATAAATTATTGTAATAATATGTATTACAGTATATACTTTCTCGAATTCCCACGCAAGTAAATAAATTTACTTCTTCGTCTGCATAAAAACCACCCTCGGTGGTTTATCAATGACAACGACATTCTTGTCTTCGTAAAGTTTCGGACGGACAAGCAAGTTTTTCTTTCTATAGCGTTCGTACATCCGCACGAAGTAGCTTGGCGGAAATTTCTTTAAAAAATTCAACAAGATTTATTTTCCTACACCTACGGTAATAACACCATCCGATCCACTTCCATAGTGAAAATACTGTCCGTTGGGTGCTGTAACTCCGTCCGAGTTTTCTATAAGCGGATTAGGAAAATTCTCTAAAGAATATACAAGCATATACCACTGCTTATCTCCACCATATCCCCTCGAAAAATAATAGTAAGCACCACGCGGCCAATTATTTTGATTGATCGGATCTATTGGGTCTAAAGGAATAAATTCGGAAAGATTTCTAGTACTATCTCTAAGCCAGCGTCCGCCCGAAAGACATTGCACGCTATTTGACCAACCGCCATTTGGCGTCGTAGCCCCACACTCTCCCGAACCAGGATATTGACCATATTTGTCATAATACAGTGTCAGAGCAGTTTGAATCTGTCTGACTTCTGAAAGACGTTTCGCATCTCTCGCTTTTATTCTGGCACTGTTGAGACTCGCTAATACAACACTGGATAAAATCCCAATGATGGCAATAACCACCAAAAGTTCAATAAGTGTAAATCCGCGTTCTTTTTTTATTGCTCGGTTGATTATCATATTTAAAAATTAAGGTATCCACTCTGCAGCAGGCATAGAAGGGATTATTTTTTCATTATACAATGAGGAGCCACCAAACAACAAAAATAGCGAAACAATAATCGCCAGCGCCACAAATCCAATCAGCACATAACTCGCTTGCTTTTCATCTTTTATCAAACCTCCAGAATATTTCATCACCCACCGAACAACTTTTAGATTTCTGGGATAAAAGGTTTGAGCAGGCCTCTGTAATTCATCCTGAAATTCCACTCTATAATGTTTGAGCGCGCTACTTGAATCTATTCCTTCTTTATTATTTTCATCCTGATTCATATATTAGAATTATACCTTATAAAACAACTATGACAATTAAAATTCTCATTTAATTATTACCATATATTACCAACTCCTTTATTTTTTCAATCCACCCCATTATAGTTAAAAAAAGGGTTGTATCATTTACAGAAAGATCAAAGGTTCCAAACGGTAATGTTTTTCTTTTTTGTAGACTTGCAATGCTTGGTTTTGCATAAGTCTTATAAAATTGATTTCGTGGTATTCCTGTTAGCTGAGACCAGTATTTTTCAGTTTTTACAATATCGGCACCGGTAAATGTGTGAATATGTCCGCGAAGTTTATTTTCCGGAACTTTACATATTTCTCGAAAAAATCTGGCCATAATTTTTATTACAGACGGGTCACTATTTGCTACTGCAACTGTTCCTCTTTTTGTCTTTGCTCCTTCTCCTAAATATAGAATAATACCTATTAATTTTAATTCTTCTGGAGAAATGAAATTATAATCTTTCTTGGCGTTGTCTATTATTTTTTGTCTCTTACTTTGTTCATTGAAAAGACGATTGATTCTCCTTTTTTCTATAGATTCTACACTTCTTCCTCTTTCTGATAATTTTTTCTTTTGAACCTTTGTTAATACAATATCTCTTACCCACACACTCACGCTTGCTTTTGATAAATTTGTTTCTTTTACAATTTGATTGATAGAATAACCTTTTTTACGCAAAGCTCGTGCTTTTTCTTTTTCAATTATTTTCATGGGTAGAGTATACCATATATAATACACATAACGACAGTCCAGGATAAAATAATCTTGTAATAATGACCTTTTTAAGATATAAATAATGCATTAGGTTTGGGCGATTAGCTCAGTTGGTTAGAGCAATTGTTTTACACACAATAGGCCGGGGGTTCGAATCCTCCATCGCCCACAAACATAAACTTAACAATTTTGTTGCAGAAGTTTTTGTTTTGTAAAATTTAGATGAGTAAGCAAATTTATTTGCTTATGTGAGGATTCGAAGGATTTTCTATGTTTTGCAGAGCAAAACGAGAAAATCACCAGCCGTATGTAATCGGAGAATCCTCCATCGCCCACAAACATAAACTTAACAATTTTGTTGCAGAAGTTTTTGTTTTGTAAAATTTAGATGAGTAAGCAAATTTATTTGCTTATGTGAGGATTCGAAGGATTTTCTATGTTTTGCGAAGCCGTCAGGCAAGCAAAACGAGAAAATCACCAGCCGTATGTAATCGGAGAATCCTCCATCGCCCACAAAATGAAATGTCCTCGTAGTTCAATGGATAAAACAAGGGACTTCTAATCCCTAGATGAAGGTTCGATTCCTTCCGAGGGCACCAGTAAGGAAAAGTCAAATTTCGTTGGTTCGCCTCGCTTCGCTCGGCGACTAATTTGTATTCAATTTTGGGGGTAAAAACGAATTCACGATTTCGCAAAATATGGTTCGAGCCGATGTTTTTCAGAAATGTTGTCATTTCGGAAGGATTGGGAGAGGAAAGCAGATTTGCGGCTTGATTTAAGGATTTTACGAACTCACGAGCTGGTTCGAGCCAAGACAACCCTTTTGTCTCAAAGTCAGTGATTTTTTCCGCAAGAGTAATTTTTTGAGATAACAAACTTTGTTTTTTGGTAGCGTATTCTTCTGTGGATAAAGCGTCTGCCAAGCAGACATCGAGGAGTTTTGTTAACTTTGTTTCTATGTTCGCTAACTGCTCTTTTAAAACGCTAACTTCTGCTTGTGCATCCTCTCTCGCTTTATTCTGCTCGTTACCCAACGCCGTTAAAACTTTCTCGGTGTCTTGGCTCGACAAAGAAACTTTTTGAAGATAAGAAGTGATTTGCTCGGTCAATACTTCCTCTCGTAAGTAATGCTTTTCTTGGCAAATTCCTTTCTTTTTAGTACAGCGATAATAGTTATGCCCTTTTTGTTTTTCGGCAGTAATACTTGCCCCGCACGAAGCACATTTCATTAAGCCAAGAAAAGCAAAACTGTTTTTGTGTAATTCGTGAACTCTGCCACGCTTTACCATCACTTCTTGGCAAGCATCAAAAAGTTTCTTTGAGATTAACGGCTCGTGTTGTCCCTCATGAATTTCCCCACCATATTTCATAAGACCGATGTAGAAAATATTTTGTAGAATACTTTGCACATTGCTCAAAGCTATCTTTTTGCCAAGATTGCCCCGCAAACTTTTTTCCTTGCACCAATTTGCGAGAGAACGAAGCGTATATGCTCCAGTGGCGTACATTTCAAACATTTTGCGGACTTTCGGTGCTTTCTCGCTATCAACATCAATACCGCGTGTCTTGGGGTTATTAATATATCCTACAGGAGCCCAGCCGGGCCAAACGCCATTACGGATTTTCTGTCGTAAACCCCGCTTCACATTCTCTCGCAAATTATCTACAAAATATTTTGATTGACCGAAAGCGATATTGAGCATAAATAATCCTTGCGGTGTTGGTTCAAACCAAAAGCAGGGAAATTTGAGGGATTTAATCAAGCCACGATCTACAAAATGTATTATTTTACCGCCGTCCACACTATTTCTCGCTAATCTATCGGGATGCCACGAAATAATCCCGTCCGCTTTTCCTTTCTCAATCAATGACAACATTTCTGCGAATTTCATTCGCCCGGGTTCTTTTGCGGTTTTGGCCTCGCACAGCGAGGCGACAATTTCAAGTTTTTCTTTGGCGGCAAATTCTTTTAACTCAAAGATTTGGGACTCAATGCTTAAAATCTGTCTATCATCGTTTTCGGTACTCTTGCGAGCGTAAAGTATATATTTCATATAGTTTTGATTAAAAATTTTCTTTTCCCAAAATGCATAATCGCCAACTGATTTTTTCGCCCAAAATTCCTTATGATTTGGTCGCCGAGCGAAGCGAGGCGAACTCTGACTTGTTGACTTTTCCTGTTATGTGGACTATTCTTAAAATAGTTCGGACGCATTTCGTCCCGACTGCTGTCGCGGACGAGGGTCTGGCCAAAAATTCCGCCTGCCCGCCCGAAGTCCCGCCTTGGCGGGACGAAGGAGGGAACCGAAATCCTGAACTTAAAAACTGCCAAAGAACCCCGCACTATAAATTTTACAAATTTAAATGCTGGGCAGGCCTGTTAAAAATATTTACCCCGTTAAATTTAAGAAGTAAATTTGTTCGGGGTCGGCTCGAACTGAATTTTAATTTTGCTTGCTCTTCCGAAGCTTTAGCGTAGGAGAGGGAAAAGAAAATTTTTAATCATAAAGTCGAAAATTAATTTTTGTTAGAATAAACCATATGAGCCAAAAGGGATTTGTGAATATAGCGTTTGTAGTTTTAGCCGTCGTACTTGTTGGAGTGGGGGGATATTTTCTTATGGATAGATTTTTGGCTCCATCGCCGCCGCAACAATCCCCACAAACAACTAATCAAGTAACGCAACCTATCTTGCAGCTAATCGTAAATAAAATATTTGGAGACAAATCCTTCCCAAAAGGGAAAATTACGGTTCTCGGCGGGAGCGGAGCAGGAATGCTTATCGCAGAATGCGCCGATAAGAACTATATCACAAATTCTGCTCACTACATTATTGAAGGAAAAGTGGAAAATACAGAGAGCAGATGGATTGACGATTCTACACTCGGTCGTCATATTTTTACTTTCACCACTATTGCAGCGAAGAAGTATGTGAAAGGAGACCCAATTGGCGACACTGTTGAATTAAAGACAATCGGCGGGCGCGTTGGAGACAAATGGGAGATCGCTACCGATGTTGGTTCACCGGAGAAAGGGAAAGACGTAATACTTTATCTGCAAAAAGTTGGTAGTGAATTTGAATTGGTGTGTGGCTATTTTGGAATTGTTTATCCATCACCTATTCCAAAAATCAAAAGTAATTTTCATATTTTAAAAGAACAAAATGTAAAAGATTTACTAAAGGGATCCGGCATTAAATCACTTTCAAAAAAGTTCTACGAAGGAAATACTGATGATTACGATTTTTTAGTAATAGTAAGTGGTTCTCTTGTTGGTGATTACATTGGTGAATGGCCACCACATTTTGGTTCTATAAAGAACTATACAAGTGGTATTGGAAAACATTTTTTCGACAGTACAATAGACTACGGAAGTAAGGGGAGGCTTCAAGGTTACGCCTTCATAAATAATTTAGACGATGCATTGGGACCCAATAGATTCCATGGAATTAATGCGTTTGTACATGAATTATCGCATTACTGGATTATGAATTTAGGAAACGATGAGTTAAAAATAAGGAGAGACGGTGGTCATTGGAGCAATTTTGTTGATACGAGCGTACAGATAAACGGAAAAATTTATCTAAATCCTAATGGTGGAGGAATTTGGCAGGAAAATTCTGACGGGACATTTTCTGCTCTACATGCGTACGATATATATACAGAAGAATCATACCGGAGACGGTTTAGTAGTCTGGATTTGTACCTTATGGGATTTATTCCGGCTAGCGAGACTCGGCCTGTGCAACTTATTATTCCAGAAGGGCAAGTTGATACTGATCAAAATATTCGTGGGACAAAGCGACTTGTCACTGTGCAAGATTTAATAAGATTGGGAGGACAACGCGACCCCGCTTACCCGAATACACAAAGGGATTTCAATATAGCATTGATACTTGTAATAGAGAACGAGCCTACAGAATCTCAACTAGCCACGATGGATTGGATAGCCAAGAATTTACCAGAAGTGTGGTTTGAGGCTACAAGCCACAAGTCGAAATTGATAATAAAGTAAACCCAAAATAAAATTTTCCACTAAAGAGCAAAATCTTAGCAGGTTTTGCTAGCGAGCTTAGCTTGCTAAAACTTGAAATTGTCAAAGTTCAGAATTTTGGTTCGGAATTTTTGGCCAGACCCTCGTCCGCGACAGCAGTCGGGACGAAATGCGTCTGAACTACTTTAAGAATAGACCACCATATTGAATTTGAAGCGGTAGCCGCCTCGTCCTCGTTTGGGCTGGCGAAATTTTTTGCGACGGGCTTTTGATTCTTTTCCTTGCCCCTCCCTCCCTGCGCGGAAAAGGTTAAGGAGCTCCCTAAAATTTGTTTGCTTATTTTTGAAGTTTGCGGTATCATTATATTAAACAAGTTGATATACACTCACTATAAGTAGTATATTATAATAGCTTATCAAAGTCAAAACAATATGGCAAATTCAGTTAGTGAAAATATCCGCAAACTTCGGATTAAAAAGGGAATATCCCAAGATCGCCTATCAAAAGACGCTGATTTAGCGTTAAATACAGTTGTAAAGATAGAAACCGGCGAAAGCCCCAATCCTACTGTGGACACATTAGAAAAAATAGCCAAAGCCCTCGGCGTTTCTCCCGCCGATTTATTTAAGGAATAAAAAATATGGCAACCACACATAAATTGATACTTGGAAATTGTATGAGTATGGAAGAAATTCCCGATGGAAGCGTGCATTTGATGGTTACTTCGCCACCATATTTTAATGCGCCTTTTGATTATAAAGGATTATTCAAAACTTACGGACAATATCTTGGCGTATTAAGAAATTTTGCGCAAGAAACATTTAGAGTTTTACAAGACGGAAGAATCGCTGTTTTAAATATTGACGATATGCTGATAGACGGCGAAAAATTTCCTATCGTTGCTGACGCAACAAAAATTTTTCAAGAAGCCGGTTTTAGATATAGAGATAGAATTGTTTGGAAAAAACCTGATGGATATTTGAGAATTAGTCGCCGTAGCGGAGTAATGCTTCAAAATCCTTATCCGATGTATTTTTATCCTGATAATTTACTTGAAAACATTATTATTTTTCAAAAGGGTAAATTTAATTATCATTCAATTTCTAAAGAAGTTCGCGAAGCTTCAAAAGTTGATAAAAAAGAATTTTTAAGTAAAAAATGGTATATGACGCTTTGGGAAATGAATAATGTAATGCCCGGCTCGCCATTGGAAAAGGGCATCGCGGCTTTTCCTGAAGAATTACCATATCGCGCAATTAAACTTTTTTCTTACAAAGGCGAAACCGTATTGGACCCATTTGTCGGTAGCGGCACAACGATGAAAAAAGCGCGTGAATTAGAAAGAAATAGCATTGGCATTGAAATAAAAAAATCGCTCGTTCCAGTTATCAAAAAAAAGTTAGGTTTTGATGGCGGTCAAAATACTTTTTTTACAGATCAAAACGACAAATTAGAAATTATCAATCGTAAAGCAGGAAAATATGGACATATTAGCTAAAATTAAAGGCATAAAATATAATCCACTTCTTTGCCGAGAGTTAGAACTTTTTAACTTCAAGGATTTAGAAAAGGCTTTGGCTTCCTGCGCCTCTTTTATTCTTAATATCAATAAAGAAAATAAGGTCGCTATAAGTTGGTGGGTTTCGGCAAAGCGCACTCGCTCCTATCCCTACACAAGAGTTTATGACACTTTGGGTTTTTCGGGCAAAAAAATAACAATAATCCCAGTTGTAAAAGATGAAGGAAAAGAGGGCGACAGAGATTTTTTGCAATGGGATACTGTTTCGTTAATGAGTTTATTGGGGGTTTATGTAATTATTGCTTATTATAGCGACGCCAAAAGAAGTACAAGATACAGGCACAAAATTACAAATCAGCGTTTTGGTATTGATTACATCAGAGAACAAATTAAAAACATTCTTTCTTATCAATCGGACGCTCTACATTGGAATCTTGCTCATGTTGATAAAGTTGGACAAATCGGGGAAAAGGCGTTGAAAGCTTACGCTAAAATTTCCAAAAAATTAAAAGTAGAAATGCACTCGCGACAAACTGCGGAAAAAAGGATTACTGAGCTTTTGAAAGGCAAAGATGAGTTTATGAAACTGTCGCGAATGTTAGCAGAAAAAGCCCAAAGACGAGAACGATTAACTATCCAACCAAAAGAAAATTTATCGGGAACAAAAGCAATAATCACAATACAAAATTATTTAGGCGGTTATTATTATTTCACTTCGGACGAAGCCGAAATTAAAAGAAATAATATTTTTCTAATTGAGGGCAAGCACAGCAAAAATAATTCTTTGCCGTCTTTGGAAGATATAAAAGACGGATTATTAAAAATGATTTTATTTACTAATCTTGAAGATGTAAAAATTGATAGCAAAAATTATAATTCTGTGGCGGTATTGAAATTAACAGTTGAAAATCATTTTAGTGAAAAAAATCTCTCCGCTTCGCAAAAAGAAATTTTAAGGATTTTACAAAAAGAAGCTACAAGAAATAATTTCAAAATTGTGATAAATTAAATTTATGTCTTTACTACCATCTGGTTATCTTAATGCGGTTGTTTCCATCGAAGTCCCCGACGAAGGAGAAAAATTTCGTGCCATCGCAACAGGATTTTTAGTAGGTTTTCCTTTGCAACAAAAAAACAAGAAGGGAGAGCAACTTTTTAGAATTTTTCTTGTTACGAATAGACATGTGTTTAGAGGTAAAAAAGAAGTCTGGTTACGCTTTAATAAAGGGGAGGGGTCTCGTAGATATAATTTACTTCTTGTTAATGAGAGAAGTGAGGAAACTTGGTCAGCTCACCCTAATCCTTCCGTTGATGTAGGTGTTGTTCCTATCGCAGTTAATAAATTGCAAGAAGATGGTGTTGAGTTCGGTTGGATACCCGAAGAACTTATGGCATTTAGAGATAAGATCAAATCTCTTGGGATTACACAGGGTGATGAAATTTTTGTTTTAGGATTTCCTATGGGACTTGCTGGTGAGGTTAAAAAATATGCTATCACTAGAGCGGGAATAATTGCTCGACTAGATGATGAGATTATGGAAACCACCCACGCTTTTTTAATTGATTGCTCGGTATTCCCCGGTAATAGCGGAGGTCCAGTAATGCTAAAGCCAGCAATTGTAAGTATTGAAGGGACAACGCCGATAAACAGAGCTTATTTACTTGGGGTAATAAAAGGTTACTTGCCATATGAAGAAATAGCATATAGTCTTCAAAGCGATCCACCACAACCCAGAGTTAAGTTTATGGAAAATTCAGGGTTAGCTCTCGTTGTGCCTTTAGATTATGTTCGTGATATAGTGTCCGTATTGATGCCGAAGAAAGAACCTACAGAACAAGAAGAAAAACAAATGGCTACAGAGGAAAATAAAAAAGAAGGAGTACCAACGGTAACTAAAACATAACCCCCATCTTTCTTTTTTTAGTTCTGTCGCCCACTCGCAAAAAATTTTTGGCGAAGCCAAGCGAGGGCGGGGCAGGAAAGAAAAGGGGTTTGGGGAAAAGGAATTCCCGCCCCGCCCGAGCGTAATTCTTAGAAATCAGCGTCGGGATTTTCTTGGTAGAAAGTTCTAACTTTTTCCAACAAACACCACCACTTCGGATATGTCGATGTTTCCGCCTCCCCCGCCCCTCTACGAGGAGCGGGGTCGGCGACCAAATCGTAGGGAATTTTGGGCGAAAAAATCATGTTGCGGCAGAGAGCCGGAAAAAACGGCTTCTCCAAAAAACGCAGTTCCCATTAAGAAACTCAGCGAAAAAGAAATCAAGCAACAAGTTAAAACGCGCTATGATGAATTTGCCAAACAAGGCGGTTCAGCCGATGGTTGTTGTCCTTTAGTAGGAGAAAGCACTGAAAGTTTTGCTTTAGAACACGGGCTCTACAGCCAAGAAGATCTTGCCTTAATTCCCAAGTTGGCTATTAATCTTTCTCGAGGTTGTGGAAATCCTACTAATTTTGCTAATCTCCAGCCAGGTGAAGTAGTTGCTGATTTTGGTTCAGGTGGTGGTATTGATCTTGTTTTGGCAGCTCACAAAGTGGGACCAACTGGGAAGGTAATTGGAATTGATTTTACCCCCCATATGATTGAAAGAGCAAAACAGGTAATGAAGGAAGCTGGTCTCCCTGGCAGAGCCGACTTCATTCTGTTGGATATAGAAAACCCTCAGGTTCCAGATAATATTGCTGATGTCGTCATATCTAACTGCGTGATTAATCTCTGCCCTTGTAAGCCCTGTGTTTACAAGCAAATCTTTGATATTCTAAAACCTGGCGGCCGTCTGGCTATCTCTGATATCGTTACCATAGGAGATGTTGACCCTAAGGTTCGTGAGTATTTTCAGTCAATTTGGGCAGGGGGTATCGGAGGAGCAATACCAGAAGACGAGTATTTTAAAATAGTTCAGGATGCAGGTTTTAGTCAGATTAAAGTTGTCGCTCGCCATATTCTTGGTTCAAAAGAATTAGATGAAATGGCAAGTTGCCCTGGTGAGAAATTTTCTCCCGCTTTCTCAAAAGAAAAATTAGCTCAAATACAAGGGAAAATAGTCAGCACTAAATTTGTAGCTGTCAAACCAAAAGAATAAACAGGATACAATGAGTCTTTAGTTGACGGCTCGCTTGACGGCTCGATTTGGTTTTTTCATAATATATGGTAATTTAATAAAAAGAAAAAATGCCGGGCAATCAAAATGATTGAAACCCGGCACTTTAAATTTGTCGGCCTTTTGACATTTTTATCTAAATTTGATTGAAAGGCAAAGGAGGTTTGTCGGTTCGACCCCGACCGCCGCTATGAAAATTTAGTGCGGGGTAAGAATTCCCGCTCCCGGCACAAAATTGGGGGCGTAGATTAGCCCGGTTCAAAGCGTCGGTTTGTCGAACCGAAGAACGAGGATTCAAATCCCTTCGCCCCCGCCAGTTGAAAAAAGTCAAGGATTTATTGGCCGCCTCACGGAGTTTTATCCCGCGCCGAATTAGGCATTAATAACTAAATTAAAACCGACCAGTCGAATCAATCTAGTTGACCAGTCGGTTTTTTAAATCGGGAGAGAGAGTTGTCCTCTTTTAAAGGCATTGACTATCTCTCTCATTGATCGATATTGATTATAAAGCTCAGCGACCTGGCTTGGAAGCGCTCGGCCTTGGTAAATACTCTTTAAATAGTTGATTTTTCCTCTAATTTCTCTAAATTTCCCCTCAGAAAAATCTTCTTTCTCAAGAGCCTCCTGGATTACCCACCTATAATCAGCTAATTTCTCATCAGCCACTCCTATTTTCCTTTCCCCATCTCTGGGTCCCTCAATTACTAAGCCCAAAAATTCAAAGTGAACTTCCTTTCCCCCTGCCTCTCGATAAGAAGTTTTCTCTTCGGGAATTTTAAAATTCCCAAGACTCAGGCTCTCAACTATCTTGATTGCCAACTTTCTTTCTTCTTTGGGAATTGTTTTTTGAGTGGTGGAGATGGCGAAATTATCGACATAGCGAGTGACCTGATAACCTCTTTTCTGAGAAAAGCCCAATAGTACTCGATCGGTAGTATTCAAAATTAGATTAAAAACAGTTGGCGAAGAAGCATAACCTTGGGGTAAAAACCCGTCTTCGGATTTTTCGGTTGGCGAGTAGCAGATTAAATCTGCCATCAAGTCAGCCACTGCCTTCTTAAAACCAATCCACCGAAAATTTACTGCCACTTGCTTTTTTCTTGCCGAGGGAAAAGCATCCTTGATATCAAAAGTGAAAAAAGCATTAGCCCGAAGATGAGGGAAAACTGCCGTCCGATGTGATCTCCCAGCCACAAAGCTATGGCTAATTTCAGAAATGGAATAAGGATAAATTTCCCCGGCTATTCTGACTTGAATTTCGTTTAAGGGCCAGCGAGCGGCCTGAATTTGTCTTTCTCCGCTCGGCTTCTTTGGAATAGACCAAACCCGATAAGCACTCTTCATCTTTAGCATCCAGAGAGCTAGACGGATTAAATCTTGAGAAATGCCCAAAGTCTCAGCCAATTCTGAGATTACCTCTCTTTTCGCTAATCCTGTCAATTAACACACCTCCTTCAATACAAAATTTTTAAGGTACTGTATCTGTATTGTATTTTACCAATTTTGAGCCCCACTATCAAATGGGGTAAATGGCTCTTCTAGAACTTAACTTTTCCGAAGTGGTGGGCTATTCTTAAAATAGTTCGAATGGGGTGTTGCTTTTTTTTCGTATATTTGGTAATATTTAATATTACCAAATTGGTAATCCCTACCACGAGGGTGTCGTGGTGAAGAACGTACATTGACAAAAGGAGGGAAATAAGATGGAGTGGAAAATTTTGGTATCAATCGCAGGGGCATTAATTGTGGGGTTCGGCTTGGGTCTGGCTGTTGCTTGGGCTTTGCGAATAATCCAGGCAAAGACAGCCAAAGAACTGGCCGCAGAACTATTTCAAGAGAGTGAGGCTCAGCGTAAAGAGAATGTAGAAAATCTTGTTGCCAACATCAAAGCGATTTTTGGTCAACTGTCACTTGAGGCTTTATCAAAGGCCACTGATGAATACTTAAAGTTAGCCAAAACAACCTTGACTTCAGAAAGGGAAATAAGTGTTAAAGAATTAGAGGCAAAGAAAGGCCTGATTGACCAGCGATTAACACAAATGAACACGGCGCTGGAAAATGTCTCGGGTCTGATGCGGGGACTGGAAAAAGATCGAGTAGAAAAGTTCGGGGAATTAAGTAATCAACTAAAAGAATCGGGCAAGCAAACCGCGGCGCTGGCTAAAACTGCCACGGCTCTTCATGAGGTTCTCTCAGCTACCAAAACGAGAGGACAGTGGGGAGAAAGGATGGCCGAAGATATTTTGCAGGCGGCTGGTTTTATTGAAAACGTGAACTACCTGAAGCAGAAAATGATTGGGGAGGTTGGAACAAGGCCTGACTACACTTTTCTTTTGCCAGGGGAACTTAAATTAAATATGGATGTAAAATTCCCCTTAAATAACTATCTGAGATTTATCGAGGCTGAGACCGAGGTAGAAAAGGGAAAATTTCGTCTTGATTTTATGAAAGATGTCAGAGCCAGGATTAAAGAGGTAACTACCCGCGACTACATCAATCCTGAACAGAATACCCTTGATCTTGTGATTATGTTTATTCCTAATGAACAGATTTACACCTTTGTCTGTCAGCAAGATAGCACAATTTTTGATGAAGGAATTAAAAACAAAGTGATAATCTGTTCTCCATTCAATATTTTTGCTGTTTTGGTAGTCATTCGCCAAGCAATTGACAATTTTGCTTTAGGGCAGAAGGCAAATGAGATACTCTCATTATTTGGAGCATTTAAAAATCAATGGGGGAAATTTATCTTGGCCTTTGAGCAGGTGGGTAAACGTATTGAGGCAGCTCAAAAAGAGTATGAGGCCGTGGCCACCACCCGACGCCGGCAACTGGAAAAATCTTTGAATAAAATTGACGCTCTTAGGATTCAAAGCAACTTACCGGTGGCGCCAGAGGAAGAAGAAAAATCTTTAAGTAGTGAGTTAAATGAATAAACAGACAAAAACTCCAAAAAGAATATTGGCCAAAAATAAAAGGGTAAGTGTTTACTTACCCTTTCTTTATTGTGGTCATATAGGACATTGGGTGCGGTTATACATTGGGTTGCTTTTTTTATGTGGGTATGTTAAAATTGTATATTACCAAATTGGTAATCCCCGCCACGGGGGTGTCGTGGAGAAGAACGTACATTGACAAAAGGAGGAAACAATGGCAAAGCAAGCACTCAAGCGTGATGCGGTGACGGTACCGCAGAGCTCAAGTGAGCTCACGGATTATGTTCGGCGTATCGGCGAGGCGCAGAGGAAAATCCAGGCGATTTTCACCGACTTGAATAGTGAGGTGGAGTGTCTCAAGGGAGGGGCAGACGAGAAAAAGAAACCGCTCGTGTCCCAGATCGACGCGCTCCTCGAGGGCGTCTACATCTATGCAGAGGCGCATCGAGACGAGCTTACAGAGGGCGGTAAGATCAAGACAGTGAAGTTTTCCTCGGGCGACATCGTATGGCGGATAACACCGCCCAAGGTAACGCTCAAGAATATCGAGAAAGTTGTCGCCGAACTTCTCAGCCGAGGCCTCAAGCGTTTCCTTCGCTACCCTGACCCGGAGGTGGACAAAGAAGCAATGCTCCGGGAGCAGGAGGTAGCAAAAAAGGTGCCGGGAGTGAAGATCGGGCAGCACGAGGAATTCGTTGTAAAGCCAGCCGGGTTGGAAGCCAAGGGCGAGGTCGTAAAAGAGCTGAGGAAACTTGTAGCCTAAAAGCTTGTAGCCTAAAAGGACTAAGCAGACCAACTGCTTCCCGCTATGTCTTCGGACCTAGCGGGTTTTTCTTTTTATGAAATTATGAAAGGGCAGTTGTATCCGCTTTGCGAATTCTGAATTGAATGCCGCCAAAGAAAAACTTGAAATTGTCAAAGATCGCGGCGAAGCCGTTCAAATTTTGGGGGGCTTGCCGTCGTCCACGACCGCGGTCGGGACGAAATGCGTTCAAACTATTTTCAAGATAGCGCACCAAAAAATAAGAAGTGAAACGACGATATTTTTTGAGTGTCCAGCTCTACTTTTCAAATGAAAAGAAAAGTAGGGCTGTGGCACACAATCAAAAAATGCCAGCAGAAGCTGGTAATTTTTGTATTGTCTGTGGATCTCCGGGGGAGATAATTGAAAATAGGAGTCTGTCAAGGGCAGACGAGATGAGGTCGCCTGCCTGCGGTAGGCAGACAAACACTTTGTATTTTGGAAATTTTACATTTCTAAAATATTTAACAGAAACATTCTAGATTAAAAATGTCTTTGGAGACATTTTTAATTCCTTTCGAGGGCACCAGAAACAAAAAAATTGTGGATGAAAAATGTCCTTGGGGACATTTTTTTAAAAAACAAAAAATATGTGGACTAAAACCTGACACTACTCTTAAAAAGCCCATTTAGGGCTTTTTAAGTGTGGATGAAAAATGTCCTTGGGGACATTTTTCATTTATTCCGACGGATCTGAAGCTTTAAAATTTATTTCTTCAGATATTATTGAACACCCTTTTTTATTTTCAAATTTTTTTAATTCTTCTATAAATTTATTTTTATCAAAAAATGACATAGTGTCATTATTGTTTGTTGGTTCTGTTTCACTTTTTATTTCAAAAATATCTTCGGAGATAGTTCTGTAAAAGAAGTAATATCCGTATATTAATGTCAAAAAATTTATAACCAAAAAGAAAAATATTATTATTTTCCAATCTCTTTTAAGATTAGCCCGAAGACCGAAATGTTTCTCGTTTTCTGAGAAAAATATTCTTTTTATATATTTTTTTATATTAGAAATATCCATAATCAATCTTATATTTTTATCGCTTTAATAGTAAAGCTTGATTTCCAAAAATCTTTTTTGTCTTTTTCGTCTGTAAATTTGCTAATAGACATTTTATCAATTGTTGCATTATATGAAATATTTTCAATTAAAGATAAAAATTTAAATGTACTATTCCAAGACCCCTGAACAACAAACCCAACAGCAAGTGTTTCTACGCTAATATCTTTTATTAATTCGCTATCTTCAACACCAATAGATTTTATGTCTATGGAAACCCCGGCTAATTCAGAAATAAGTTCTATTGATTTTATAAAATCCACAACTTCATTACTGTTTACAAAGCATGAATTTAGGTTTGATTGTTCTGTTTCTGTTTCTTTTATTATCTTCTTTACTAAATCTAATTGTTTCTCTTTTTTTAGCTCAACTAAAAAGTCCCCCCTTAATTTGGTTACATTATTTCTTTTTTTATACATAGAAGAAATAAAAAAGATATCAAAAAATAATATTAAAACCATAGTTATTAAAACAACAATTAGTATTTTTTTTGTTTTTGGGGAAGGAATCATATTTAATTTACTTTTTTATTACTTCCTAGGGTAATATTTATTAAGAAATAAATGTCTGTGTCTTTTGTAAGATTTGATAATGGAAGATTTACCTCCTTAAAATATTCAACCCCAACAAGAGAATCCCTGAACTTTAACAGTCCATCTCTTGTGCTAGATGTCCCCTGAATAGTAATTATTTTTTCAACTGTGTCTTTTTTTTGAATTTTGTTATACAAAATATCGGATATATAAATTTTTTCTGGTTTATTTTTTATAATTTCATAAACAACATTTTCTAATGAATATTCGTTACTATCTCTGTTTAATATTGATATTTTCGCCATAATTAAGTTTAACTTTTTCTCTGTATCTGCGTTGTTTTTATTCTGAACTGATTTTCTAATTAAATCTATCTGCCCTGTCGCGATGTTTTCTTTTACACTTAAGGATATGTACGATGGGATTAAAAAGGCAAACAACAATAACATGGTTATAATCAACAAAATTAGAAATATAATAATCAGTCGAATTAAATATTCTCTTCTTATAAGTTCTTTTTCTTTTTTGGGTAAAAGGTTTACCATAAAAAATTAATACATTTCACCGAGAACAAGACCCACCACAGAGGCGTAACCCGAAGAATAATTGAAACTTATTTCTGGAATGTAATCATCAAACGAAAAAGCGTTAGCCCAAATGTTTGCTACCTCAACGGGTGTTTTTATCCTTAGGGACAAATACTCCTTAAACCCGGGAATATTGGCATTGCCGCCGCATAATATAATTTTTTGGATTTTTTTTCTGTTCTTATTAACATTTTCCGAGCGTTCACTCCAATAAGAATATCTCTTGTTTATCTCCTCTTCTAAGGCAGACATTGTTATTGTCAGAGATTTATACAATTCTGTATTTTTTTCATTTTTTATAAAACCAAATTTTTGTTTTATTTTATCGGCTTCTTCAAACGATACCCCCATCTGTTTCTGGATTGCAGTTATAAGAGAGTCGCCCCCAAGAGAAACCGTTGATGTGTATCTTAAAAAACCCTCACTCACAATTGATATACCTGTTCTTGTTCTTCCAATATCAATTATCATATATGTCCCACTATCTCCGCTGGGAACCACGGCTCTTTTGAGAGCTTGGGCCTCTATTTCAAATGAAATTGGTATCATACCGGCTTCTTGAAATATACCCAAATAATCGTTTATATATTTCTCTGAAATTACAGAAACATTTGCCTCTATTTTACCATTATCATTTTTTTCGGTTATTATCTCATAATCAAAAATTGCTTCTTTTGAGGAAATTGGAACAAATTCTTCCAACTGAAATTCAATGCTTTCTCTAATATTATTAATTGCCTCTTTGGGTAATTCTAACTTAAAAAGATATGCCTTTTCTTCTGGTACAGAAGCATATATAAAATTTATGCCAAATTTTTCTTTTACAGACAAAAGGATATTCTTCAGTTTTTTTCTATCTTTTATGTCGCCCGAAATCATTACATGTTCTTGTATGGGAATATCTCCATACCTGCCTATCTCAAGGTGGTTGCCAGAACGCAAAAATTCCATCACTTTTATTGAGTGGTCTGAAATGGTTATACCAACAGCCGGCATTCTTAAAAATTTTGGCGGAGGAAAACCAAAAATTTGATTTATAATTTTACTTTTTTTATTAAATCTCATTCTATAAATTTTAAATAAGAGAAACAAAAAATGCTAAGCTACTCATCTACAATTATACAATTTATTAAAGAGAAGAAACAGAAAAAATGTGTATTTAAGCAAATATTACCAGCACCAAAATTGCTATTGCTAATAATGTCACTATTTTAAAATATTTGAATATGGTGTTTGTTACCCTTTCGCCGAATAGCTTCATAAAAAAACCTACCAAGAAAAACCTTATTCCTCTCCCCATAATGGACGCAAAAAGAAAAACTATAAAATCTATTTTGAACAGGCCGGCGGTTATTGTAAAAATTTTATAAGGCAGTGGGGTAAAAGCGCCAACAAACACAGCAAGAAAAGCGTTCTGTGAAAAAAAACCGGATACTTCCAAAAAGGCATTTTGCAAATGATAAAAATTTATTATTTTTTCTCCAAATAACGAAAAAAACCAAAATCCGATACCATATCCTACAACTCCGCCAAAAATTGAGGCAATGAAAACCACCCAAGAATATTCCCACCATTTTTTTCTCGCTTCCTCTGACATTAAAACGGGAATAAGAAAAACATCCGGCGGTATTGGAGAAAAAGATGAATCAGCAAAAGAGGTCAAAAAAAGAATCAGCTTTGACCTTTTTCCATCCCCGTGTTTAGATATCCAGTTCCTTATTTTTATTTTTGTCTCTTCTTTCATTTATTTTATGATATTTGTCGCCCAGAACTCACTTTTGTAGACGGAACTAATAATGCAAGTTTATCATCATCCATTACGGCAAGAAGCATTCCTTGACTTTCAAGCCCTCTTATTGTTCTCGGTTCAAGATTAGCCAAAATTGTAACTTGTTTCCCTACAAGGTTTTGTTCTTGCGGAAAAAATTCTGCTACCCCGGCGATAATTTGACGAGGGCTCTCTTCTCCTAAATCAATTTGAAGTTTAATAAGTTTGTCTGTCTCAAGAATTTTTTCCGCTGACAGAATTTCTCCTATACGAATATCTAACTTTTTAAATTCCTCAAGAGTTATCATATAAATATTAAATCATAAAATCACTAAATCACTAAATTCAAATGCTCTCTAATGAGCATTTGAATCCACAATTTATTTTTTCTTATAAAATCATACGAAATATAAAAACCTGCGCACATCCCTGCCTGCCGGCAGGCAGGTGCGTTTTGTTGTTATCTGCGCACATCTGCGGTTTGTTGTTATCTGCGCACATCTGCGTCTTGTTGTTATCTGCGTTCATCTGCGTCTTGTTGTTGTCTGCGTCAATCTGCGTTTACTGTCATCATTTCAATCCATCTAAATAGAAATTCATTTCTTCCCCTCTGGAATAAAACAACATCTCCGCTAAAAAGAATCTTATCTAAATCAATGTGGGCTTCATAAATTGAATTGTACTCTTTTATGTATCTTTCAAGAAAACCATTCTGTAAAAGCCCTTCTTTTATAAACTTGCAGGCCTCGTTTTTTTCTAAAATTACCATATCAGCAACCCCGGCAAGTTTTCTACCTATCTCCAAATGTAATTCCCTATTTTTTCTACCAACCTCTGCCAGACCCGGTGTTACATAAATTTTTCTTTTTCCTGCAAAAAGAGAAAGTGTGTTTATTGCCTCTCTTACCCCTTCAGAATTTCCATTATAACTATCATCTATTATTAAAATGTTATTTTTTGCTTTTATTAATTGAAGGCGATGTTCTGGCGGTTTTAACTTTTCAATTTTTTCTTTTATTTCATCAAAATTCATTCCAAACTCTTTACCTATAATCATGCAAGATATCGCAATTCCTATAATATAGCCAGACAAAAATTGTGTTTTGATTTCTCCGAGATTTTCAAATTCATCTTTTATCTCAAAGTATATTCCGGAGCCATCTTCATAAAAAATCTTCTCCCCAAATCTATAATTTGAAAGCGGGTTGTTTTTTGAACTATAAAAATAAATTTTTTGGTCTTTTAAATACTTTGCAAAATTTTGAACAATTAATTCATTATCTGCATTCAATATAACTGTTCCGTTTTTTTTACAGTTTTGAACTATCTCAAATTTTGTCCTTATTGTATTTTCTATTTTTTTAAATCTTTCAAAATGGCTTTCATTTATGCCCGTTAAAATGCTTATATTTGGCTGTAAAACCAAATCACAAAGTTTTTTTATGTCCCCAATCCCGTATGCCGCCATTTCAACTATAAAAATCTCTGTTTTTTCGCTCATTTTTTTATTTATAAGCTGAGAGATTCCTAAAATTGTATTCTTATTCCCTTCTGTCTTTAAAACATCAAATTTCTCCGATAAAACAAAACTCACGGCATCTTTCATTGTTGTTTTCCCATAACTTCCGGTCACAGCAATTATTTTTATATTCTTCCGATATTTTTTAATCTTTATTTTTGCTCTTAAAATAACAATCTGTTTAAAAGTAAAATCAAACGGCCAAAAAACTAATGCTGCCAATATTAAATAAACAAAAAACGAGTGGGAAAGAATCGAAATAAAGATTAAGAAAAAGAGTATAAAGTACGAAATGTTTAAATTAAAAATTAAAGCAATTAAAACAGAAAGAATTAATTGAATAAAGATTGCCAAGAAAAAAATAGTTTTGGCTTTTAATGTCCACTCAAGTTTTTTCCCTGATAAAATTTTAAGTTTATTTCTGTAAAAATCTTTTATATCTTTTAAAAATCTCAATACGGAATAATCCTGAAATTGCAAAAGATATGTCTGATATATTAAAATCTGAATAATCTTTTTTATTATTTTTTTAATAATATTTATTTTTTTCTTTTCTTGTTTCATTTTTTTGCCTGCCCCGTTAGAAATTCAAATGCTCTAAATGAGTATTTGAATCCATAATGTTTTTTGTTTAGCTCTAAAAATATACTTACTTCTGGCGAACTTCTAATGGGGTAATTTTGAGTTTTGCATTTTAAGTTCTAAGTTTGGTTTTTGTCCAAATAACTTTGTAAAATTATTGCTGCGGCAGAATCATCTATTTCCTTTTTTTGCTTTTTTGCCCCAGTACCACCAGCCTTCGGCTGGGCTACGGGGTAAACTTTCTTGTTTTCTTGGTTTCTTGACTTTTGTGCCTGCATTGATGTCATAAATTCTTGTTCAAAATAAACTGGCAAATTAAATTTTTCTTCAAGTTTTATTTTAAATTTCTCAATCTCTTTCATTATCTCATTTTTCTCCCCTCTATAATTTAAAGATTCCCCTAAAACTATCCCACAAAATTTTTTTCCCGCTTGTGTTGGTGAGTTTTTTATTACTTTTTCTAAATTTTCAAATAATTTTTTGTTATTACTCAAAACAGCTTTTGGAAAAGCAACCTTTCCTTCATCATCAGATATAGCAATTCCTATCCTTTTTGACCCGTAATCAATCCCCAGTAATTTATTCATTAATTAAAGATTATCATAAGAAAACTAAAAAAATAAGTCTCTTTATTTGTTGGGTTAAATCTCTTTTAAAAAAAGAGATATTTTGAAAGAAATTTTTTAACATAATAAATTGCTTTATAACCATTTTTTGATAATATTTACCATTATGGAGTTGTTTTTTCAACAAAATATGTGGGTTATTCTTTTGTTGGCATTCTGGGTAATTCCTTGGAAGGGTTATGCCCTTTGGTTAGCGGCAAAAAAGGACCATAAGTGGTGGTTTGTAATATTGCTAATAGTAAATACTCTGGCAATATTAGACATCATTTATATTTTTGCTATTGGAAGAAAGGAAAATCCTAAAATAGAAAATTAAATTTTAAAAAACTTTAATTTTCAAAGTTTCAAAAAAACAACCCTAAAACAGAATTTTGGTTGTACTCGGAGGGGTCGCATAGTCCGGTTTAGTGCACTAGTCTTGAAAACTAGAGTCCTGCAAGGGACCGCGAGTTCGAATCTCGCCCCCTCCGCCAATTTTCAGAATCCAAATTTTTGACAACAATCTTCTATAAAGATATTATTGTGGTTAGATAAGAACTTTAAATATTAAATGAGGTATTAATATGAAAGATGTGGAAAAAGAAAAGGACAATGAACTTCTTTTCTATATTGAATCTTTAGACCCAAAAACAAATCAACTTATTTCAAATATGTTTTCCGACCTTGGAATCATGTTTGAAAAAACTTTCTCTATAAAAACTGACAAAAAAACTCTTTTACCCACGCCCGTCTTGGAATGCAGATATGGACATGCCCTTAGAATTGTAATGGCTAAAGAAATGCTTAATTTAAAATTCAAAATTTGGCTATTAAATTCTAATGGAAAAACCTTAGATCGTCGCGGAGAGTTCTTTTTTAAAAGTTATTTGGGCTAAAAAATTCCGTGGAGTAAATTTATTTCACGGAATTTTTATTATCTATATTAAAAGATTTCTGCTATTCAAAAAATAAAAACCGCGGCGGAAATTACCGTGGTCCAAAGTCCGTCCTTGTTCCCTTCTGCTGATTGACAAATGTGAGCAGTTTTAAAAATATGCCCGCTTGCTTTATAATCCTGTTTTCTTTCGTCCCATGCTTGATTCGGGTCAAATGAAATACCTAATGTCGTGGCCAGCATTGTTGCCGCCAAGTCCTCCGCATATTCTCCTGTTTTCTCTCCTTTTTCACCAAATGTGTGGTGTTCCGACAAATAACCATATCCATTATTTTCCTTTGGTATTGCAAGACCAATTGCCGCTGATACAAGTCGGTTTGGTTCATTTGTTTCACTCCTCGCCATAACACAAAAAGTTATTTGTCCCGGCTTCAAAAGTTTTACGCCCTTCTCTCTCGGTATCACCTTACAGTCGGGAGGGAAAATGCTTGAAACATAAACAAGGTTGCATGTTTCTATCCCCGCGCTTCTTAATGCCAACTCAAAAGACGCGAGTTTGTCTTTGTGAACACCAACTCCTTTTGTCAAAAAAACTTTTTTTGGCAATACTGAATCCATTTTTCGTTTTATAGATAAGTAATATTATCGCCTTTGCCTTAAAAATAAAAGTGAATATGTCAACTCTTACATAAAAATTCTTTGTGGTATAATTTGCGCGTATGAAATCAACAAATAAAAGTGGGTTCACCCACACACTAAATTTGATTTCAAATAAATTTAGTGCGTCGTTTTCTGTGCGTTGTTTAATAAATTAAATAAAACATTTTATAAAAAATATTATGAGTAAAACAAAACCAAAATTAGTGTGTGGGTTCACAATCCTTGAATTAATGATGTCAATTGCAATTATAGCAATACTAACCTCTGTAATATTAGTGACAATATCCGGAATAAAAGAGAGAGGGCGAGATGCGAGAAGGTTATCTGATGTAAATGAAATACAAAAAGCATTAAATCTTTATTTTAGTAGTCATAATATTTTTCCTGTCTTTCCTGTAGAAGTAAAACTAACAGGTGAAGATGCATTTTCGGAATTACTAAAAAATGAAGGATTTATATCTAAAGCCCCGATTGATCCAATGCCTAGTTATGGAGCTTACACATATCAATCAAACTCAGGAGGAACAAATTACTTTTTGGGTTTTTGTATGGAAACAGACACAATTTCTAGATATACAAAAGGGTGCACTAACACAGTAACCCCATAACAAATGCAAACAAATAATACAAAAAACATAATAAGTTGGAACGCCCTAGAATTTGAATATAAAGAAAAAAGCGCTGATTGGTTTTGGGCTGTGTGGATAATAAGTCTCGGTTTGGCTGTTTTATCTGTTTTTCTTGATAATTTATTGTTTGCAATCTTAATTATTCTTGGAGCATTTACACTTTCGCTGCAATCCGTAAAGAAGCCAAGAACAGTAGAGTTTGAAATAAACGAGGAAGGAGTTATTATTGATAAAAAACTATATTTATACAATACTCTTGAGTCATTTTGGGTTGCGAGTAAAGAAAAAAAGGCAATTATTAAATCAAAAAAACTTGTTGTTCCATTTTTAATACTTCCGTTAGAAAATGTTGACCCGAAATATTTAAGAGAATATTTAATCAAGCATATTAAAGAAGAAGAAATGTCCGAACCAATAGCGCATATAATAATGGAGAAGTTGGGTTTTTAAATTTAAAAGCCCTGGGAATTCAAATGGTCTGGGAATTTAAATGCTCTAACTCAAAAATCTCTGACTTTGAAAGCTCTAACTTAAAAATCTCTGACTTTGAAAGCTCCAACTTTGAAAGCTCTAAACGAGCTTTCAAAGAAAAGTGATAGGTTTTAAATCATAACCCTGAGCTTTCAAAGAAAAGTGATGGGTTTTAAATTATAATCCTGAGATTTTTAAGAAAAGTGCCAGATTTTATTCATATTTCTGAGCATTTAAATCCATAATCTTTTGTTAAATATTTGAATCCACAATATATTTCAGTTAATTTAAATCCGTAATATTTTTTATTTTTTAATTTGTTCCAATTGAACCCTTCGTACGAACCGCCCGTCCTTTTCTTTTTATGTTTTTTGTATATAAAAATATTTTTTCGCCCTTGTTTTATATATCCTCACGCCTACCCGCTTACCCGCCCCTGGCATAACCTCTGGCGGTTTTTTGCCCCCAAGAGGAATTTTCTGTTTGCTAAAGCAAACCACGCGTTTTTTGTAAACAAAAAACGGTTCAATTCCTCCGACCAAAAATAAATAACCCATGCAAAATTGGGTTATTTA
>JAHIHZ010000019.1 GCA_018899555.1 Patescibacteria group bacterium
ACATTTTCCTATACAACCATTCAATTGAATAAGAGAATGGAATTTTGTAAAAGACTATCCTCCTATTCGCTACAATTAGAGAATAGAGGATGGGGGTGTTTTTAAATTCATTTTTGTTTAAATTTTTACCTCAAAATCTATTCTCTTATTCGTGCGAATAAGAGAATAGATTTTCACTCTTAATTTTTCAAATTCCCTTTCAATAAATTTTCCTGCCCCTTTCACTTTTTATGTTCCTATATAACTTCATATTTTTTTCTTCATTTCGTCTTGCTTATCAATCTCTGCTTTTATCTCAACAACGATTTTTTGCTGGTTTTTCGGAGAGATATCGGGGATTTGGAAATTTGAAATTTGCTCCCAATATAAATGGATTTGATTTGTCGCGCCTGTAAAATCTCTCTCTATTTGAAAATACCCTAAAATACTTCTGAAAAAATACGTAAAAAATAATGGGTTGTATTTTTCGTTTAGTCTTAAAATATAATTATCAACAGAAGTAATTGCCTCGTTTTCATATTCGTAAAAATTAATTTTCCCGAGAGATATTTTTCCGGTGGCACAAATAACAATATCTTTCTCCTTTAATTTCTTTTTATTATCTAATTTATTAAAATCTTCTTGAGTAATATTCTCCGTTTCGGAAAAATCAATGTAGCCATTTTTTAGATTTGCAATTTTTACAACCGATATTTCACCTTCTGAATTATATTTTGGTTGTATTCCTTTTTCATAGCTTTCAGTAATGTCACTTACTGGCAAGGTTTTAATACTATCCAAAAAATCCATCAACTTTTTTGTCGGTTTATTGTGATATCTCGTAGAAAATCTTAAAATACCGCTTCTTGAAAGTTTGTTAAGATAGGTTTCAAAGGCTCTTAAAGTCCGATTTTGAGCGGTTTGCGTTCCTGCTGTCATTCCTTTGCCAAATTCGTTGTATAAATTTTCATCAAATTTAAACTCCCTCGCAAAAACTTTATTGATAATTCCTTGCGCCGGAGTAATTTGGCTTTTAAGCTCCTTGATTTTCTTTTCAATCGGTTCAATTTTCGCAACGATTTGGTCTTGCTTCGCCGAAAGTTTATCAATGACTTTTTTATCAAATTTTAAATACAAAAAATCATCTTCTTTCAATGTCGGATAGCCTTTCCCTTGCCTTGAAATCGCAATAAGATTTGGAAAAAAAATCGTTCTAAGCGAATAATATAAAATCTTGTTTAGCTTTCTTGGGATTAGATGAATAAAAGCGGAAGTATAAAAATAGTCTTTGCTATCTTTATCTACAAAAACATACTTTTTCAGATTTGGACGAACTTTTGAAATCAATCATTGAAATTCAATTTTACCGGTTCAACATCGCCTTCTTTTGAAACATTGCCTATTTCGGAATAAAAGAAATCATCATCTAACTTTTCAACATCAACTTTATTTTCGGACGCAAATGTAAATAAATCATTAAAAGAATAAAAACGCTCGGCTAAAAATTCATTTTGGAAATTAACAAAATCAACATCGTATCTAAATGACTTTTCTTTTCCTAATTCCCGAAAATCAATTGTAAATTGTTTTAGTGACATAGTTATCTTAATTCACTACATGACCGCTACATAGCTTTTAAGCCAAATACTATCTCAATTTCTCTCTCTTAATTTCCCCCCGCTTTTACCCGTCTCTAAAAAATTCCCTCCGCTCACATAAATTTCTTTAGAATCTTATTTGCCATTTCAACTACATTTACTCCCTTGCTGCCAGAACCCAAAAGAATTGCTAAAAGTTCCGAGTTAGAAAGTTTCTCGGGGCCATATTTCTCTAGTTTTTCTCTCAATTCGTAAAGTTTCGTGGCAAATCTTTTATTTTTGTCATAATTTTATTCCTCCCAAGGCGGGTGAGTATTTACATTCTACCATCTTCATCCCTTGCGAAGAATAACAGGCAGGATGTTTTCATCTGCGTTCACCCTGTTAAATAATTTTCTTTGAAAATTATTTAACAGGGTGAATCTGCGGTTTTCTATCTGCACCCATCTGCGATCTTAGATGCCTTCTTCTTTTAATTTATCCAATAAATCTTTAGCTCTTTTTGACAATTTTTTAGGCATTATTATTTTTACTTTTATAAGCAAATCACCTCTTTCATCTTTTCCGACAATTACTCCTTTATTTTTTACTTTCAAGAAATCACCATGATTTACTCCTGCCGGTATTTTTATTGTGATAGTTCCATCAAGTGTCTTTAGCTTATATTCAGCGCCAGTTATAGCATCTGTCAATTTGACATCTATATTCGTAAATATATTACTCCCTTCTTTTCTAAAATTGGGGTCGTTTTTTACATGAACCTTTATATATAAATCTCCATTTATTCCCTCTTTAGTAGCTTCTCCTGCTCCACTCTGCCTTATCATTTCTCCGTTTTCAATGCCTGATGGAATTTTTATATTTAATTCCTCTTGTTTATCGGTTGTTCCTACCCCTGAACATTTTGAACATTTTTCCTTTGGAATTTTCCCTTTTCCATCACATTCTTTACAAATAACAGTGTGTGTTATTGAGCCAAAAATTGACCTTTTTGATTCGTGTATCTTGCCAGTACTATTACAAAGCGAGCATTGTTTCATTTCAGTTCCCTTTTTAGCGCCGGTCCCCGAACATTCGGAGCAAATCATTTTTTTTCTTATTAAGACCTTTCTTTCTGTGCCAAAAACAGATTCAGAAAAAGACACTTCTATATCAATAGAAATATCTCTACCTCTTTTAGTTTTGCGAGATTGCCCCCCAAAAAATTCACTAAATATATCCCCCAAATCAAAGTCCTGAAACCCCGAACTCCCCTTATTTGCAAAGTCAGAAAAATCCCAGCCTGAGAATGGTCCACCCTGCGAAGAAAACCCCGAAAAATCCCAACCACCAGCTCCCTGTCCCGCCCCGGCGAATGTTCTTCCATATGTATCATATTCGGCTCTTTTTTTATCATCTGACAAAATAGAATAGGCCTCATTTATTTCTTTAAATTTTTTTTCATCCCCGCCCTTTTTATCTGGGTGATATTGATGAGCGAGTTTTCTGTACGCTTTTTTGACCTCATCTTTTGAGGCCTTTTTATCTATACCTAATGTTTTGTAGAAATCCATAACATTTTTAATTAAAAATGAAGTCACAAATCACAAATTCCAAAATACAAATTTATCCCGTAGCCAACTTGTTGTGGTACTGGGACAATCTCAAAATTTCAATCACCAAAATCCAAAACACAAGAAATTAATATTTAAAAAAATTTATTTGTGATTTGGTACTTGTGGTTTGGAATTTGCCAAAAATTTTGTTAGTTTTTGGCTTCTGTATCGTGGATGTTTCCTTCGTCGCCGTTTTTCTTTTCTCCTTCTTTTCCGCGTGAGTCCGCGTCTTGTCCGCGTTGGTCCGCGTTCTTCTGTAGTTCTTCTCCTATTTTTTGCATTTCTTGGGATAGTTCTTCTGTGGTTTTTTTAATATTTTCTATATCATCCTTCTCTTTTATTTTTTTAGAATCGCTAATTTTTTCATCCAAACTCTTTTTTAATTCATCAGATAATTTTTCTTTATTCTCTGAAAGAGATCTTTCCGCGGTATAAACAACTTGATCTAAAAGATTTCTAGAATCTATCAATTCTTTTTTCTTTTTATCTTCTTCTTCATGTAATTCTGCATCTTTTTGCATTTTCTTTATATCATCCTCTGAAAGTCCAGATGTTGCTTCTATTTTTATTGATTGCTCTTTCCCTGTTGATTTATCTTTTGCTTTTACATTCAAAATCCCATTTGCATCAATATCAAAAGTCACCTCAATCTGCGGCATCCCCCTTCTTGAGGGAGGAATCCCATCCAGAACAAATTTTCCTAAACTTTTATTATCATTAGCCATTGGTCTTTCTCCTTGAACAACATGAATTTCAACTGAAGTTTGATTATCTGCGGCGGTTGAAAAAATTTGAGATTTCGTAGTTGGTATAGTTGTATTTTTTTCAATTAATTTTGTAGCGACACTTCCGAGTGTTTCTATCCCGAAAGACAGTGGAATAACATCAAGAAGTAATACATCTTTTACATCTCCACGCAAAATCCCCCCCTGAACTGCAGCACCAAGGGCAACCACCTCGTCAGGATTTATTGTTTTGTTTGGTTCCTTTCCAAAAAATTTTTTAACAGCCCCTTGTATTGCTGGCATTCTGGTTTGCCCACCAACAAGAATGACTTCATCTATATCAGAAATCTTGAAGGGTGATGCGTCCATCGCTCTTTTCGTTATTTCTATTGCTCTATCTATATATTCTTTCACTAAATCTTCCAACTTTGCGCGAGAAAATTTCATTAATAAATGTTTAGGCCCGTCGGCGTCAGATGTCACAAACGGAATATTTATTTCAGTTTCTACCGAACTAGATAACTCGTGTTTTGCTTTTTCTGCGGCCTCATCCAATCTTTGTAAGGCAAGTGGGTCTTTTCTGACATCTATACCGCTCTCTTTTTTAAATTCATCTGCAATCCATTTAATTATTTTTTGGTCTATATCTTTACCACCCATATGGCTATCACCGTCAGTTGATTTGACCTCAACCACATCATCTCCTACTTCAAGAACAGAAACATCAAATGTTCCTCCACCAAAATCGAAAACCACTATTTGTTCATTTTTCTTTTTATTAAAACCATAAGCTAAGGCGGCGGCAGTTGGCTCGTTTATTATTCTTTTTACATCTAACCCGGCTATTTTACCGGCATCTTTCGTTGCCTTTCTTTGTGAATCATTAAAATAGGCAGGAACAGTTATGACAGCTTCTGTTATTTTTTCTCCTATTTTTGCTTCGGCATCAGCTTTTATTTTTTGAAGTATAATCGCAGAAATTTCTTCTGGTCTATATTTTTTATCTCCGAGTATAATCAAAACTCCACTATCGTCCCCCTTGGCTATTTCATAAGGAACAATTTCTTTGTCTTTCTGGACTTCTTTATCGTCAAAACGATGCCCCATAAATCTTTTTATCCCAAAAACCGTATTTTTAGGATTAGTAACCGCTTGCCTTTTAGCAGAAATTCCAACAACTCTTTCACCGTTTTTCGATAAAGCAACAATGGATGGTGTAGTTCTGGCTCCATCAGAATTTTCTAAAATTTTTGGTTCTCCGCCCTCAATAATCGCGAAAGCTGAATTTGTTGTTCCTAAGTCAATTCCTAAAATTTTACTCATAGTTTTATTTTACTCACACACTAACTTTTATTTCAAATAATTTAGTGTGTGATTTTTTTAATTATTATCTAATAAAAATTTTCATTTAAAATTTAACTGACCATTTTATATGACACACAAAACAAAAGTTAGTGTGTGAGTGTACCTTTAAATATACCGATTTTGACATTGGCCGGCCTTATATTTTTACCGTTCAAATTATATCCCTTTCTTAAAACTTCCAAGACAATATTATCCTCCTCATTTTTATTTGTATCAATAGTTCCCCCTAAATGATGAAATATTGGATTAAATTTTTGTTTATAAGGTTCTATTATTTCTAAACCTGAGTTTTTTAATATTGTAATCAATTGTGAATATATGTATTCCATTCCTTTTTTCCATGTCTCATCTACCTTTTCTAAATGTTCTTTATTTTTAAACGCCATATCAAAACTATCTAGGACAGGAATCATCTCGGATATTAAATTTTCGTTTGCGAAAAGTATCAGGCCTTTTTTTGAAGATTCTATTTCTTTTTTAAAATTAATTAGTTCTGCCTTAGATCTTTGCCATCCATTTAGATATTCTTTTTTTTCACCTTCGCATTTCTTTAAATTTTCCTTGATTTTTTTTATTTTGTTATCTATAGATTCCTCTACATTTTCTATTTCTTCCGGATCTATATTTTCTTGTGATTTGTTAAATTTGTCTGTCATAAAATTGGGCGAGCAAATATACTTTTAAAAACGGTTGGGTTTAGGTCTGGGTTTTTAAAAGTATATTTGTGAAGCCAAATTTAATTACTTTTTAAAAATAAATTATGGATGAAAAATGTCCTTGGGGACATTTTTCATTTATCTGCGTATACTACCTTTTACTCCACTGCGCGGCCTTTCTGGCTTTTTTTAAGCCAAATTTTCTTCTTTCTTTTGCCCTTGAATCGCGCTTCAAAAAACCCGCTTTTTTTAATTTTTTCTTATATTCCTCATTTAAAATAGACAAAATTCTTGATAAGCCATGTCTCACAGCTTCTGCCTGTGACGAGGTGCCACCACCTTTTACTTTAACCGAAAAAGAAAATTTTTCTTTTGGTTTAATCTTTAAAAGAGGACTCCTGACTGTGTTCTGTAATTTGTCCGTTTTAAAATAATCCTCTAATTTTAAATCATTAATGGTAAATTCATTTTTTGCTTTTATGTTTTCTGTTGCCCTAACAATAGCAACGGAGGTCTTTCTTCTCCCTATTTCTTGAAGAAATTTCTTTTTTGTTTGCTCTAAATTAGGTTTAGAAATTTTCGTTATTTTTTTTACTTCTTTTATCTCTTTTGTCATAATCTTATTATTCAGATATTTTTAATTTTTTCATCATACCGGGTCTAAGTTTATTATTTGGTAACATATTATGAACAGCTTTTTTTATTAATTCAGCGTTACCCTTTTCTTTTATTACTTTTTCTGCCATTTCTTTTTTAAGCCCGCCGGGATAACCGGAAAAACGAGAATATCTCTTATTACTAATTTTTTGGGGGTCCAAACTCATTTTTGACGCATTTATAACCATCACCATCACATCAGAACTAATATTTTTTTTATAATTTTTTAAATTTTTTCCCATTAGTAAAACTGCTAATTTACTAGCTAATCTCCCCAATTTTTTATCTTTTGCATCAACTGTGTAAATTTCCATCCCTATACTAATCTTAATTTTTAATAATATTGACCTTATTTGTTATTTTAATCTATTTGTTCCATGGTCCACTACCCACTCTATTTTGTAAACTAATCTGTTTCAAACGAAATTAAGATTAGTGTGGGGATTCCATAAAAAATATTAAATTCCAAACTACAAATCCCAAGTTACATTGGTGCCTCGAATTCGTCTTTAAACGAATTCTATTACAGCCATTGAACTTGAATCAGCGGCTCTTTTTGACAATTTTGTAATTCTTGTATAACCACCCTTTCTATCTTTATATCTTGGGGCGATCTCTTCAACAAGTTTTTTTGATAAATCTTTTCTCCCTAATTTAGAAATTATTAATTTTTTTGAAGCTAAAGTTTTATTTTTTCCTCTAGTAATTAGTTTCTCTATAAAAGGTCTTAACTCTTTTGCCTTTGTTTCAGTTGTTTTGATTTTCTCATTTTTTATTAAAGACAAAGACAAAGATTTTATCAAAGCTTTTCTTTGATTTGTTGTCCGGCCAAACTTTCTGTTTTTATTGTGATGTCTCATCTTATCCTGTTTTTAGAGAAACATTATTACTCTTCAAAAGTTTTTTAATTTCATCAAGGCCTTTTTTACCAAGCCCCTCAATTTCTAATATATCCTCTTCTTTTTTTCTTGTTAATCCTCCAACAGTTCTTATACTTGCATTTTTAAGCGCATTTTCTGTTCTAACAGAAAGACCAAGTGATTCTATTCTTGTTTTGAAAAATTCTTTATCTGTTGAACTGCCATCTGAAATTTCTTTTTCATCATCTACATTTTTATCAATTAAATCATCAATATCTTCTATGGATTCCTCTTCATCTTCCTGAAAACCAACGATGGCTTTTAATTGTTTTATCATTATTCCTATTGATTTTTCAAGGACTTCTCTTGAAGTCATTGTGCCATCTGTTTCTATAAAAATTCTTAATCTGTTGAAATTTGTTCTTTCTCCAACACGCATATCTTCAACTTCATAATTTACCCTTCTTATTGGACTAAATATTGCGTCAAGAGAGATTGACCCTATATCCACCCTATCTTTTTCTATTGTCTCCTTTGGGATATAACCGAGGCCCCTCTGAACTTTCATTTCTATATTCAATGATGCGTTTTTGTTTGTCGTATGCGCAACAACAAGACCTGGGTTTAATATCTCCATCTGACCAGGTACTTCTATATCTCCGGCCTTTATTTCTTTTTCTCCCTTAATCTTTAGATACATCATTTGCGGTTCCTCCGTATCCATTTTTATTCTTATCTTTTTCAAATTAAGAAGTATATTTATCACATCCTCCCGAACCCCGTCCATTGTAGTAAATTCATGGTCAACCCCATCTATTTTGACAGACACAATTGCAGCTCCCGGTAAAGAGGATAAAATGATACGCCTAAGAGAATTCCCGAGTGTATGACCATAGCCGGGATATAGGCCCTCTATTTCATATACACCTTCAAAATCCTCCTCTTTTATAATTTTCGGCTGTGATGGTAAAACAATATCGTAATCCATAATTTTTATTGATTATTAATAATTATACGCCATTTTTGTTATTTATTCAAGTATAAAACCTGAAAAACCTATAAATTTTAACGATTATAAAATTCTATTACTGACTGTAGATCAAATAATAAATCCGATGGATTATAAACCGGGGCATTTTTTAAAATCCCCTCTTTGTTTTTTAAATTTAAAGAAATCCAAGGTGGTATACTCGGCATGTCCATTATTTCTTTATCTAAATTAATAAATAAACTATTATTTTTTCTTTCGTTTTTTATTGAAATTTTGTCACCAACCTTAACATTATAAGATGGTATTGATAACCTTCTACCATTTACCGTTATATGCCCGTGAGAAACTATCTGTCTTGCCATCCTTCTTGTTTTAGCAAACCCAAGACGATAAACAACATTATCTAATCTACTCTCCAAAAATTTGAAAAGTTCCTCGCTTGGAGGTGTTTTCTTTTTTTCTATAGACTTCTTGACATAATTACTAAATTGATTTTCTGAAATCCCATAGGTAAATCTCGTTTTTTGTTTTTCTATTAGTTGACGACCATAGTTAGTCATTGCTCTTGGTCTTTTTTTTGATGAAGATTTTTTTGTTCTACCCGTTTTTGATTGTGCCAAAGCAAATTTTTCTGTTTGACATTTTTCAAATACGCCAGAACCTAACCTCTTACATATTTTATATTTTGGACCTATTATCATAATATAATTTTTATTTAATTATTAGAATTTTTGTTAAAAAATAAAAACAGTATGGATGAAAACCTGACACTACTCTTGAAAACCTCAGGATTATGATTTAAAACCTAGCACTCTTCTTTGAAAGCTCATTTAGAGCTTTCAAAGTCAGAGGTTTCCAAGTATGGATGAAAACCTGACACTCCTCTTGAAAACCTCAGGATTATGATTTAAAACCTAGCACTCTTCTTTGAAAGCTCATTTAGAGCTTTCAAAGTCAGAGGTTTCCAAGTATGGATGAAAAATAAATAATTATGGATTCAAATGCTTAAAATAGAATTAAATCTAACACGATTCTTTTAAACCTCATTTAAGAGGTTTAAAAGTCAGAGCATTTGAATTCACACTCTTCTTGTCTTTGGGGGTCTTGGGCCATTGTGTGGGATAGATGTTACATCTCTAACAGA
Organism: Patescibacteria group bacterium; assembly: GCA_018899555.1. Taxonomy (GTDB): domain Bacteria; phylum Patescibacteriota; class Minisyncoccia; order Phycocordibacterales; family 21-14-all-36-13; genus VMGX01. Next base: position 9,571 of record JAHIHZ010000019.1, read on the forward strand.
ATTTAGTTTTATGCCTCTTGATATAAAAGCCCTTATTGCCGACTCGCGCCCCGTACCAACACCATTTACAACTGCATCTATTTCTTTTACTCCCATAATTTTTGCTTTTTCCCCAATTAATTCTCCAACTTTTGCGGCGGCAAACGGGGTTCCTTTTTTTGCGCCCTTAAAACCAAGGGCCCCAGAAGAAGACCAGAAAATCACATTACCACCTAAATCGGTTAGAGTAACAAGCGTGTTGTTGTAGGTTGATTTTATAGAAAGTATCGCAGATTCTATCTTTTTTTTCGGGGTTTTAGAAATAGCCCGTGTTTTTGCTTCACGGTCCATTGTTCCACCTGTTTTTTTAACTATTCGTTTTTTACCCATATTTCAAATTAAAAATTAAAAAATCAAAATTAAAAATTACAATTTAAAATTCAAAATTAAAATAATTTAAAAATATATTCATTCATTTTAACATTTTGCATTGTCATTTTTCATTTTGAGATTTGCACTTTACATTTTTCTACTTCTTATCTACTTTTTTCCTACCAGAACCCATGGTTTTTCTGACATTCCCTCTAACTGTCCTAGAATTTGTTTTTGTCCTCTGCCCCCGAGACGGTAATCTTTTCATGTGTCTTATCCCCCTATATGTTTTTATATCTTTTAGACGTTTTATATTTGAAGAAACTTTTCTTTTTAAATCACCCTCTACTGAATATTTTTCAATTAATTCTCTTATATTATTTTCTTCTTCAAGAGTTAGATCTTTTGCTTTCTTATCTTTATCTATTTTTGCCTTCTTAAGAATTTCGATTGCCCTAGGCCTACCAATGCCATATATACCGGTTAAACCTATTTCCAATTTTTTGTTATCTGATATTGTAATTCCTAAAACTCTCATAATAAAAATAAAAACAAATTATCCTTGTCTTTGTTTGTGTCTAGGATTGTCGCAAATTACACATAAACGATTCTTCCTTTTGACTATTTTACATTTTGGGCATCTTTTTTTTACCGACGATTTTACTTTCATATAGATTAAAATCTATCACCTTCCTTAAAAAGCTCGACATTATAGATTAAAATCTGACACCATTCTTTAAAAGCTCATTTGGAGCTTTTAAAGTAAGAGCTTTTTAAGTTAGTATGATGTGTTAATTTCTTTTTATTATTCTTCCTTTACCCCCATATTTATCCAGCTCAACAGTAACCTTGTCCCCAAGAACAACCTTGATACGATTTTTTCTCATTTTACCAGACAAATAAGTGAGTTTTTCTTCGCTATTTTCAAACTTAACTTTAAAGGTCGTATTGGGCATACTTTCAACGACTATACCATATGCTTTTTCGACTTGTTCTTTTTTTATATTCATCACAATAACAGTGCTGTATATTACCAAAATAACCATATATAAGTCAACCGCCCGCATCAAACCACACAAAACAACATACTATTAGTCAACAGAGTCAACAGAGTCAACAGAGTTTTTAAAGTTATTATTTATTCTAAAATTCTCTCTATTTTTATGTTTTCTGCTTTATCCGGGAAAACCCCTTTCCAAAAGGGCGTTATAACAACTTCCGCCTTTTTTATGCCAGAATATTTAGATAAAACTGAGTTAATATCTTTTTTGTCTTTGTTAACCAAATCTAATTTTAATTGTTCTTCGTTGTATGCCCAAACAAGTGTTGCTGTCCCTTTTATGTTAAGTTCTATATCTTCTCCCTTGGATATATTTTTATTTTTATCAACAACAGAAATTTCTAAATCATTTATGTTTAATATTTCAATATCTTCATTTTTATACCCTTCAATTTTATTTTTTGCTATAAATTTTGCCAATTCTTTTTTATTTATAATCGCGCCATTCAGAATTACTCTCTCGCTAATTAATACAGTATTTCCATCCACATTTGAATTTGGTAATGACTCAAATGAAATATTGATTAAATCATCAAAAAGCATAAAATCACTCGGAATCTGAAGACGCGCTTCATTTAATATTTCCTTTTCAATTTCTAAATGTATTTGTTTTATAGCAGTTTGTTTGTCCTCTTCCGAAACAATTTTTATATTACCGATAAGGCCGCCTGTAATTGGCGTTTTTGACCTAGCGTAAAATTTGTCAAATCGTGGGTCTCCTTTAAATCCAGGGATAGTGAAATCGCTTAAATTCATATTATATTTTTCACCTGGTTCATCGGCATAAACCTTAACATCTACACTGCCAGGAATACTTTTACCATCTACTTTTTTAATACCGGGAACAATCACTGAATTTTTTATTCTATATATCAATCCACTCGTTGATTCAAATCTTGTATTCTTTATTAACCTTTGGTCTTTTAAATCAAAATTATTAAAGATCGTTATAATTCCAGAAGCATTTTCTTCAATATATTCTTCCCCGGTCGCCTTAACTGATTTAGACCCATCTTTGCTTACTGTCATAACCTCATACTGCATTGCGTCTTTATTATCAAGATTTTTAACAACAGAAATTGTTTCATCTAAAGACAGTGTTATTTTCTGTGGGTAAACTAAAACCTTTGCATTAGAAAATAAAATTGAAAACAAAAAAAATAAAAAGACAATTACAACTATTCCAATAAACCAAAGACCGAAAGAAGAAGCTCTTTTTTCTCTTCTTATTTTTCTTGGTGATATTGGCTCACTATCTTGTTTTTCTTTTTTCCCTTCATGTTCAATAGAAATTTGTCTTATTGAATTTTTCTTCAAAGAAACAAGGCCATCTAAAATTTTTTTTGCCATAATATTTTTTTATCCAGCACCACTTTTACATTTTTACAAAGAATCTTAAAACTAAAAATTCAACAAAAAAAATAAAAGTGGTGCCGGATGAATTTGATTAACCTGTATAGTATAACCTAAAATCAATAATTATTTAAGCTTTCTTATTTTTTTTAAAAACACGGCTTCTAATGATAAAAATTGGTCTTTTTCTCTTTGATTACTATATTTTACATATCTGTCAAAAATTTCATTATCAACAAACTTTACATTCACAAGTTTTTCAAAAGTATCTATATTATCAAATTTATATAATTTTATAAAATCTCCAATTAATTGGCTAATATCATCATCCGACATAAAAAATATCACCTGTGGCAACGCGATATTTGATAATAATTGTTTTATAGAAATATCAAACATTTTATGCCATTCTTTCATTAAATCTTCTATAATTTTTGAAATTTTACTATCTTTAGTTTTTATTAAATTGTTAGATTTATAAAGCAGGACCCTGGAGATTGCTTCCTCTTTATTTGTACCTAAGACCTCAGAAAGCTTTCTGACTATAGAATTTTTACCAAACGGAAAAGATATTGAATCAAATAAAATTCCATTTTTAACAATTGTAATTTCTGTTACTTCACCGCTTATGTCAAGAAAAAGATAATCATTTATTGTTGGGTTTAAATCTCGTAAGGTTACGAATGCCGTATTTATAAATGTGTGGTGTTGGATGGTTTTATTATTAAAAAATCTAAAAAATGATTCTTCTAATATTTCTATTACTTTTTTTGATACGGCGCTTATAAAAAAATTTATTTCCGATGTTTTTGCCATTTTTGAATACGGCTCGGATGTTTCATAGCCGTTTAATTTTATTTGCATTATTTTCTTTTCAATTATTTGTACATTATTTTCAGCAGAAATATTGATACTACTTTTCAGAGTAGATGTCTCAAAAATTTCTGACTCTTTTTCAATCATTTTCTCTATCAGCGACTTTGTAATTTTCGTATCTTTTCTATTTTCGTTAATCAAGACTCTTATTTGAGAAATATGCCAAAGCGAAGAAAAAAAACAGTGGGCCTCTTTTATATCTATTATATTTATAGACACAGAAATAAAATTTCTTTGCACATCATTTAGCGCTTCCTCAAATGCGCTTATCATTGAAAATAAAAAGCGTCTTGAATTTAAACCACCATAATATTTTATTTCTTTTCTGTTTGTGTAAAGAATTTCAGGTATAACACTTGGGCTAGAACAGACAGACACTACCGCAACCCCAACGCTTCCGCTTCCTATATCTATGATGAGATTTAGTTTTTCTTTTTCTGTATTCATCCCGTTAGAGACAGGTCGCGATCAAATCGCAATCCGTGTTTTTATTTTTTATAATATTACGACCGTAATTCATATTATTTTAAATTTTATTTTTAATCCCGTGACCGCGGTCTCTAACGGGATTCATCCTGTAGTGAAAAATGGCATTGCTCTAAGAGAGCGTTGCTATTTTTGTTGTTAATATTGATAAATTTTCTCTCATAAAGTTATTCGTTTTAATTTCTTCTTCTCTTAATGCCATTTTCTACTACGGGATTCATGTTTTAATTATATCATGTGATGTAAATAGACAATTATCAAAGTGTGGAGATGTAATGTTCATCTATCTTTATATGCTTGCATATTTTCATAAATTGTGTAATAGTAATTATTGGGGGAAGTTCTTTTAACTAAAATTTAGATTTTTACAATTAAGGAGAAAAGCTATGAAGCAAAAAATTCTCGGGCTATTAGCTCAAGGAAAAATCGGTGTGGCTGCGACAATTCTAGCAAATTCTGTCGGAACTGGAAAAGTTTCCGATCAAGAATTTAAGATCTTGAATAAAGAAATCAAGAATGCCGCCTCAAATGGGGGTAGTAATACTCAAAATTTCCCACCTCCGCGTGGGAAAAAAAAAGGATGTAATATACCCAACGGAGATGGACACTGGTAACTAAATCTAAGTTTTTTAAATTCTTTTCGCGTTTTCGCGAGAAAGCCACATCAATATTCTTATATTCTGATGTGGTTTTTTTATTTTCCAAAAAATAAGGAGTGGAACGACTATATTTTTTGAGAACCCCTTCATCAATTTTGCCTCGGTTTATTATTTAATTCTGTATAAATATAAAGTTTATTTTTTCTCGCAACGCAGAGCTGGAATAAGCCGAGCGAAGCGAGTGTGGTGCCACGAATATTATTCAAAATTGATGTGGGGTGGATAAGGAGCAAAGTCAAAAAGTTGTGAGGTCTTGCCTAACAACTTTCTTATTCCAAAATCGCTTTTATTCTACGAGTGCCGGCAGAGATGGCTTCTTCTTTTATTATCTTAAATTGTCCAAGCTCTGAAGTATTTTCAATATGTGGGCCATCGCAGATCTCTTTACTAAAATTATCATTTTCTTTTCCAACAAAATAAACCTTAACTCTATCTCCGTATTTGTCTTCAAAAACTCCCGTCGCGCCTATTTTTTTAGCTTCATCTAAAGTCATCTCCTCAAACCAAACAGGTAGTTTTTTTTGTATTTGTTCATTTACAATTTTTTCTATTTTTTCTTTTTCTTCATCTTTTAGTTTTTGTGAGTGAGAAAAATCAAATCTTAATCTTTCCGTTGTTATATTACTTCCCTTCTGTTCAATATGATTTCCCAAAACAATTCTCATCGCTTGTAACATTAGATGAGCTGTTGTATGTAATTTTTTTGTTTTTTCACTCGTGTCTGCAAGTCCTCCTTTGAACATTCCAACAGAAGCAGTTCTTGATAAATTCTGATGTTTTTTCATTTCCTCATCAAATTCTTGAGTATTTATATTAAAACCTTTTTCTTTTGCCAATTCTTCAGTTAGTTCAAAGGGAAACCCGTATGTAGAAAAAAGTATGAATGCCTCCTTTCCTGAAATATTTTTATCTTCAGACATCTTTTCAAAAGTTTTTTCTCCTTGTTCCAATGTTTTTCTAAATTTATTTTCTTCTGCTTCTAATTCTCTATTTATAAAATCCTCATTCTTTTTAACTTCGGGATAAATGTCTTTATAAATTTTTATAATTGGTTCAGATAGATCGGCTGTAAAATTCTTTTCTATTCCCAAAATTTTTGCATATCTTACAGCTCTGCGGATAAGTCGTCTCAAAACATAACCCTGCCCTGTATTTGAAGGGATAACTGCTTTTTCATCACCCAAAATCATTACGCTCGCCTTTATGTGGTCAGTAATAATCCTCATTTCTTTTTTATTCTCGTTATATTTTTTGTTGGACAATTTTTCTATTTTTTCAACAATTGGTAAAAATAGTTCTGTTTTATAATTATCATCTAATTCTTTTATAACAGCCAATGTTCTTTCTAGCCCCATTCCCGTATCAATATTCTTTTGAGATAAGAGTTCAAAATTTCCTTCCTTGGTTTTATTATATTGTATGAAAACATCATTCCAAATTTCAACCCATCTTTTATCATTAGGGTTAAACTCACTTGGTGGCTCCGCCGCCAAGTCGGACCAATAAAACATTTCTGTGTCGGGACCACAGGGACCTGTTTCTCCAGCAGGACCCCACCAATTATCTTTTTTGGGAAGTTTTTTTATTCTTTGTTTTGGTATTCCTAAACCTCCCCAAATTTCAAATGCTTCTTTGTCAAATGGAGCATCTTTGTCTCCAGCAAAAACAGTAAAAGCCAATCTGTCTTTTGAAAGTTTTAGTTCATTTGTTAAAAATTCAAAACTCATTTCAATCGCTTCTTTTTTAAAATAACCTGTCCCCACCCCTTGTGGGTCTTTGGGGTCGCCCAAAGACCAATTTCCTAACATCTCAAAAAAAGTGTGGTGTGTTTCATTCCCAACCTCTTCAATGTCGCCCGTCCTTATACATTTTTGAACACTTGCCAGTTTATTACCCAAAGGATGCCTTTCCCCCATTAAATACGGAACGAGCGGATGCATACCAGCTGTTGTAAACAAAACAGATGGATCATTTTCAGGAATTAAAGATGCAGAAGGAATAATCGCATGCCCGCGTTTTTTAAAAAAGTTTAAATATTTATTTTTTAATTCTTTGGCTGTGATCATAAATAATGATTTAAATTATACTTTCATATATTTTAACAAATTTTTGTTCTTCTTTATTGGTCCGATTATTGCCAAATTCATTTTATTGTTTAAGAATATTTCATTCGCTATGTTTTTTATATTTTCAGCTGTGACTTTTTTTATTTTGTTTGTCTCTTCTTCGGGTGTTTCCAACTTGAGATGCATTATCTCCTGTTCCCCATACCATTCTGCAACAGAATCGGATGATTCCAAACCCATGTTCATATTTCCTATTAAATATTCCTTTGCTTTTTTGATTTCTTTTTCTGAAACAATTTCATTTTTTATTTTTTTTAATTCGCTGATAATCATTTTTAAAACTTCTTCAATTCTTTTTGGGTCAACTCCGGCAAATATTCGAAAGTTTCCTATATCACTTTGTGAATAATTATAAGAATGAACATAATATGCAACACCCATTTCTTCTCTTAATTTTTCAAATAAACGAGAGCTCATACCATTTCCTAATATTGTCGCTAATAATTTAACGATTGGTAATTTTTTATTTTTATCATCAAACGCCCTAAAACCAAAAGCAAGATGTAATTGCTCCGTCTTTTTTTCTTTTATTAAAAGTTGGGGTCTGTTTTGTTTTTCAATTGTTTTTTTCTTTTTTCCCCCTTTATGTGTATTTATTTGAGAAAATCTTTCCTCAATTTCTTTTAAAATATTCCTTGGATTAATATTTCCTGCTACTACAACAGCTGTCTTTTTTGCGACATAGTGTTTTTTTCTATATTTAATAAAATCTTCTCTTTTAATTTTTTTTATATTTTCCTTTGTGCCTAAAATACTCCAACCTGCTGTTTGATCTCCATACATTAATTTTTCTAACAACATATGAACATTTTTTTGAGGTAAATCTTCATACATATCTATTTCTGCATTTATTACGCCCCTTTCTTTTTCTATTTCTTTTTCTGGTAATTCTGAATTTAAATAAATATCTGATATTACATCTGTAATCTTATTAAAATTTTTATTTCTCGCTTTTGCATAGTATCCAGTATATTCGTGCCAAGTAAAAGCATTGCTCATTGACCCGAGCGCATCCAACTCTCTTGATATTTCAAGAGATTTTCTTTTTTTCGTCCCTTTAAACATCATGTGTTCCAAAAAATGAGATATTCCATTTATTTCTTTTGTTTCGTATTTGGAACCTGCCTCAACAAGAACAAGCGTAGTCACAGTTGGACTTTCTTTCATTGGAATAATAACAATTCTCATTCCATTTTTTAAAACTTTTTTTATTGGTTTGTTCATATCGTTATCTTAACACATTTTAAATCAATTTTTTAAGAGAGGGCGTCGCACTACCCCCGCTATCACAGAGATAGTGCGACGCTTGATGATATAATAAATACAATAAACTGAAAAAAAAAATTAAAGTTCAAACTCATTTTTTAGAGAATCTTCATTATTAATTTTTCTTGTTTCAAGAAAAATTATATGTTTTGAAACTTCAAAATATTCTCCTATAAATTTAATTTCTTTTTCACATTCATAAGGAGTAACAAAAACTGACTTCTGTATAGGAGCACATCCCATTTTAATTAATTTTAGAGTTAAGCCATCTCGAGCCGTTTTCTTTTTTTCGGGAATATCAAACATTATTACTCTCCAAATCCTGTCCCATCTTTTTTGTTCTTTTATTTTTATTTCATCTATTTTATACTTTAAAACTTCTTTTCTTCCATTTTCAGTTATTTCTATAATATCGTATTCATCTTTCTTGTAAATTTTTACATATTTTTTATATTTCAACCTATCTATCACCCGTCTAATTTTTTCTTTTTCTTTCCAACTTTCAGCGTCAAACATTTTGTAAACAATCGGTAATTGCGGTAATGCTATAGAACCAACAACAAAAGCGGTCCCTCCAATAAATTTTAAAATGTTTTTAGTTAGTTCTCCTCTACTATATTTTTTCATATGAGTAAGTTGAAGTTAAAAAACATTATATTCCCTCTACACTTAACTCTGCTATAGCAGAGTTAAGTGTAGAAAAGATTTTTTCGTTTTGTTTTAAAAAACAAAAAAAATGTGAATTAAAATCTGACACTACTCTTGTAGTCGCACTACCCCCCGCTATCGCAGAGATAGTGCGACTATCATAAAATATTATATAAAATCTTTCAAAATTAAAAAATCTTCTTTAAGAGTATCTTTCGTTTTGTTGTTATAAATTGCAACTGCTGGATGATATAAAATTACTATCTTTATATCTCCGTATTCAGTTTTTGCATCAAATACCTTACCATGCATTTGACCTATTGGTAAAAATTCTGTTTCAAGTTCAAATTTTCTCATTATATAATCCATTGAATATCTACCTAGCGTCGCGATAATTTTAGGTTGAATTATATTAATTTGTCTATTTAAAAATGGTCCGTAAATTTCAATTTCAGCTGGAAGCGGGTCTCTGTTTTGTTGGGGTCTATCTTTTAAAATATTTCCAATATAAACATCCTCCCTTTTTATTCCCACATTTTCCAATAATTCATCCAAAATCTTTCCGGCAGAACCACAGAATGGCCTTCCTGTTTTTGCTTCATTTAATCCCGGCGCTTCTCCTATAAACATAATTTTTGCGTTGTGATTCCCTTCTCCTATCACGGGAAAATAATTATTTTGTTTTCTATACTCATACAGAGGAGATTCTGTTAAATTCAGAACTTCATCTTTAATTTCTCTCATTAATTCTTTTTTGTTTTTGCTTTCTATCATCATTTCTTTTTTTTAGTTTTACTTGCCCCGTTAGAAATTCAAATGCTCTAACTTAAAAATCTCTGGGAGAGATTTTTAAGAAAAGTGCCAGATTTTATTCATATTTCTGAGCATTTGAATCCAAAATATTTTTTATCTAACGGGGTTGTTTTATTGTTTTGTTGTTTTCTTGATTGACAAACGGGACAAAAGAAAATCCGGGATATTCTTTTTTCTCTAATTTTCCATTTGATAACTTTTTAACTCTAAAAATTGAATTTAAGACAGGCGCCACCATTATTCCACCAATGTCTAATTGTTCTAAAAGCTCTTTAGGAATTTCTCCTTCAAAACTTGCCGAAACAAGAATTCTTTTGTATGGAGCATGTTTTCTTAATCCAATTTCTTCAATAACATTTATTATATGAGATTTTTTAAAATTATATTTAGCCAAATTCGTTCTCCCAAAATCAATAAGCTCCGGCACAATTTCTACTCCAAAAACTTCTCCACCGGGACCAACTATTTGAGATAATAAAGCTGTAGTCCAACCGGAACCAGAGCCAACATCTAAAATTTTATCACCTCTTTGAGGATTCAGAAGTTCTAACATAAATACAACCGTTGTTGGTTGTGAAATTGTCTGCCCATGTCCTATTGGCAGTGGATAATCCTCATATGCCTCAATTCTGTATTCCTCCTTTATAAAATCAGCTCTATCAATTTTTTCAAATGCCTTTTTTATTTCTGGATTTTTTAAAACCCCCGTATTATTCTCTAAGTGTTTCAATAAATCTTCTCGCGAATTCATAAATAATATAAAAATATAAAATTAAAATAATAATGAATCTTTTTCTAAACCCTTATCTTTATTTTTTATATTAAACTTTTTATGTCTTTCAACAACATCTACCGCAGAATCTCTATAGGGGCAATAATCACATCTTTTTCCTTCTTTTGGAATTCTACTATCGGTTAAGCATTTTTTCATATCAAATAATGCTTTTTCAATCCAATCTGATTTTTCAGATTTATACGGAATAATTTTTACATCAAATTCTAATTTCCCGTCAAACGCTTCCCTGTCTCTTTTTCCGTTTGCATAAACAAAATATCCCGTATCAGAAACCTTGAATTTGTTTTGTCTAAATAACCATTGATAAATTTCCATCTGTCTTTTATATCCATCTTGCCACTCTGCATCTAAATTTACTTCACTATCTTTGCTTGTAGCTTTATAGTCAACAATATAGAGTTCTTTTTTAGAATTTATCCAAACATCATCTATCGCACCAAAAATCAAAAAATTTGTTGGTTGATGTAAAAATTGTATACCCTTGAAATTATTTCTCCATTCTTCTACTTTTTCGTGTTGAAAAGGAACTGCGTCTATTTTGTATGTTTTCATCATAGGATGAGTCGTTTCATTTGCCCTATGAATATCAAATTCTTTTTTAAGAAGCGTATCAACCGCACTATTTAAATTAAAAGGAAATCCGGGTGGTCTGCCAACACCAAGCCGTCTGTCCAGATAAAAACATCTTGGACACTCAACAAATAAATCAATTTTTGAACGACTTAATTTAAAAAATTCTTTTGATTCAGGGTCAAATAAATTTCTCGTTCTTAATGAATTATAGTATTCGGACATGAATTTATTATAACATAAATTAAAAAGCTCTAAATGAGCTTTTTAATCCATAATATTTTATAGTTGACAAACAAATAATTTAGGTATATAATATATAACAGAAAATCAAATAGTTTTTTGATTCAAAAATAAAAAAATATTTTTCAATTAATTTCCAAAGGAGGAAAAAATGAAAAAGTATATTATTGGAGTCATTTCCTATGTATTTGGTCTGATGGTCATCGTGTTCGGCGTCGGATTACTAACACAGGATTATTATTATGATATCTATTTCATATTAATAATCCTATTTTGTTTATTAATATCCGTTTTTCCACTGTTTATGTATATTGAATGGAAAAACGAAAATTTTTTGGGTTCTGCTGTTCCTACTTTGTTGGGGTTTAGCCCCGGAACACTTTCTACCCGCGGAAGGATAGAAATAAGGGTAGAAAAAATCCCTAAAAAATTCGCCGGAAAAACTCTCCGGTATAAAAATTACACTGTTTATTACGGTGTAAATAATAATATTTTAGTGACTTTTTTTTGAATTTAGCCGGCACATAGTTTAACAACTGTGTCGCCGGTTTTTTATTTTCACAATTTAAAAATCTACACTCTATCACTGCTATAGCAGGATTAAGTGTAAGTTTTTTATTTTCATAATTTTAAAACCACATATACGCCATGGCGTATATGTGGTTTTTTGATTTTATGTTTTTACTTGTCCCGTAGTGAGCTTTGCTCTACTACTGGGATGATTTGGTGATTTGGTAATTTTATAAAAAATATTATGGATTAAAAAGCTCTCCCAGAGCTTTTTAATTTATCTGCGTAAATCTGCGTTTTATTATCTGTGTTCATCTGCAAATTTGTCGCCAGACAAATTACCTGGGCATCCCCGAAGTTGTTTTAAACATCACCATAATATCTTTCTTTGTCACAAAATCTTTTACCGGTAAATCTTTCACATGATCAAAAGTTCTATCACCATCATCTTTCAAAAGTTTTACATAATATTTTGAATCCCCTTCCGTTCCTCTTAATAACTCAACATTTGCGTTTTTATAAGAACCTTTGTCAAAAACTCCAGCCCCGAGTATATTACCCAACTCGCCGTTCTCCAAACTTTCATAAATAGTAACCCAAACAGTTTCTTCTAAATCAAGTCCTGAAATAATCACACTATCGCCAAACGGCTGACTTTCAATAGCAACCGTGTCTCTACTTAAAAAAGTTTTTTCACCTGCTTGTGTAGATAGGTCTATATTTTCATTATTTAAAACACCGTTGTCTTTCACATTTTCAATTTCTCCTATTTTATTTTTTAATATAAAATTTTTTATCCCACCCCCAAAAACATAAGATACTATAAATCCTGTTATAAAAAATATTACCCCGACTATTATTATTTTTTTCATTTCGTTGTTTTTGTTTTTATTTAAACCTTCAATGCCACCATTTTGTATATACTCTTTGTTTGCCTCATCCACACTAAAATTATTTCCCATATTATGTTTGTCTATTTTAGTATTCATAGATAGAATCCTATTATACAAACAAAACAAAAAATGTCTAATCAACTCAAAGAGTTTTGATTTAGGATAATCTTTTTGTCTTTAATACGCCCTCCACTTCTTTAAGTATACGACCAATTCGTGTATCTTTTATCCCTATTTTTCTTAACAATTCATTATTTTCCGATAAGGACTTACAAAGAATAACCCCCTGATCAAAAAGAACTCTTTTTTCTTGATTTGTTAAATTTGTTAAAACAGTTAAAGGGAGAAGGTTTAAATCTTCAAGCAAATCTTGTAAATTCCCCTTTCTGGGGTAGCCCCACCCTATCATTGTAAGACCGCTACATTTCCCATAAATTATTGCATTTTTTGTAAACTTTGTATTTGTAATTAACCAATATTCAGGAGAGAGATTTTCTGTTTTTTTACCATCAAAATTCCCCCTTGCTAAATCTCTACATCTTGCATCAACATAAAGGGCAACTTTCAAATCAGATTTAATACCGCTTGTATTATGAAACTTCGCCTCACATATTATAAACTCTTTTTCATTTTTTGCTAAAATATCTATTTCATGTTCAACACAGCGCCCGTTCATTATTAGATTGTTTTCAGTTTCATAACCTTTTTCTTTTAATATCTCAGATATGAGCAACTCAAATGGGAAACCACTTGGGCCCATTTCCGAAAGAGCCCTTTTTAAAGAATACCTAGATGCAACCGGTTCTGATTTTTCTCTAAGTATTTTGAAAGCTCTATGATAAATATAAGAAGTTTTCACCCCGTCTTGGATTTCCTTTTCAATTTCTCTCATTACTTCATCAGAAAGTTTTTTTGTGGCACCAGATTTCTGAAGTGAACTAACCAATTTTAATGGGTCAAAAAATTCTAATGTCCCGTCTGCTTTTTTAATTGTTATATTCTCCATCTTTTTATTTTTATTATTTCTTCAAAATTATTTTGTAATTGTTTCTTTTTCAATATTAAATTGAACTGGAACATCATTTATAACTGCCTGAACTTTTGCCTCTTTGCTCGCCTGAAAGATAATTCTAAAACCCTTTTCAGTGAGCACTTGCGCGCAAACTTTATCTCCTTTTTCTTCTTGTACTGTAAATCTAATTGTAACATCTTCGGGGAAAGATTCTCTAACCACAGCGTCAACACTCAATATGTAGCATGGGTTTGGGAGTGTTAAAGACCCTCTATAGTTATGAAGGCCGCTTTCATATGAGTGATAAGCGCTTATTGAATCAATAATTGGAATTTCTTTTTTGTCGTTGAGATTCCCATCAGAAAAAGTATTACCAAAAACCGCAATTAAAATAACTATAACTATTACTGAAGCCAACACTAGAACCCATTTTTTGTTTTCCTTATAAAAATCCATGTTTTTTGTTATTTATATTTTAACATGTGAAAAGGAAATAAAAAAAGTGCGTTAGTAAACTAACGCACAGTAGATTTAAAATTTTACATTTCGCCTTCCGGATTTGTACTTCTATTTCCGCCTTCTTTATCTGGTCGTTCTTTAATCCCGCCTCTAATCCCGACAGTAATTAAAAAAGAACCCAAAAATAACATGAGGAAAAAGAGCTTACCGAGATAAGAAACAGACCCCATATACTCTGCCGTTAACACTGATAATAAAAAAAAGATCAGAGTTATGGCGAGAAAGATAACCGGGATTCTGATAAATTCCTTTTTCTTTTTAAATAGACCTAAAGAACCAACCATAATTCCGAGAAATGGAAAAACTGTAAAAGAAATTAAAAAGAATATTATAATTTTCATTTATATTTCTCCTTGTTTGTGATAAAAAACTATTCAATTCATACAAAATTATATACCTATAAAATAAATATGTCAATAGTACCCGTGAAGTCAGACTTCACGGGTAAAAAATTTCATTAATAATTAGAAATTAGAAATTGAATATTAGAAAAAATCTTATAAGATTTTTTCTATAACTCCTCCTCCCAAGCACCCTTCCCTGTCATACAAAACAACTGACTGGCCGAGAGCAACTGCTTTTTGTTTTTCTTCAAAAATCACAAAAGTTTTTTTATCATTATATTTAACAAAACAATTTTGAAGTGGTTGGCGATATCTTATTCTTCCCAAATATTTTTTATTTTCACTGGGTTTTTCTCCAGAAATCCAATTTATTTTTTCTATTTCTACTTTGTTTGAATTATAAAGAGAAGATTCTTTTTCATCTCCTTCCCTGACAGTAAGAGCGTTGTCGCTTATATTTTTTGAAATAATATAATATGGTTTTTCATCGGGTTTCTTTTTAGTAATTGTAAATCCATGCCTCTGCCCTATTGTGTAAAAAAACGCTCCTTCATGATGCCCAATCACTTCACCTCTTTCATTTAAAACATCCCCCTTCTTTTCAGAAACAAAATTTTTCAAAAATTCCTTCATTTGAATCTTCCCAATAAAACAAACCCCCTGACTATCTTTCTTTTCAGCCGTTACTAAATTATTTTCTTTAGCTATTTTTCTAACTTCGCTTTTTTCTAAATCTCCAATTGGGAAAAGTGTTTTTGATAATTGTTCTTGATTAAGAGCCCACAAAAAATACGACTGGTCTTTTTCTTTATCAATCCCAGCATATAATTTATACATCATGTCATCTGCGTTTATCTGCGGTTTTTTATCTGCGTTAATCTGCGTCGTCTTTAGACGAGCGTAGTGCCCCGTCGCAATCATATCAGCCCCCATTTCTTGTGCTTTTTTCAAAAATACCCCAAATTTTATATTTTTATTACACATCACATCTGGATTTGGAGTCCTACCATTTTTATATTCTTTAATCATATAATCCACAACTTCTTTTTTATATTCTTTTTCAAAATCAAATGTCAAAAAAGGTATGTTTAATTGAGCGCAAATTCTCATTGCATCATCTCTCTCTTTTTTCCAATCACATTCTGCAAATTCAGGATGCCAAACTTTTATAAAAACCCCTGTTATGTCATATTCTTTTTCTTTTAACAAAAAAGCAGAAACGGATGAATCAACTCCGCCAGACATCGCTACAAATATTTTCCTGCTTTTTTTTAAATTCATATAAAAATGATTTCACAATTTCTATTTAAATCTGTTTTGATACTTAACTTCTAACGGGGTTTAGGTCTAGGTTTTCAAAAATAATATCTGTAAAAATTTTTCCTCTTTAATCATATTTGACAAAATTAATAAAATTATATATTATACAAATAGAAAAATTTTGGAGGTACTATGAATTTTGGGGATTATTTTGAGCAAATTTCAAATATTCCTGTGTTAATTGTTTTATTTTGCCTTTTTATGGGGATATTTTATAATGTCTTTAAAAAAGACGAAAAGAAATAAATTACGATTTTAATGCCCTTCGGGGCATTTTTAATTATATTTACAAGCTGAAATTGTTGGTTTAACAAGAAACAAAAATTATGGATTAAAAAGCTCTCCCAGAGCTTTTTAATTTCCATTTTTCTATTTCTTTATGATTCCCCGATAACAAAACTCCCGGAACTTTGTACTTTTTGTTGTTAAATTTGAAAATTTCCGGTCTTGTGTACATTTCACTACTTGATATCCTTTTTTCCTCTATTGAATCTTCGTTTCCTAAAACTCCGGGAATTTGTCTTGATACCGAATCTATCACCACCATTGCAGGGATTTCCCCACCAGTGAGAACATAATCACCGATTGAGATTTCTTCTGCCTTGCCTGCCGGCAGGCAGGTTTTAAGAATTTTTTTAACCCTGGCATCTACTCCTTCATAACGGCCACAAATTAAAATTAAATTTTTACATTTTGAAAATTTTTTTGCCTCAGCGTTTGTAAATTTTTTTCCTCTTGGAGAAAATATTATTATTTTTGATTTTTCCTTATTCTTTTTATTCTTTTGAATTTTTTGAATTGCTTTTATAATAGGTTCAGCTTGCATAACCATTCCCGGCCCTCCACCATATGGCTTATCGTCAACTTTTTTGTGTTTATCTGTAGAAAAATCTCTCGGATTATATATATTTATTTTTATTTTTTTATTTTTCTGGGCACATTTAAGAATAGATTCATTCAAGTATGAATTTAGAATCTCTGGAAATATACTTATTACATGAAAATTTATCATCTTTTATTTTATTACAATGAAAACCGTGATATCAAAATATCACGGTTTTCTCTTTAAATCTATTATTTAAAAAATTATGCTTTCAAATCTTCCATTGCTCTATCAACTTCTTCAGACACAGAACTCACTCTTGGTGTTCTTTTAACACCATCCTTTGGTTCATTAATCTTCAGATTTACTCTCGCGTGGTTTTTCATACCAACAACCCTTAGCAATGTTCTGATTGATTTAGCCGTATTACCATTGCGACCAATAACCTTACCCATATCTTCAGGATTTACATCCAGAGTAATAAGTACACCCATCTCGTCAACCACCCTATTAATTTTTACATCTTTAGGATGATCAACCAAAGCTTTTATAACATACTCTAGAAAATCTTTATCTTGTTCCATTTTACCTTTATCAAATAACTATTAATCTATTGCAATCCATCAAATTAAATATGAGATGGAAAAACAGCGCGACCTATCATGCTGTCTTTAAATTATATTATACACAAACCCGACAAAAGAACAATCCCACCGTTTCATAGGAGAAAGGGCGAGATATTTTGATTTAATTATTTTTTTGAGACTTCTGTTGGAGTTTCTATTGGAGTTTCTGTTGGAGTTTCTGTTGGAGTTTTTTCTTTTACTTTAATCTCCTCTGTCTTTTCTGCCTCTTTTGTCTTTTCTTGAGGTTCTGCCGATTTTTCTTTTTTACCATCTTTTTCTAAAGCTTTTTTACCTTTCTTTTTTGAAGAAACATCTCTTTTTTTGCCATCAATAATTTTTTCTGAAATAAAAATATTATGAACAGTATCCGAGATTTGTGCTCCTTTTGAAATCCAATATTTTACACGACCAGCTTTAACAGATTTTATATTTTTCCTAGGATCGTATGAGCCAACATTCTCTAAATATTTTCCACTTTTAGGACCACGGAAATCCTCCGTCACAACAATTCTGTATGACGGATCATGTTTTCTCCCAACTCTTTTTAATCTTATTTTTAACATTTTGTAGCAGTTATACTAACAGAACAGATATTTTTCGTCAAATTATAAAAATATTATGGATGAAAATTGTCGCCTACCGACAATTTTCATCCCTTTCTCATTGGTGAACTTTCCACCATTCTTATAACCTCTTGTTCGTTATCTGTAATAGTATAAAGTCCCATGTCTTCTTCATCAATAGTTTTAAATTTTTTTAAAAACACGCTATCTAAAAATCTATCTATTTCTTTCCAATATTCACTGCCAAATAATATTATTGGAACTTTTTGAATTTTTTTTGTCTGAACAAGTGTAAGAATTTCAAAAAATTCGTCCATTGTTCCAAACCCGCCTGGAAAAAATATAAATGCTTCGGATGAAAAAGTGAGAATAAATTTTCTACTAAAAAAATAATAAAAACCCATTCCGTCTTCAACATACGGATTAACAGCCTGTTCGTGTAGTAATTCAATATTAAATCCTATAGAACGACCTTTTCCCCCACTAAAAAAAGCCCCCTTATTTGCTGCCTCCATAATGCTTGGACCACCACCAGTGATTATGTCATACCCTATTCTGGAAAGTTTTTTTGCTATTGATTCAGCTTTTTTGTAATAAAAATTATCTTCATCAAATCTTGTTGAACCAAAAACAGTAACGGACTTGGTATGGCGTGTTAAAAAATTGAGCCCATCAATAAACTCTTGATTTATTCTTGAAACTGTTTTTCTTATATCATCATCAAGTTCCTCTATAGTAAGTGGCGTGACATTTAATTTTTTTTCTGGGATATTTATTTGTTTTTTTTTCTCTTCCATCATGATGTCATCAAGATTATAACATAATTTATTTTAAAAACTAAAAAAATTACTTGCCTCGCCTACCTACCGCAGACAGGTAAAATCTAAAAGATATTTTACTGGGGTGGATTCAAATATTTAACAGAAACATTATGGATTTAAATGCTCAGAAATATGAATAAAATCTGGCACATAACATAAAAAAATTGTGAATTCAAATCTGGCACTATTCTTTAAAAGCTCAGGATTATGATTTAAAACCTAGCACTTTTCTTTGAAAGCTCGGGGTTATGATTTAAAACCTAGCACTTTTCTTTGAAAGCTCGTTTAGAGCTTTCAAAGTTAGAGCTTTCAAAGTTAGAGCTTTCAAAGTTAGAGCTTTTAAAGTTATTTTGCTATTTTCACAGCTTCCTCAAATTCAACTGATAATAGTTTTGACGTAGCATCTGAACCCATTGTTACTCCATACAAAATTCCGACACGAGACATGGTTTCTCTATTGTGGGTGACTAATATAAGTTGAGAATGCTTTGAAAGGCCTTCAATAATATTCCCATATTTTTTTGAGTTTGATTCGTCTAATGCTGCGTCTGTTTCATCAAGGACTATAAAAGGCGGCGGTTTTATTTGCGACATCGCAAATGTAAGAGCTATTGACGTTAATGCTCTTTCTCCGCCAGATAGCATCTCCAACCCTTTTATTTTTTTATGAGGTAATGATATGTGTATATCAATACCTTCTTCAATAATCTCTTCCTCATTTTCATTATTAAAGTTTTCTATAATTTCTTCAAAATCAATTTCCTCTTTTATTGATTTCTTTCTTATATTTTTAACTACATTTATAACCGCCAAACCACCACCAAACATTGAAACAAAAAAATCATTAAATTGTTCATTTATCTTTTTTACTCCCTCTTTGAATTCTATGTCTAATTTTTCTTCTAATTCTTTTATTAAGATACCTATTGATTCTTTTGATTTTTTTAAATCACCAATCTCTCTTTCTAAAAAATCATCTCTTTCTTTTACTTCTTTATATTCTCCAATGATTTCATCAGAAGAACCTACACCAATATCTTCAAGTCTTATTTTTATTTTTTCTACCTCCCTTTTTCTTTCTTCTTGCCTAATTCTGTTCTCGTTTATTATATCTTCTGTTGTGACCCTGAAATTATTTTCATTGAATACTTCATAATTAGAAAAAGAAGACATTTCATTTTTAATTAAAACAAGTGCTTCAGAAAATTCATTTTTAAAATTTGCTTCCTCTGAAAATAATTTATTTTCTCTTGAATTTAACAAATTTAATTGAATTTTTATTTCACTTATTTGGGCCATTATTTGGAAAATCTTTTTTTCTGTATCTTTGTGGGCATCTTTCTCGGATTCTATTTTTTTCTGCAAAGAAATATATCTTTTCATTAGATCTTTTTCTTCTTGTTTGATTTTATTTATTCCAAGTTCTAAATCATTTTTTTCTTTTTTTAATCTTTCAATTTCTAACTTTGTGTATTCTTCTGTATCTATAAAATCCGTTTCCTTTTTTCTATAAACTAATATTAAATTATTTATTGCCTCTTTTATTTTTTCTAAAATATTCTTCACTATCAAAACCTCATTAGCTTTTTCCGCCTCGCTTGTATATTTATCTATAATATTTGAAAAATCTTTTAAATTTGATACTGGGATTTTTACAAAATTATTTTTATCTTCAAGATTTTTAGTTCTTGCCAAATTTTTTTCATTATAGGACATTTCCCCTTCTATTCTTCCCGTTTCCCTTTCAAGACGGTTTTTTTCTTTCTGATTTTTTTCTAAAAATTCCTTAATTCCTATAAGTTCTTTTGCATCAATATTTTCTTCCTTCTTTTTTGCTTGCCCTGTTAAATAATTTCGTCCCTGACGAAATTCCTGCTTTGCAGGATTTAACAGGGTGAAATTTTTTTCTAATTCTCTTAATTCTTTATTTAATTCATCATATTCTTTTTGGGGTTTTATTTTTTCTTCATTTAATTTTCTTCTTTCATTATTAAGATATATTCTTTCTCTTTTCAAATATTCCTTATATATTTTATTTAATTTATCTTTCAGATTATAAGTTCTTTCAACTTTTTTAACCTGTTTTTCTAAAAATCTGATGTGTGGTTTTATTTCTTTTCTTAATCCTTCAACTTCTTTTATATTTTGTTTTGTTTTTTCAAGTTTTTTTAAACTTTCTTTTTTCTTATAGTGATAAATCTTCAGACCAAGAGCGTCTTCTATCATTAATTTTCTTTCTCGCGAATTAACATTTAAAATTTTATCTGCCTCCCCTTGCGAAATTATATAGTGTGCAGTTGACCCTATATTCGCACCAGCCAATATTTCCATAATGTCCCTTAATCTCACATGGCTTCCATTTATCGAATACCGGTTCATACCGTCTCTGTATACAGCCCTTTCAAATATAACTTCGTCATAGTCAATATCTAAAAGCCTTTTTTTATTATCAAAAGTTATTTTTACACTTGCTCTATTTGCTCGCGGAATATTTCTGGAACCATTAAATATAAGGTCTTCGCCCTTCTTACCGCGCATTGATTTTATTGACTGTTCCCCTAACACAAAACGAAACGCTTCCGCAATGTTTGATTTGCCAGAACCATTCGGCCCAACAATGGCAGAAATCGGAGCCTTAAACTCCAATTTACTTTTCGTCGCAAACGACTTGAACCCTGATAATTCTATTGATTTTAAATTCATCCCGTTAGAAATTGAGAGTTTTTAACTCTCATAAATTAATTTATAATTTTATATTTTTTTTAAAATACACATTTTTACTTTATTTTCTAATTCTTAATGAAACCAAAAACATTATGGATTTAAAACAAAATACCATAGATTTAAATGCTCAGAAATATGAATAAAATCTGGCACTTTTCTTAAAAATCTCTCCCAGAGATTTTTAAGTTAGAGCATTTAAATTCCCAGAGGTTTTAAATTTATTTCTAACGGGACAGGTTTATTTTAAATTCAATGATAATATTTTAACACGATAAGAAAATAATAAAAAATAAAAAACCCCCACAAGGGGGGGTGTGAAGAAATTTCAATCTTCAATTGAAATAAAAATTAAAAAAGGAAATCTGCCAGAAGAATTTGTTATAGTAACAAAAACTTTCTCTTTTCCCTTTAAAAAAAGAAATCCTCCTACTAATATTTTTTTAGTAGAATATTCTCTTTCTTTAAAAAATTTTTCAATAGCTTCGTTTATTGTTTCAGGTTGTATCAATTCCTTAGCTACAAAACGAAACACTTTTTCATTTTTAGTATTAGTTGAAAGATTGAATTTTTCAGAAAAATACTTAAAAAATTCTTCTTTAATTCCAGACATTTAAACTCCTTCTTATGTTTTGAAAAATTAAATAATTAATTAATGAACTTATTTCTTGAAATTATATATCATATCTTTATATAAGTCAAACAACCACCCTCCCTACTTTTGTAACTTATTCTCATTAAATTATTAAACCCAAAGAAAGATTTCTAATTTAAAAATTAGATTTATAATCAGAAACAAAAGTAGGGAGGGGTTCTCAAAAAATATAGTCGCTTTCGCTCCTTATTCCACCCCCACATCAATTTTGAACAATATTATCGTGGCAACGCACTCGCTTCGCTCGGCTTATTCCAGCTCTGCGTTGCGAGAGAAAATAAACTTTATATTTATACAAAATTTAAAAAATAAACCGAAACAAAATTGATGAAGGGGTTCTCAAAAAATATAGTCGCTTCGCTCCTTATTTTTTGGAAAATAAAAGCCCTCGGTTTAGTATTCTAAACTCCGGGCTAAAAACTTAATTTAACTTTTTCACAGTTTGGACACTTGTATGGTGTTTCAACTGTATCAATAGAATATTGACAATTTGGACAAATTTCAATTTCTGATTCTTCACTAAAAATGGTCTGTCCATTATCACAAGAGAACAAAAGAGAATCTGTTTGTTTATTTATACTGATTTCTCTTTTGGATGATGATCCCGAAAAAGTTAAACCTGAAAATAAATTGTTGTTCATTTTTACTCCATATTTTATTTTACTTCCGATGTAATAGTATACTAATAAAACTAATCTGTCAACTGCGTCTATCTGTGTTTTGTCATCTGCGCCTGCCCCCACACCAAAAATTTTGGTGTGGGGGCCTGCCCCGTAGCCAAAGCGTAGCTTTGTGGTACTGGGATTAATCTGCGTTTTGTCATCTCCACCCTTTTATTTTTAGAGCTTCTTCTGCCGCCTCTTGTTCTGCTTCTTGTTTTGATTTTCCTTTTCCCTCTGAAATAAGTTCTTCACCGATAAATACTCCAACAGAAAAATGTTTATCATGGTCGGGGCCATCTTCCTTTAGAGTTTTGTAAATCGGTGTCAATCCATTTTCTTCTTGTACTTTTTCCTGAAAATAACTTTTTGAATCCTGCCACAAATTTTTTGAAACAATTTTGTCAGTAAGATAAAAAATGTTTTTCTCTATAAATTTTTCAGCCGCATCAAATCCTTTATCCAAATATATTGCGCCTATTATCGCCTCAAATGCATTTGCAAGAATATATTGTCTTGCTCTACCGATGTCTTTTGTCTCTCCCTTTGAAAGAAGTAAAAAGTCATTCATTTTGAGTTTTTTTGCTGCATTAGAAATTGTATTCGTATTCACAAGAGCCGCTCTAATCGCAGTTAAATCTCCTTCTGGTTTTTCAGGGTATTTATTATATAAAAATTTAGTTACAGCAAGTTCAAGAACAGCGTCGCCTAAAAATTCCAATCTCTCATTGTGCCCAACCTTCCCTTTTCTATTTTCATTTAAATATGAGCGATGAGTAAATGCCTGTTTTAAAATATCTTTATTCCCAAACTCTACTTTTATTATTTTCTCAAAATTTGAAAAATCAATCATAATTAGTTTCTAAGAAATTTTCTCTTTTTCATTATTTTTTAATAATATATTTACGGCCTTTGTAATAATCGGAAGAATATCATCATAAAAATTGAGGTCAACTATTTCTTTTAATTTGAACCATTTAGCATCGTCAAGCCCGCCGGATTTGCCTAAATTTAATTCCTTATATTTTGCTTCCGCAAGAAAATACACAACTTGTTTTCTTATTTTTCCTTTTTCCGGGTCTGACGCAATGTATTCATTGCTCCCTAGTTTTTCCTTTATTTTTATATCAACATTTATTTCTTCTTTTATTTCTCTAATCGTCGCCTCTTTTTCATTTTCCTCTTTTTCTATTTTCCCCTTGGACAATGTCCAATGACCAAAAACATCGTGCACGAAACCAAAATATATTTCATTTTCCTTTTTTGCATAAACAACCGCGCCACCAAGTTTTTCTATCGGCATTTCTTCATAGGGGATATCTCTTATTTTTTTCTTTGTTGTCTCTTCTTTCCCGGGTTCCCCTAATTCTTTATATACAGAACCAAGAACTCCATTAACGAATCTGCCACTACTCTCACCACCAAACCCTTTTGCGAGTTCAATAGATTCATTTATGGCAACTTTTGGAGGAACCTCTTTTCGGTTAGAAAAAAGCAACTCATATAGACCAATTCTTAATATGTTTCTATCAACAACTGCTATTTTTTCAATTGGCCATTCTGGGGCAGCTTTTGTTATTATGTCGTCAAGTTTGGATAAATTTTTAATAACACCTTTTGCAAGATTTCTTATAAATTCATTATCATTATCATCTGGGGCAAACTCTTTTATATTCCTAACTATAATTTCATCCAATTCTTTTGTATTCTTCCCAGAAAAATCCCACTCAAAAAGAGATTGCATTACTATTGACCGCGAAAGATGTCTGTTTCCCATAAAATAAAGAACTAATTACTACTATTAATCTAAAACCTGCTAAATCCTACTTCGCAAGTCCGTCTATAACGGAATTTAACTGGGTAAGAAAAGCTACTTTTTGTCAGTATCCCTTTCTGGCTCTTGTCCTAATTCTTTTCTCTTTCTTTTTATTCTTTCTGCTTTTTTAGCAATTTTTGATTGTACATCTATAACCATTCTTCCTTTATATTTACCACAATTTTCACACATTCTATGCATCACATATAAAGAACCACACTCCTTACATTTTGAAAGTTCTGGTGCGCTTATTGCGTGGTGAGCTCTTCTGTTTCTTGTGTGAGCTCTTGTATGTCTCATTCTTACTGTCATAATTCAACCCCAGAATTAGATAACTGGGCTAGGATGAATAGCAGTATATAACATTTGTTAAAAAATATCAAATAAATAAAAGACCCGAAATTAATCGGGTCTATCTCTGTCTTCAAATTCCCTAGTGGGGGCTTCGCGCAGTTGACGGTGCACACTGTATTTTGATTTGACTTTTTTTAACTCATTAAGAAGGTCACTAATATAAGCAGTGTTGCAAAAATTTTTGTCCCTTATTAAAAGTCCATCAAGGGCTTTTATCAGAGCAATCCTATGTTGCCCATATAAATTGGGCAAAACTTTCGTCATTAACTCCCATTTTGGAAGTTCCGTGTCTGGGTCTCTCCTGCTCGGAGGTCCAACTTCTTGATCTTCTCCAATTAAAAAGAAAAATTGGATGTGCCCATCTTTTAAAATCTTGTGATGAACATATTTTGTTTTTTCTTTTTTTAAGCTTCTTCCAGTTTCTTGCATCCACTCTCTTTCAAGAGTTTCAGCTGGTGTTTCATTTTTTTCAGATTTCCCCCCTGGAAATTTGGTCTGAACAAACCAATTCCATCCTGTTACTGAAACTATGAGGGTAAATATCCGGCTGTTTTGGATATTTATTTTTATCCCAGCCGAAAATGCCTCACCTCTGGCATATTTTTTTGCCAAGAGGGCATCAGTATTTAGGTTAGTTAATCCCATTTATAAAGAACTCCTTTTTAATTTATTCAAATATACAATACCATATAATAAATAAAAAGTAAAGCAAGAGCAATCTGGATTGCTCTTGCTTCCATAATTTGGTTTTTATATGTTTTTAATGTATGTTTTTCTGTGTATTTTGCAAGAGCCGTGTTTTTTTATTTTTTTAATGTGCAGAGTCGTACCATATCCTTTGTGTTTATGAAATTCGTATTCTGGATATTTTTTTGAATAACCACACATTTTTTTATCACGAGAAACCTTTGCAATAATTGAAGCGAGAGAAATTATTTTCTTTTTTTCATCACCTTTTATTATTGTCTTTTGATTTAAAAATTCTTTTGGCGCTTTTAATCCCCCGTCTAATAAAACTTTACAAGTTTTTGGATTAATGTCTTTCAAACATTTTTTAATCGCCTTTTTAATTGATTTTGAAATCCCTATTTTGTCTATTTCCGAATTGCTTATATATGCAATTTTATAATCAACTTCTTCTTTCTTTTTTAAATTTTTGATTTTTTCAAACCATTCTTCCCTTTTCTTTGCTGATAATTTTTTTGAGTCCTTAACCCCTGCAAATGTTCTCATATCAAAACTTTTTGTCGTATTCTGCGCCTGCCCCGTAGCCAGAGCGTAGCTCTGTGGTACTGGGGTCCATCTGCGGTTTTTTATCTGCGCCTGCCCCGTAGCCAGAGCGTAGCTCTGTGGTACTGGGGCTAATCTGCGTTCGTTATCTTTTGAGATAACGAAAGAACAAACACAAACAGGACCAGCCAAAGGTCCTCTTCCAACCTCATCAATTCCAATTAGATATCGTATCTTTTCTTTTGTCTTCATAGATACATTTTGACATTTTTAATTGCCATTTTCCATTTCTGCCTGCCGGCAGACAGGTTGAGTTTTAAATTATATGAAATATAATTTAACAATGACAGAATTTATACATCTCCACACCCACTCCCACTTCAGCTTGCTTAATGCTTTGCCTAAAATTCCAGAGCTCGTTTTAGCGGCAAAGAAAAATAAAATGCCCGCTCTCGCTCTCACAGATAATGGAAACCTTTATGGAGCAATTTCATTTTATAAAGAATGTAAAAAAGAAAATATAAAACCAATAATAGGTGTAGATTTTTATATTGCGTTTCGTACAAGACATGACAAACAATCGGGTATTGATAATAAAAGATATCGTTTGGTTCTTCTTGCAAAAAATGAGATTGGATATAAAAATCTAATAAAACTCGTTTCTGAATCAAATTTGGACGGATTTTATTACAGACCAAGAATAGATAAAGAATTAATGAAAAAATATTCTAAAGGCCTTGTTGCTATTCTTCCGTCTTTTAATGCAGAAACAACTGAAAAAATAAGAGGTGGGGATTTTGAATCGGCCAAAAAAATTTTTAAAGAATATGAAGAAATTTATAGCTCAGAGGATTTATATTTAGAAATAACACACCACCCAGAAATTAGTGGACATAATAATTTAACCAAGAAAATTATTTTATTCTCAAAAGAAATCGGAGCGAATCTGGTTGCGGCACATGATGTCTATTATATAAATCCGGAAGATAAAGAAGCCCGTGATACTCTTTTGTCCGTGCAAACAAATTTGGATTTTGGTTCTAATAAACGACTCACGGATGAAGATGAGAATTTTTCTTTTATTAATTTTGAAAAAGCTCAAAAATATTTTGAAGAAATACCAGAGGCAATTGAAAATACGATTAAGATAGCTGAAAAATGTAATTTAGAAATAAAACTTGGCAGTTGGGTCTTTCCAGAAATAAAAACCTCCAACGGAAATCACTCCGATGAACAGTTATACGAATTAATAAAATTAGGTCTGAAAGAAAAAAAATTGAAAAAAACAAAGGAGGTCTCAGACAGAATTGAATATGAATACGGTATAATAAAGGAAAAAGGGTATTCTCCATATTTTCTCGTAGTAAGTGACCTCCTTAGATTTGCGCATAAAAACAATATATTTACAAACACAAGAGGTTCTGCCGCCGGCTCCCTTGTTTCTTATTTAATAGGAATTACAAATATCAATCCGCTTGAATATCAAATACCGTTTGAGAGATTTTTAAACCCCGACAGACCATCTCCTCCAGATATTGATGTTGATATGGCAGACAATAGACGCGATGAAATGATCCAATATGCGAGAGAAAAATATGGTGAAGACAGGGTCGCCCAAATAGGAACATTTGGAACAATGATGGCGCGAGGCGCTGTTCGCGATACTGCTCGTGCTCTTGGATACGAATATCAAATTGGCGACAAAATCTCAAAACAAATTCCTCTTGGTAAGCAAGGTTTCCCTATGACAATAGATAAAGCTGTTGATGAAAATTCCGATTTAAAAAAAATGTATGCGACAGACAAAGATGTAAAAAAAATTATTGATATGGCAAAAAAAATTGAGGGATGCGCAAGACATATTTCTGTTCATGCCGCCGGAGTTGTTATTTCTCCTACGTCCCTAACTGAATACACACCTGTACAGTTTGACCCAAGGGGAGGAAAGCTGATAACACAGTATGATATGTATGTTATTGAAGATGTTGGACTTCTTAAGTTTGATTTTCTTGGACTAAAAAATCTTTCCATTCTTGCTGATTCGGTAAAACTTGCCGAAAAAATTCGCAATAAAAAAGTTGATATAAATAATATTCCCCTTGATGATAAAAAAACCTATGAAATGCTCGCGCGAGGAGAGACAATGGGCGTATTTCAGCTTGGGAGCGATGGAATAACAAAATATTTGAAAGACCTTAGACCAACAGAAATAAGAGACATCAATGCTATGATTGCTTTGTATCGCCCAGGTCCTATGGCTTTTATTTCAGAATATATAAAAAGAAAGAGAAACCCCAAACTCGTGAAATATCTTGATGAAAGGTTGCGTGAAATTCTAGAGCCAACCTATGGAATTTTGATTTATCAAGATGACATTTTACTAATAGTTACAAAACTTGCTGGATATACATGGGGGGAGGTGGACAAGTTTAGAAAGGCAATCGGTAAAAAAATTCCGGAAGAAATGCGAGCCCAAAAAGAAAAGTTTATAAATGGATGTATAAAAAATGAAATGAAAAAAGATACAGCCGGTGAGCTTTGGAAAATGATAGAAACATTTGCTTCATATGGATTTAATAAAGCTCATTCGGCAAGCTACGGAAAGGTCTCATATCAAACCGCGTATATGAAAGCAAACTTCCCTGTTGTTTATATGTGTTCTCTTTTAACCGCTGACGCTGGAGATGTTGAAAAAATTTCAGAAATTATTGAAGAATGCAAAAGAATGAAAATAGGAGTTCTCCCGCCAAATATAAATGAGAGTTTTGGAAATTTTACAGTAATAAATGATGACG
This sequence comes from Patescibacteria group bacterium, assembly GCA_018899555.1. Lineage (GTDB taxonomy): Bacteria > Patescibacteriota > Minisyncoccia > Phycocordibacterales > 21-14-all-36-13 > VMGX01. The sequence goes on from JAHIHZ010000019.1 coordinate 38,479, forward strand.
GAAAAGATAAAATTCGTTTTGGTCTCTACAGCATAAAAAATTTCGGGCAAGGAATTGCTGATAAAATTATTATCACAAGAAAAGAGGACGGAAAATTTAATTCACTGGAAGATTTTTTAAATAGAGTAAAAGACAAAAACATAAATAAAAAGTCCTTAGAGTCGTTGATAAAATGCGGAGCAATGGATGAATTTGGAGAAAGGGGCCAAATGATTGAAAATATTGAAGACCTGCTTTCCTACCACAGAGAAGGCAGTAAAACACACGATGACCAAATATCTCTTTTTGGACTAATGAAAGACAGTAGTTCAATACCAAAATTAAAGTTGAGAGATTTCGAATCGGCAACGCTGAGCGAAAAATTATCTTGGGAAAAAGAATTGCTTGGTTTGTATATCTCGGGACACCCTCTTGATAACTTTAGAGACAAACTTCTAAAAAGAGAATACACAGTAAAAAGGGCCTTAGACGGCCTTGAAGAAGGAATGACCGTTGCGGTTGCTGGAATTATAAATGAAACAAAAATAATAAATACTAAAAGTTTTGAAAAAATGGCATTTGTTAATTTTTCCGACTTAACTGGGACTATAGAAGTTGTTGTTTTCCCAAAAATATTTGAAAAATATAAAAATCTTTTAGAGCCAAATCTGTGTGTAATTATAAAAGGTCGTATTTCGTATAGAAATCAAACCATAAGTTTATTGGCTGAAACTGTAAAGGAAATGGAATAAAAATTTTGTTAGAGATAAAAAACAATGTAATATATTGAAATGGAAAAAGAACAAAAAATACAAAATGATAGACATTCACTTTCACACCTGCTTGCGGCAGCTGTTTTAAATTTATGGCCAGATACCAAAATAACAATCGGACCCGCTATTGAAAATGGATTTTATTATGACTTTGATTTCTCATCTCCTATTTCAGACAAAGATTTGCCGAAAATAGAAAAGAAGATGAAGGAAATATTAAAAAAATGGGATAAATTTGAAAAAATTGAAGTTTCTGAAAAAGAAGCAAAAGAAAAATTTAAAGATAATTTATACAAATTAGAATTGATTGATGAATTGACTAAAGACAAACAAAAAATTACATTTTATAAATCAGGAGATTTTGTTGATTTGTGTGGAGGAGGACATGTAGGTAGCGCAAAAAAAATAAACCCAGATGCTTTTAAGTTGAGCAGAGTCGCTGGAGCATATTGGAGAGGAAGTGAAAAAAATAAAATGCTCACTCGTATATATGGACTCGCATTTGAAACAAAAAAAGAACTTGATGAATATATTAAATTACAGGAAGAAGCAGAAAAAAGGGACCATAGAAAATTGGGGAAAGATTTAGGTTTATTTGTTTTTTCGGAAATAGTTGGAAAGGGCCTCCCTCTTTGGACAGAAAAAGGAGCAATAATAAGACGAGAGTTGGAAAATTTTATAGTTGAAGAGGAATTAAAAAGAAACTATAAGCATGTTTATACCCCAGATATTGCAAAAATTGATTTATACAAAAAATCAGGACATTACCCTTATTATAAAGATTCAATGTATGCTCCTATAAAAATAGATGAGGAAGAATTTATGTTGAGACCAATGACTTGCCCGCACCATTTTGAATTATATTTGAGTAGCCCAAAAAGTTATAAAGATTTGCCAGTGAGAATTGCGGAATTAGCAAAACTTTATAGATATGAAAAATCTGGGGAACTCACAGGACTGATGAGGGTGAGAAGTTTTTGTTTGGCTGACGCACATATAATTTGTGCCGATGACAAGCAGGCAAAGGAAGAAGTTGCCGGAGCATTAGACCTTATAGAATATATTTCAAATATATTTGGGTTTAAAATGGGAAAAAATTATTGGTATAGACTTTCGCTTGGAGATAGAAAAGATGATAAAAAATATTTTAAAGATGATAAGGCCTGGGAAAAAGCAGAAAAATCTTTAAGAGAGGTCCTCAAAGAAAGAAAGTGCACATTTGTTGAAGCTGAAAACGAAGCCGCGTTTTATGGTCCCAAGATAGATATACAAATGAAAAACTTCTCTGGCAAGGAAGATACTGCCTTTACTGTTCAGTATGACTTTGTTATGCCAAAAAGATTCAATCTAATTTATACCGATTCGGATGGAAAAGAAAAAGAAACTATTGTTATACACCGCTCTTCTATTGGGGCGATAGAAAGAATTGTTGCAATTCTCATTGAACATTACGCTGGTGCGTTTCCCTTTTGGCTTTCACCTGTTCAAGTTGTTGTTATACCAATTTCAGAAAAACAAAGAGAGTACGCCCTGGGTATATTTAAAAAATTAAAAGAGGAAGGGTTGAGAGTTGAATTAGATGAATCAAATGAAACACTTGGTAAAAAAATAAGAAATTCAAAATTACAAAAAAATCCTTATATGATTATAGTTGGAGATAATGAAGTTAAAAATAAATCCGTAACACTTGAATCCAGAAATGAAGAGAGTATGAAAGATGTTAAGTTGGAGGAAGTCATTAAAAAGCTCAAAAAAGAGATCATTAATAAAAAGTAGTTATATATTGTTATATATTGCTATATATTGTTATATATTTATCAATAGTACCGTTCGTACGAACGGTACTATTGTAAAAAACTAAAAGGTTCATACCTGTATCTCACTTGGTGCTGCCAGCACCAAGTGAAAATAAAAGTTTGAAAATTGTGGATTCAAAATGTCCTTGGGGACATTTTGAATTTAAACTTTTCTTCTATAATTTTGTTTGGTTTTGGCAAACTTAAAACCAACGGCATTCTTAAACTTGGACGGAGTTCTGTAAGCCGGTTTGCCTTTTTTATTTCCAACTTTTGAATGATTTTTCATCCTGTTAGAGACAGGTCGCGGTCAACCGCGCCTTACCCAGATTAAATTTGTAATTTAAAAAATTATGGATTCAAAATGTCCTTGGGGACATTTTCTAAAAAACACCCCATTAGAAGTTCATTAAGAATAAATACTTTTGTCAAAATATGCGAGCGGGTTCGCCTAACGGCTTCTATATATTCTTAAATCGTGTTCAGTATTAAACTTCTAACAGGGCAGACAAAAATATTATGGATTCAAAATGTCCTTGGGGACATTTTCTAAAAAACAAAAAAACATTGTGGATTCAAAATGTCCTTGGGGACATTTTGAATTCATAACAAAAACAATTCGTCGTGTGATCATTAACTATTCCTACTGCCTGCATATGAGCATACACGATTGTCGGCCCTAAAAACTTAAATCCTCTTTTTTTCAAATCTTTAGAAAATTCTTCAGCTTCTTTCGTGGTTGCAGGTAAATCTTTTAATGTCTCCCTTTTCCCATCAATTTGTTTTCCTTTTACAAACCCCCACATATATTTATTAAAACTTCCAAATTCTTTTTGAACTTCTAAAAATCTTTTTGCATTGTTTATTGTTGATTCTATTTTTAATTTATTACGAATTATTTCAGAATTTTTCAGTAATTTATTCACATCCTTTTTTGTAAATTTTGATACTCTTTTTGGGTCAAAATTTGCAAATGCTTTTTTATATCCTTTTCTTTTATAAAGAACCGTTCTCCAAGATAACCCCGCTTGGGCACTTTCTAATACAAGAAATTCAAAAATTTTCCTGTCACTCTTTGTTGGAATACCCCATTCAGTATCGTGATATTTTATCATTAGAGAATCATTCCCCGGCCAATCACAGCGTATTTTTTCTTTCATAATTTTTGAATTTCTTTTAAATCTTTATCTGGTAGATACAAAATCAGAAGACCTATTATAATTCCACCTATGGCTGTCCAAAGATGATTCCCACCGAGTATTATATCTATTCCATCCAAAACATACCAAATCCCCCGCCAAATGAGAACAAGCCCTACAACGATCGCCATATTTTTAGTAAAATAAGCAAATAAGTTTATTTTTCCTTTTTTTTGATTCATATAAGTAAATTATATTAAAAAAATATACTTTACACAAATTAAATCAAAACTCTCTAAATGAGAGTTTTGATCCATAATGTTTTGTGTTTTTTAAAAAACTCTCTAACTTAAAAATCTCTGGGAGAGATTTTTAAGAAAAGTGCTAGATTTTATTCATATTTTTAAGCTTTTGAATTCATTATTTTTTGTTTATATAAAAAAAGAAAACGACCCTCGGGGCCGTTTTTTTTATTTTATAAACTTTTTTTATTTTGTCCGTGAAGAAATTATGTTGTGCCTAATCAAACTGGCTATAAAAACACTTTTTTCTGCTTGAGATTGATAACATCTATTCGCGTTACAATCTACTTGTAAATAAAGATCTTTTACTATATGAGAACAAACACAGCATTTGAGACCGGGAGGAAGAATTGTGCCTGCGTTTATTAACTCTCGAGGCTCTTTTAGAACTTTAGAAGTAATGTTCATTACTTCTTTAAGCGTTCCATTAGCAATTGCCTGATCTAAATCCATAAAATATCTCCTTTTTTTATTATTTTAACAAAATAACACTTTGTCTCCAATATATCAGAATTTTTGGATTAAGACAAATCACAATAGAATATAAAAATACACAATTTGTTATTGTGTATTTTTATATTTGTGGACCAAACCTGCCTGCGCAGGCAGGTAGGACTCCCACTTCGTAAATATATTTTCTGTCTAAAACGACATTAGAAAACATATTTACTTGAGGCTCGCGTGTCTTCGCTCAGACCAGTGGCGCTCAGACACATTCGAGTCCTTTCTGTATCTCACAAATGTAACAAAAATTGCAGAGCGGTCGCTCTGCAATTTTCATTATGTGGACCGTGTCGGGATTGAACCGACGACCTCCGGAGTGCAAAACCGGTGCTCTAGCCAACTGAGCTAACGGCCCATTATCTAGAAAATTAATGTGTTAAAAATTTTTATTTATCTTTATATTCCACCTCCTCCTATAATGTGTTAATTCTACACGATTTTATTATAATTACAATAAAATGTATAAGTCCACCCATTTTTGCACTCTAGGGGTAAATTAATTTTATAATGATTTGATTGTAGCATAGCTTGGAGCGGAGAGTATTTGTTTTTGAAAGCGTGGTGTACTCTCTTTTCATTGTAAAAGAGCAAATAATC